>NZ_CP013141.1:5764945-5765140 GCF_001442535.1 Lysobacter antibioticus | reverse complement strand
GCGACGTTGTTCCCGCTGCTGCTGGTGCTGCTGGTGCTGCCGGTGCCGACGGCGCTGCCGAGGGTGCGGCAGCGGCGGGCGTGGCCGTTGCAGCCGGCGCGCTCGGATCGACAGGCGTGGCCGGCGTAACGGACGTCGCCGGACTCGCAGTTGCGCTCGCGTCGGTCGGCGTCGCGGCCGGCGGCGATGCTGGCG
>NZ_CP013141.1:5764657-5764909 GCF_001442535.1 Lysobacter antibioticus | reverse complement strand
GGCCGTCCGCACGGCGGCGGCCCCGGTGGCGGCGGCTTCGGCGGCGAACGCAACGGCAACACGCCCTACGGCGGCGAGCGCCGCAGCAGCGGCGGCCAAGGTCAGGGTCAAGGCCAGGGCCAGCGCGCTCCGCGCCCCTATGGTCACCCCGGCAATGCGCCGAGCTTCCCGTCCGACCACGCCAACCCCGGCAGCTTCAATCCTTACGGCGGCGAACGTCCGCGCAGCAATGCGCGTCCGGCCGGCGGCAAG
>NZ_CP013141.1:5764224-5764621 GCF_001442535.1 Lysobacter antibioticus | reverse complement strand
ACCAACGACGGTCGAGACGAAATCCAGAACCGCTCGCGCAAATTGCCGCCGGTCTTGCGTTCGATCCTGCTGATCGTCGACGGCGATCGCAGCGTGCGCCACCTGCGCGATCTGATTGCGAGCCTGCACGGCCCGACCGATGCGTTGGAGCAATTGGAAAGGATGGGGCTGATCGCCTCGTCGGCGGCCGTGGCCGCGACGATGACCGCGCATGCGCCGACGCCCGGCATCGCCTTCGCCGCGGTGGTGCCGCCGCCGGTTTCGCCGGCCGATGCCGCGCAGCGTTACCAGACCTTGTACACCTTGATGACCGAAACCGTGCGCGAGCATCTGGGGCTGCGCGGTTATTTCCTGCAGCTCAAGATCGAGCGCTGTGGCAACAGCGAAGAACTCGCCG
>NZ_CP013141.1:5763787-5764188 GCF_001442535.1 Lysobacter antibioticus | reverse complement strand
AGCTCGCAGCGGCGGTGGATCTGCTTATCGCCTCATGTGGAAACGGCCAACGGCGCCGTACTGTCGACGAACTAAGGCATGCGATGCGCGCGCTGAACGCGCACCGCCATTTCTACCATGCGCAACGCTTGGGCGAGGCTTGGTACTCGTGCGTCGGCTTGGATCCGACAATCGCCAAACACCACGCTCAGGCACTGATTGACCTCTCCGGGCTCGATGCTGCCGAGCGACTTCTACACAAAGCCCTGTCCGCAGCCGAGGCGCCTGGAGCATCCGCGGACGCGGCGTCCGAAATCGTGGAATACCAAGGCCTGCTGGGGCGTATCGACAAGCAACGCTTCGTGTCGCGCGCAAACAAGGGCAGCCTGGTCAAGGCTACCGATCGCTACCTTGAGCAGTTT
>NZ_CP013141.1:5763297-5763751 GCF_001442535.1 Lysobacter antibioticus | reverse complement strand
TTTGCGGCGGCGCCTTCGTCCTGGCCGCGCCGGTCGCCTATGCCCAGGAGACGGCGCCGAAGGAACTGGAGAAGATCACCGTCACCGCGCAGAGTCGCGAACAGGAACTGCAGGACGTCCCGATCGCCCTGCAGGTGGTGACCGACGAGCTCATCGACGATATCGCCGCGCAGGACATGGGCGATCTCGACAGCTTCGTGCCGGGCCTGGTGGTCGACAGCCAGCAGCCGACCCAGCCGGGCTTCCAGTTGCGCGGCATCAGCACCGACGACTTCGGCATCGGCACCGACCCGGCGGTCGGCGTCTACGTCGACGGTGTGTACGCCGGGCGTGGCGGCGGCGTGTTGTTGCCGTTCACCGACGTCGAGCGTATCGAAGTGCTGAAGGGCCCGCAGGGCACCCTGTTCGGCCGCAACACCGCCGCCGGCGCGGTCTCGATCATCACCCGCAAACC
>NZ_CP013141.1:5762767-5763261 GCF_001442535.1 Lysobacter antibioticus | reverse complement strand
CGCTTCGAGACGGAGGTGATGTTCCATTACACCAACAGCGAAGAGGTGCAGGTGGCGCTGGACGAGTTCGTCGCTGGAAACGACCCGGATCGGCGTGCTGGTGAAGTACGCGCGGCATTGCTGGCGCAGGATCTGTCCAACCTGTTGCGCACTGCCTTGCAATCCGGAGGCCCGCAATGAACAGATTGATCGGCGCGACGTTCTTCCTGGTGGCCGCATGCGCGTTCGCGGAAGGCGTCGGCGCCCAACCCGCATCGCAGCGGTATGCCTTGCTCGTGGGAATCGATGATTACGCCGAACAGGACGTGGCAAAGCTCAACTATGCAGCCGATGACGCACTAGCCCTGGCTGACAGCCTCGCGCGACAGGGCTACGTCGTGACGATTTTGCTGGATGAGAACGCCACCCGGCAGCGCATCGTCGAGCACTTGGCGATCATGCAGGAGTCCTTGAAGCCCGAGGACACCTTCGTGCTTTTCTACGCCGGACATGGG
>NZ_CP013141.1:5762191-5762731 GCF_001442535.1 Lysobacter antibioticus | reverse complement strand
CGAATCGGCATCGGCGATCGGCATGCGTCCGCCGGGGAAGTACTCGTTCTGGAAATCGATGACGAGCAGGGCGGTCTTGCCGGCCTGCAGTGCCGACACCGGCGTGGCCCCGGCCATGGCGCGGATGGTGGGGTGGGGGGCCGGTTTCGACGCCTGCGCGTCGATGCCGCCGAGCCCGGCGATGCCGAGCGTCGCAAATCCGATCAGAGAGGAAATTCGCATCCGGGAAGCCTCGTTGTGGTGGAGGCGCCATGATGAAGATCCGCGGGCGAATGCCCAGGCGTCTTTCCGAACAGCAGCTGTGCGGTTTGCGCACAGATCCAGGTGCGCTCTGCGGGTTCCTGCCAGCCGCGCGTCGCCATGCCGGTGTTCGATGCGGGCTTAAACCTTGCAGCCGCGCGATGCATCCCAGGCCCGCTGGATGCGACACCGCAGGACACACCGTCAGCCATCACCTCACCGGCGACTCCGCCTCAGGAACCTCCATGCTGTCTGCAAAGAAGCGCTGCACCACGATTCTCGCCGTTGCCCTGCTGACGC
>NZ_CP013141.1:5760859-5762155 GCF_001442535.1 Lysobacter antibioticus | reverse complement strand
GCGGCGTTTTTGTTTCTGTCGGGTGGTGATGAAGCTTCGGGCTCGCGGTGAGCGGCTCTACGAATCCCAAATCCCCAATCACCCATCCCGGCCCGTCAGCTCAGCTGACGGGCTCGAGCCAGCCGTACTTATCCGCCGTCTTGCCGTTGAACAGGCCGAAGAACAGTTCCTGGATACGCTCGGTGACCGGGCCGCGGCGGCCGCTGCCGACCTGGCGGCCGTCGACCGAACGGATCGGGGTGATCTCGGCGGCGGTGCCGCACATGAACAACTCGTCGCACAGGTACAGGTATTCGCGCGGCAGGTCGCGTTCGATCACTTCGATGCCGACATCGCGGGCGAGGGTGATGATGGTGTTGCGGGTCAGGCCGTTGAGCAGGGCGGCGCTGACCGGCGTGGTGTGGAGGGCGCCATTGAACACCAGGAACAGGTTTTCGCCCGCGCCTTCCGAGAGCAGGCCCGTGGAAGCCAGGGCGATGCCTTCGCCGAAGCCCAGGCGACGCGCCTCGCGCGCGACCAACTGGCCGGACAGGTAGTTGCCGCCGGCCTTGGCGCCGGCCGGGATGGTGTTCGGGGCGAAGCGCTGCCAGCTCGACACGCAGGCGTCGATGCCTTCTTCGAGCACGCTGGCGCCGAGGTACTGGCCCATCTTCCAGGTCGCCACGGCGACGTCGGTCGGGGTGTCGGCCGACAGGCCGAAGCCGCCGAGACCGCGGTAGGCGACCGGACGCAGATAGTCGGTGGTGTGGCCGTTGGCCTTGATCACTTCATGACAGGCCTGGTTGATCTGCTCGACCGAGTACGGGATGCCCATGTCGTAGATCTTGGCCGAGGCGAACAACCGCGTGTTGTGGTCGTTGAGGCGGAAGATGACCGGGCCCTGCGGCGTGTCGTAGGTGCGAATGCCCTCGAATACGGACGAACCGTAGTGCAGCGCGTGCGACATGACGTGGGTGGTTGCTTCGGCCCAGCGCTTGATCGCACCGTTGTGCCAGATCCATTCGGGGTATTGCATCGTCGGCTTCCGTGGTGGGTGGGGAAACCCCTATTGTGCCCTGCCTGCCCGGTTCAGGCCCAATCGAGCGGCGTATGGAAGCCCGTGCGGAGTCGGCCGGAACGCTCAGCCGCCGCGGATCCACCAGCAGCCGAAGTGGCGGTAGAGGCCGAACACGGTGCGCGACGGCGTCACCCCGTTGGCCATGGTCTGCTCCAGGCGCAGCGCCACCGGCGTGCGCCGCTGCGGGACGTGCGCTGCGGGCGCCGGCGCGGCCGCGGTGCTCTCGCTCGCGGCGTCAG
>NZ_CP013141.1:5759462-5760823 GCF_001442535.1 Lysobacter antibioticus | reverse complement strand
TCCGGCGGCAACGCCGGCCGCGGCTCCGGCCGCTCCGGCGGCCGCACCGGCCCAGCCCACCCACGGCTGAGCCTGGCGCCAACGCGATGCAGACAAACGCCGGCCTGGCGACAGGCCGGCGTTTTTCGTTGACGCCTCACCGACCGGCGCCGCGCAGAAGGTGACCGCCGTCACCGCTCGTCGCGGCAGTGGAACTTCTATCGCACACCGGGGTCGTACCGATACTCCTGTTGAAGACGCCGGCCGCTATCCTTGATGCCGGCGTTTTTTATGCCCGGCCGGCCGTCGCCGGAGGGCGCAAGCTTCACGCCCGTTCATTCCGCCACCGACGAGACTTTCCGATGAATCCACGCCTGGCCTCCCTGTTCCTGCTCGCAGTGCTTCCGTTCGCCGCGTTCGCCGCGCCCAAGACGGCCGCGCCCGCGGGCCCGGCGCCGGAAGCCGGCGTCGACTACGTCGAGATCGAAGGCGGCAAGCCGTTCGCCGCGGTCAAGGGCAAGGTGGAAGTCGTCGAGGTGTTCGGCTACACCTGCCCGCACTGCGCCCACTTCGAGCCGCAGGTCGCCGCCTGGCGCGCCAAACAGCCGGCCGACGTCAACTTCGTGCCGCTGGCCGCTCCGTTCGGCGGTTACTGGAACCCGTATGCGCAGGCCTTCTACACCGCGCAGTCGATGAAGCTGCTCGGCAAGACCCACGAGGCCATGTTCAGCGCCCTGCACGAGCAGCACCGCCTGCCGATCCAGAACGCCTCGACCGACGAGATCGCCGGCTTCTACGCCCAGCACGGCGCAGACCGCCAGGCTTTCGCCGCGGCGATGACCGGCCCGGCCACCGCCAAGGCGATGGAGCGCGCCAAGGCCTTCATCATGGCCGCAGGCGTCGACGGCACGCCGTCGCTGGTGGTCGCCGGCAAGTACCGCGTGACCACCCAGAAGGGCTTCGACGACATGCTGCGCGTCGCCGATCATCTGGTCGCGCGCGAGCGCGCTGGCAAGCGCTGACCGCTACTACGGCGGTGATTCGGGAGGCGCGATCAGCCATCGCGGCTCGCCCCTTCCGGATCCCGGCCGAACCCTGCACTCCCCCTTCCCTGCCGCGGCCGTTATTCTGAACGCCGCTCCTGTCGGCATCGCGACCGAGCGCTTAAGCCCGGCGCCGATGCCCACCATCCTTTGAACGTATTGCGGAGATTTCCCTGATGAATTCGCGTCTGGCTTCGTTGTCCCGCTATCCGCTGGTGCTGAGCGCGTTGTTCGCACTCGCCGCCTGCACCAAGACCGAAACCGCGGCCCCGGCCGACACCGCCGCCCCGGCCACCGCCGACGCTGCGACCGCAACCCCGGCCGACGGCGCCCCCGCCG
>NZ_CP013141.1:5758046-5759426 GCF_001442535.1 Lysobacter antibioticus | reverse complement strand
CTGAAGGGCGTCAACTTCGACTTCGACAAGGCCACGCTGCGTCCTGACGCGGTGGCGATCCTGAACGAAGCGGCTGAGATCCTGAAGCGTTACCCCGACCTGAAGGTCGAGGTTGCCGGTCACACCGACTCGAAGGGCACCGATGCGTACAACCAGAAGCTGTCGGAGCGTCGCGCGAAGGCTGCGTACGACTACCTGACCAGCAATGGCGTGGACGCTGGCCGTCTGGTGGGTCCGGTGGGTTACGGCGAAAGCCGTCCGATCGCTCCGAACACCAACGAAGACGGTTCGGACAATCCGGAAGGCCGTGCGAAGAACCGTCGCACCGAGCTGAACGTCCAGAACTAAGCGATACCCGCGGGTTCTTCGGAACCCGCACTGCAACATCCGAAGCCCGGCCTTGTGCCGGGCTTCGTTTTTTGTATTCGGGCGTCGCTGCCCGGCCGTTGCGGAAAATCCGACCGACGGCTCAGTTTGTTTCTAAACACCGACCGTTCGTCGGCGCATCCGCGCAAGGGCGGGCATACCCGCTGCCGAAAACGTTAATTAACGAACCTGGCTTCACTGGGCTGAACTACGTTAAGTGGTATTAACAAACGCGTTGACAGTGTATGATCGCCCCCGCCAGTGACCGCGGCGCCGGCCCTGCCAGTGCTGAGCGTGTCTCTGTCACAGGAGTCAGCGCCGCATAAGACTGTCCCGATCAAACAGTCCCGATCACCCCCCGTTCCGATCGATCTGAAGGAGTTAGATATGAAGATCCGTATGTTGAGCACCGCACTGCTGGCGGGCTTGGCCTTTTCGCAGGCGGCCAGTGCGCAAGATTTCGACGACCGCTGGTACCTGACCGGCGCTGCCGGCATGAACATCCAGGACAACGACCGCGGCACCCGCAATGCTCCGTTCGGTGCGATCGGCCTGGGCAAGTTCCTGAGCAAGAACTGGTCGCTCGACGGTGAGCTGAACTACCAGAACCCGAAGTTCGACGACAACCAGGACGCCAACTGGAGCCAGTACGGCATCTCGCTGGACCTGCGCCGCCACTTCGTCACCGACGGCCGCAACTGGAACCCCTACCTGCTGATGGGCCTGGGCTACCAGCGTTCGGAAGAGGAATACCTGATCCCGTCGGTGCTGTCGCCGGCTGACCGTAAGGACGGCAACTTCGCCGCCAAGGTCGGCGTCGGTATCCAGGGCGACCTGGGCCGCGTCGGTATCCGTACCGAACTCGCCTACCGCGCCGATTTCGACGACAGCAGCGTCAACGCTCCGCAGGAAGACTGGTTCGGCGACGTGCTGGCTTCGGTCGGCATCGTGGTGCCGCTGGGTCCGGAACCCGTTGCTCCGGTCGGTCCGGCTCCGGTGGTTGAGCCGGGCTGC
>NZ_CP013141.1:5756409-5758010 GCF_001442535.1 Lysobacter antibioticus | reverse complement strand
CGCGCGCTGGCCGAGCGTGCGGCGGCGACTTCGGCGATCGCGGCCACGTCGCGGCTGCGCGCGGCCTGGCCGAGGGATTTCTCGGCGCGGGTCCAATGGCCTTGATGCAAAGCTTCGAGACCGTCGATGAGGCGTGCGCGCGCCTGCTTCTTGCGATGCCGGCGCATCGCCACGAAGGGCAGGCTGATCACTTTCCACACCAGCCACAGCGCGAGCAGGCCGCCGATCAGGATCAGCAGGGCCTTCGGCAGGTTGGTGACGTAGTCGATGCCGCCGTAGGTGACCACGACGTGGCCGGGGTCCTGCACCAGCAACTGCGCGACGAGCGCGCCGACCAGGGCCAGGACGATCCAGAACAACAGATTGCGGAACAGATTCATGTGCGGCACCTCCTTATCGCGCCAGCATCCGGATCAGGTGTCGGCGGCCCGGCCGGTTCATTGGGCCGTGCGCAACTGGCGCAACTGCTGCAGTGTCGTGCCCAGGGTAGGAACCGACAGTGAAAGCGGCAGCGCGGCCAGTTCGCGCAACTGCGCGAGTTGCCGGTCCTGGGACGGCGAAGGCGCCGACAGGCGCCGCACCCAGCTTTCGGCGCGCTTGAGCGCGGTGCGATAGCCGTCGGCATCGCGCCGTTCGGCGGCGGCGCGCGCCAGCGAGATTTCCAGTTGCAGGCCGGCGAGCGCGGCGGCGCGGTCGCTGGGGTGGGTGGCGACGGTACGGTCGACCGGGCGGGTCTCGATCAGAGTGCCGAAGGCGCGGCGCCACCACGGCGCCAGGGTGGGCGCGGCCGCGCTCGGGCGCTCCGGCGGCAGGCTCAGGTTCTGCGCCAACGCATCCAGCTTGGCCATCGCCTGCACCCGCGGTTCGATGCCGAGCTCCTTGAGTGCGGCGGTTTCCTGCAGCAGGGTCTGGCGCAGGCTCAGATAGGCCGGGTCGTCGACACCGTCGAGGACGCCGCCGGCCAGGGCATAGGCGCGGCGCGCGCCTTCCAGGTCGCCGGCGATCTGCAGGCGCTGCTGGCCCAGGGTCAGCAGCAGTTCGGTTTCGTCCAGGCGCATGGCCTGGGCGCCGTGGCGGTCGGGGTCGGCGAGCTTGGAGACGCTGTCCTCGATCAGCGCCGCGCGCTGGCCGATGCCGTGCAGTTCGTCGCGCAGCACCCGGTTGGTGGTGTCGGCCTGGGCGATGCGGCGGTTCTGCGCTTCCTGGTTGGTGCGGATCGTGTCCAGGCGCTCACCGAGCGCTTCCAGGCGCTGGCCGGCATCGGCTTCGGCGGCGCGGTCCTGCGCCTGCCGGTTCTGCCATTGCTGCCAGCCGTACCAGGCGCCGCCGCCGGCGATCAGCAGCACGATGAGCAGCCAGAGCCAGCCGTTGGAGCCGCGACGCGGCGTCGGCGATGCGGGAGCGGGGGATGCGGGAGTCGTGGACACGGTATCGAGGGGGGTGTTCATGGCCCGGCCATGCTACCGGATCGGTGCATCAAGACTGCCTTGACGCGATCAGGACGGCGTCGGCGGCCGCTCGGGGGGCTCGTGGCCGGCGAGCGCGGCGCAGCCGGCCAGCAGATCTTCGGCGCGCGGCCCGGCGGCCACCTCCACTTGGCT
>NZ_CP013141.1:5754037-5756373 GCF_001442535.1 Lysobacter antibioticus | reverse complement strand
GGAACCGCTGCGGCTGCCGCTGCGGCCGCCGGGGCCGCCGCCACGGCGCTGTTCGTCGGCGGCGCGCTGTTCGCGCGCTTCCTTGAAGATCGAACCGATGCTCTCGTTCTCTTCGCCTTCCTCGGCCGCCGGAATCTCGCGCGGCGTGCGCGGCAGGGCGATCAGCAGTTCCGCATCGACCGGCGCGGTCGGCAGCTTCTGCTCGATGTAGGCCTCGATGTCGGGCAGGCTCATGGCATAGCGCTCGCAGGCGAAGCTGATCGCATCGCCCTCGGCGCCCAGGCGCGCGGTGCGGCCGATGCGGTGGACGTAGTCCTCGGCATCGAACGGCAGGTCGTAGTTGTAGACGTGACTGACGCCGTCGATGTGCAGGCCGCGCGCGGCGACGTCGGTGGCGACCAGGATTTCGAGCTGGCCCTTCTGGAACTTGTTGAGCAGCGACTCGCGCTTCTTCTGCGGCACGTCGCCCGACAGCACGCCGACCCGGTAGCCGCCGCGCTCGAGCGAACGCGCGACGCGCTCGACCCAGGCCTTGGTGTTGACGAACACCATCGTCCGCGCGCCTTCGCTGCGCGACAACAGGCCCAGCAACAGCGGCACCTTTTCCTCGTCGGCCGGGAAGTAGACCTTCTGGCGGACCTTGGCGGCGGTGATGAACTCGGTCTCGACGACGACCTTCTCGGGCTCGTTCATGTGCTCATAGGCCAGCTCGAGCACGCGATGGCTCAAGGTCGCCGAGAACAGCAGGGTCTGGCGCTCGGTGCGGATCGGCATGCGCCGCAGCAGGAAGCGGATGTCCTTGATGAAGCCCAGGTCGAACATGCGATCGGCTTCGTCGAGCACGCAGATCTCGCAGGCGTGCAACGACACGACCTTGTGCTGCTTGACGTAGTCGATCAGGCGGCCGGGCGTGGCGATGATGACGTCGGCGCCCTTCTGCAGCAGCTCGCGCTGCTTGTCGTAGTCGACGCCACCGTAGACCAGGGCGAACTTCAGGCCCAGGTCGGAGCCGAACTTGACCGCGTCCTTGTGGATCTGGATCGCGAGCTCGCGGGTCGGCGCCAGGATCAGCGCGCGCGGGTCTTCGGGCTTGCGCTCGGCCAGGGCCGGGCGGGTCAGCAGGCGGTTGATCACCGCGACCAGGAAGGCGAGGGTCTTGCCGGTGCCGGTCTGGGCCTGGCCGGCGACGTCGCGCCCGGTCAGCGCCAGCGGCAGGGTCAGCGCCTGGATCGGCGTGCAGCGCGAAAACCCGGCGGCCTCGAGGCCGGCCAACAGGCTCGGGTGCAGGTCGAACGAAGAAAAGGTGATATCGGTTAAAGGCTTGTCGCTCATGCTTCTCAGAGATCCGCGCGCACTGGGCGCAGTAGGTGGTCGCTTGCGTGGGTGGCGTCGGCGAAGCAGACTGCCGGGGCCGAGCCGGCGCCCGAGTTGAACTCTGAAGGCAGGCTCGATGAGACCGTGGCGCAGCCCTTGAAGGTGCCGCGTAACGCCCCAGTTTAGCGTAAGCCCCCGCCCGGCATGGCCCGCCCGGGGTTCCGTTCAAGAATAGCCCGTTCCGTACGGGCGAGTACCCCCGCAGGAGACCCCCGTGAGCGAAAAAGTTCTGCATGCTGGCGATTCCGACTTCGACGCCACCGTGCTGCAGTCGTCCGAACCCGTCCTCGTCGATTTCTGGGCCCCCTGGTGCGGCCCGTGCAAGGCCATCGGCCCGATCGTCGAACAGCTGGCCGACCAGTACGAAGGCAAGGCCAAGGTGGTCAAGGTCGACGTCCAGGAATTCCCGGCGCTGGGCGTTCGCTACAACGTGCGCAGCATCCCCATGCTGTTGATGTTCAAGGACGGCCAGGTCCATTCGAGCCAGCTCGGCGCGCCGCCGAACATCAAGTCGCTGCTGACCCAGATGATCGACAAGGCCATCTGAAGCGGCCCGCCATGTGAAGCCGCCTCGCTTACGCCCGCCCCGCGCGGGCGCAAGCGCTCCGGGCCTTGCCCGGTAACGTGAACGGCCCGGCTCGGGAAGCTTGCCGCCACGCGGCAGCAGTGCTAGTTTCGCAACACCCGGCGTCGGACCTCGCGTCCCACCCGCCGCACCCCGTCTGATACCCATCTATCAACCCACGTCCCTGACGTCCCGCTCGCCCGATGCGAGCGCTCGCCGCTTAGCGAGGAACCTCCGCTTGTCCGATAAGACCCCCGACGCTGGCGATACCGCCGAAAAGCGCGTGCGTAAGCCGCGCGTCAGCAAAGCCGCCGAGTCCGCTCCGGCCGCTGCCAGCGATGCCAGCCCCCTGATTCCTGCCGCTCGACCCGCCGCGCCTGCCGCGCCGCCGGTCGCG
>NZ_CP013141.1:5751127-5754001 GCF_001442535.1 Lysobacter antibioticus | reverse complement strand
GCGGGCGTTTTTGTTTCAGCTCTTGGCCTTTGCCAATCCCGAATCCCGAATCACCAATCCCGGCTCTCAGAACGTCAACGTCGCCACCACGCCCCTGGCCTCGCCGGGTTTGACCCGCACGTCCCAGCCGTACAGTTCGCACAGCCGGCGCACGATCGACAGGCCGATGCCGCCGCCCTGCGAGTGGCCGGCATGGGTGCCGCGGTAGCCGCGCTCGAACAGCTTGGCCGCATCTTCGGCGCTGAGGCCGGGGCCGGAATCGATGACGTCGACCGAACGCGGGTGCAGGCGCACCACCACCTCACCCTGGGTCGTGTACTTGACCGCATTGCCGATCAGGTTGCCCAGCGCCACCGCGACCGCCGCTTCCGGAGCGTCCACGACCAGGCCCTGCTCGTCGCCTTCGATGCGCAGGGTCAGCGGCTTGCCGCCGAGCTGGGCGCGGTGGGCGTCGAGCAGTTGCTCGGACAGCCGCGCGATGTCGGTGGCGCCGTGCCCGCGCTCGTTGCGCGACAGCAGCAGCAAGGCGCTGATCAGGTCGGTGCATTGCTGCTCGGCGCGCTGAATACGCAACAATCGATTGCGAGTCTTGTCCTCGATGTCCGGGCGCGACAGCAACAGCTCGACCGCGCCCTTGATCACCGCCAGCGGCGTGCGCAACTCATGGCTGACGTCGGCGTTGAACTCGCGGTCGCGCTGGACCACGTTGGTCAGACGCTCGGCGTAATCGTCCAGGGCCTCGGCGAGCTGGCCCACTTCGTCGTCGGGGAAGTGCGCGGCCAGCGCCTCGGCTTGCGCGCTGCGGCCGGAGCGCTTGAGCCGGTTGGCCAGCTCCGACACCGGGCTCATCACGCGCGAGGCCGCCCACAGGCCGACCAGCAGCGAGAACAAGGTGAACACCGGCACCGACAGGTAGATCGCGCGATTGAACTGCGCCTCGCTGAGCGTGCCCTGGGTCATGTCGTAGGCGAGGAAGAACCATTCGGTCGGCGTCTTGCGCACCCCGAGCTTGTACGAGAACGGGCTGCCGTCCGGGTTCTTGCCCTGGATGTTGTGAATGCCGTCGGGCAAGGTGTACCAGTCGGGCTGCTCGATGCGCACTCTCTCGAAGCTGTCGCTCTTGTATACGCGCAACCACATCTGTTGGAACGGCACCTCGGGCTTCAAATTCGGCGCCGAGTAATATTGCCGCGCGTATTCGTCGATGTTGCGATTCACCACGTCCGCGACGAGCTCGTTCTCGACCCGCGTCCGCGTCCAATTGGTGGCGAACGCGAACATCGCCGTCAAGCCGAAACCCAGCAGTACGAAGGACAGGACGATACGGCTGCGCAACCGCCGCCGGTAGCGCTTCTTTTTCTTCAGCCGCGCCGCGGAAGGATCCTCTGCAGCCACGCGGTCAACCGTTGCTTTCGGGCGCTGCGATGCGATAGCCGATGCCGTGGCGGGTCTGGATCAACGGCGTCTCGAACGGCTTGTCGACCACCGCGCGCAAACCGTGGATGTGCACGCGCAGGCTGTCGGAGTCGGGCAGTTCTTCGCCCCACACGCGGGTTTCCAGTTCCTGGCGGGTGACCACCGCCGGCGAGGCTTCCATCAGCGCCTGCAGGATCTTCAGCGCGGTCGGGTTGAGCTGCAGCAGCTTGCCCTGGCGACGCACTTCCAGGGTGTCGAGGTTGTACTCCAGGTCGGCGGCGTTGAGCACGCGGGTCTGCACGCCGCGGCCGCGGCGCGACAGGGCGTTGAGGCGGACCTCGACTTCCTGCAGCGCGAACGGTTTGATCAGGTAATCGTCGGCGCCGGAATCGAAGCCGGCGAGCTTGTTGTCGAGGCTGTCGCGCGCGGTCAGCATCAGCACCGGCGTCTGCTTGCGCGCTTCGTTGCGCAGCTTGCGGCAGACTTCCAGGCCGTCGAGACCGGGCAGGTTCAGATCGAGGACGATGGCGTCGAAGTCGTGCACGACCGCCAGGTGCAGTCCGGTGATGCCGTCGGCGGCGAAATCCACCGTGTGGCCGCGGTCTTCGAGGAAGTCGCCGAGGTTGGCGGCGATGTCCTGGTTGTCTTCGATCACGAGTATGCGCATGTGCTCTTCCCAGTGGGTTGGCGTTCGACCGTGCTAAGACGCCCGAGGTTCCGGATTCGTGGGCCGCTGTGCGATGCGCAGCGGCGGCAAGCGACCGATTCTGCCAGAGCGTATGTAAAGTGAACGGAAAAAGTGAACAGGGGCTGGGCCGCCGTTCAAGCGCCGCGGCACCGGCATAGGCCGAAGGTCATGGCTCGCCCGGCAACGCCAACATACGCAAAACGCCGGAAAAGACCGCAAAAAACAAAGGCCCAGACGCGGGGCCACCGCGCCTGGGCCAAAAGGGTATTGCCCCGATTACCGTAACCTGCTTCCGACCAGATCCCTATCCGTAACGTTCTGACGAGGAGCGTGACTTGGAGGAGCGGCAGTGCTGCGGTCCGGGTAACGCTACGCGGATTTCGATTAAACCGTCGTTAAAAACGATGTTAAAAAATAATTAATAGCAACCTGAAGTTGTCATCTTGAGGGCCCGGCCCTTCCGCGCCGGGGAGACACCGTTCGGCGGATCGCCGGCAGATGACCTGCCAGGCTTGCCATTCTCCCCGGCCGACCCGCTCCGGGGCCCGGCCGGACGCCTGTTCAGCGTCTCGTGGCGGTGCGACGCCCGGTCCCCAGCTTCAGCTGGCCGGCCACGTGCTCGATGATTTCCCCGGCCACGTCGACCCCGCTGGCCTCCTCGATGCCCTCCAGGCCCGGCGAGGCGTTGACCTCGAGCACCAGGGGGCCGCGGACCGAGCGGATCAGGTCGACGCCGGCCACGCCCAGGCCGAGCACGCGGGCGGCGCGGA
>NZ_CP013141.1:5747246-5751091 GCF_001442535.1 Lysobacter antibioticus | reverse complement strand
GGGTTACACGACCTCGCAGGTGCAAAGCGCGACCGGCCTGGCCGACAGCGGCGAGGTCGAGGACTACCCGACTCACCCTGGTTGCCGCGCGTGCGCCTGAGCAAGGCGCTGGCGCCGACGTCGGACCCGGGCTTGTTCAATCTGTCGGTCGTGCCGCCGTCGGCGACCGCGGTGCAGACCAACACCGGCGCCGTGTCGAACGTCGGCCACGGCGGCACCACCGATTGGGTGCCGGTGCCGCTCGGCACGCTCATCACCGTCAGCGAAACCGCCGGCACCGGGCACCAGCCTGAGCAATTACACCTCCAGCATCGCCTGTACCGACCGCTCCGGCGCCACGGTGACGCTCGGCGCCGCCGGCACCACCCGCACTTTCTCCAGCATGGTCAGCGCACCGGTCGGGCCGCCGACCACGCCGAACACCGCCAACGCCAACCTCAGCGAGATCAGCTGCATCGCGACCAATGCGCGGCTGCCTACGTTGCAGGTGGTGAAAGTGACCCAGAACGGCGTCGGCACGTTTTCGTTCGGCGGTAGCAACGGCATCGCCAATCACGACATCACCACCGTCACCGCGGGTACCGGTGTGGCCGGCCCGGTGCAGGTGCTGACCGCCGCGAGCACCGCGACCACCGTTACCGAGGCGCCGCTGCCGGCCGGTTATCTGCTCGGCGGCATTTCCTGTAGCGGACTCGGCGCCGGCGGCAATGCGACCGTCGACTTGCCGAACCGCAGCGTGAGCCTCGACGCCGCCGCGACCGCATCGGGCAGCGCCATCGTCTGCACCTTCACCAACATCGCCCAGGTCGCCGACCTCGTCATCACCAAGACCAACACACCGTTGGCCGGCGACAACGACCAGGCCAACGACACCCTCGTGCGCGGCGCCACCACGCAATACACCTTGCGCGTCACCAACAACGGCCCGGTGTCGGTGACCGGTGCGGTGGTGCGCGACACGCCCGGCGCCGGCTTGAACTGCCCGGCCGGCAATGCGGTGAGCTGCAGCAGTGCCACCGCCGGAGCTTGTCCGTCTTCGCCGAGTCCGATCCTGATGAGCGATCTGACGGCCGGTGTGGCGCTGGGTACCTTACCGCTGGGCGCGGTGGTAACGCTCAGCTTCTCGTGCACGGTGCTGTAGCGGGCTTGCACGCCGGGCAATGTACGGAACTGCGCGAGCATGCGAACGGCAGGGCCTGGCCTGCCCCGGCCGTGAGATTCGCATAGCGAGCGCGCTACGCGACAGCCATAGCCGGCGGCGCAGCGTCGCCGAGGTTGAGAGCCGGCCGCGCGTGGCCGGCGCGCGATCGGACCTCTAGCAGCCTGCTTCCACCCTAGAGCCGCAGTACGCTGCATGAGAACGTCAAGGTCGAGACCGCTTCCGAGCGGCAGGGTACCGAAACCCGCGCCCACGCTTTGCTCGCTGAGCAAGGCCGGGCTCGGTGCGACTATGGCGCTGCCGGCGGCGATCGCCGCGGCGCCCTATTCAGTCCGTTCAGGCGCGCCGCCTGAGCCGACTGACGAATCTGTCTGGCAACTCTGACTTGCACCCCTGACTTGCGCTTTGACACGCAGCCTGCATGCGCTTAGCTTTCAAGGTGTTGTGCTTGTTGTTCCATTAGGGTGTGCCGCTCGCCGAGTGGGCACTGCCGGCGGGCACGGGTGGGGACAGGGGGAGCGATGGGGAACCGTTTGCGCGTGCGCAATCCGGGCCAGGCGAGCTCGAATCCGGGATTCCGGCATACCGGGAACCGCATCGCCTGCCTTCGAGCCGCACTGGCGGCTGCCATCGTCGGTGTCGTCGCGGCCGGACCGGCGCTGGCTTCGGAACAGAACCCCGACGTCGACACGGCGACGGGCACCCAGACGACCTATATCTCCGGGCTGGTGCTGACCGCCGCCACGAGCGGAGGGGTGCCGGGGACGACGGCCACCTCGATCACCGCAGGCGGACTGTCTTTTGGCGGTAATCCCCCCACCGCCTACGATCCGCGCATCGACCTGGTTTCCGAGACCTTCAATTTCCTTACCCCCGGCACCCCGGTCATCGTGGCTGCAGGCGGGCAACAGGCCATGGGTACGCTGACCTATAGTTTCAGCCGTCCGGTGGTGAACCCGCGCTTCCATTTCGCTCGCCTCGGCGGCACCGGCGCCGGCGCCGGTTTCTCCTCGACCTTCATGACCGCGCCCGCGGGTTCGACCTGGACCGTGATCGGCGGTTTGTTGACCACCACCCTCGCCAATACGCGCCTGCGTGGTTCGTCCAATACGCCCACGGTCGCTTGCGGCGACCCGGCGACCACCTCGGGTTGCGGCACTGCGCAGCTCAACGGCACGTTCACTTCCATCCCGATCGGGATCGGCATCGGCAACCCCACTGCGGCCACGCCCGGCGATCTGGGAGCGGATGGCTACACCGTTACGATCACCGTCGACGAAGACTTCAGCGACGCGCCGACCAGCTACGGCATGGCCGGCCACGTCAATTCGGGCCTTACTCTCGGTGCCAGCCTGACGATCGACCCGACCCTGCCGTTGACGATTCCGAACGGTACGGCTTACATCACGCCGGCGCCGGCAACCAGCCCGCGCGCCAGCACCAACGCCGCCGGCGATACCGATAACGCCTTCGCATCCCTGCCGATCGTGGGCGTCGGCACCTACAGCCTGTCGGTGCCGGTGGCCGGCTTCCAGACCGTCGCCGGCGCGTCGCCGCAGTTGTGCGGCTGGATCGACTTCAATCGCAACGGCAGCTTCGAAACCGGCGAACGCGCTTGCGCCGGCGTGATCGGCAACGGCAACGTCGCCTTGAACTGGACGGTCCCGACCGGCGCGACCTATGTCGCCGGCGAAAGCTATGCGCGCCTGCGCCTGGGTTACACGACCTCGCAGGTGCAAAGCGCGACCGGCCTGGCCGACAGCGGCGAGGTCGAGGACTACCCGATCACCCTGTTGCCGCGCGTGCGCCTGAGCAAGGCGCTGGCGCCGACGTCGGACCCGGGCTTGTTCAATCTGTCGGTCGTGCCGCCGTCGGCGACCGCGGTGCAGACCAACACCGGCGCCGTGTCGAACGTCGGCCACGGCGGCACCACCGATTGGGTGCCGGTGCCGCTCGGCACGCTCATCACCGTCAGCGAAACCGCCGGCACCGGCACCAGCCTGAGCAATTACACCTCCAGCATCGCCTGTACCGACCGCTCCGGCGCCGCGGTGACGCTCGGCGCCGCCGGCACCACCCGCACCTTCTTCAGCCTGATCAGCGCACCGGTCGGGCCGCCGACCACGCCGAATACCGCCAACGCCAACCTCAGCGAGATCAGCTGCACCGCGACCAATGCGCGGCTGCCTACGTTGCAGGTGGTGAAAGTGACCCAGAACGGCGTCGGCACGTTTTCGTTCGGCGGTAGCAACGGCATCGCCAATCACGACATCACCACCGTCACCGCGGGTACCGGTGTGGCCGGCCCGGTGCAGGTGCTGACCGCCGCGAGCACCGCGACCACCGTTACCGAGGCGCCGCTGCCGGCCGGTTATCTGCTCGGCGGCATTTCCTGTAGCGGACTCGGCGCCGGCGGCAATGCGACCGTCGACTTGCCGAACCGCAGCGTGAGCCTCGACGCCGCCGCGACCGCATCGGGCAGCGCCATCGTCTGCACCTTCACCAACATCGCCCAGGTCGCCGACCTCGTCATCACCAAGACCAACACACCGTTGGCCGGCGACAACGACCAGGCCAACGACACCCTCGTGCGCGGCGCCACCACGCAATACACCTTGCGCGTCACCAACAACGGCCCGGTGTCGGTGACCGGTGCGGTGGTGCGCGACACGCCCGGCGCCGGCTT
>NZ_CP013141.1:5743048-5747210 GCF_001442535.1 Lysobacter antibioticus | reverse complement strand
GTCCTTGCTTGGTTCATTGCGATTCCCCAGTCCATTAGTTGTGCCTGCCCAGTCTAATTAGGTGTCCAGCCCGGCGACAGGCCCCGCACAGGCCGTCGCGGCGATCGGCAAACCCGAGCCGGGTCGCGCCCGCGACCCCGGCCGGCCCGGAGTTGGCCGGCCGGCACCGCGCCCCGACCCGGCCGGCGTTCATGCCGGCGCTGGACACTGCCCGCCCCAGCCCTTACCCTAACTGTCAATTGCCCGAGGCCGGATGCAGCGGCCCGTCGCGACAGGATCCACGCCGTCGCCACGTCAGCACCCGTACTTCCCCGCACACCATCGGTGCGCCAGTACGCCAGTGCACAGCTGCAGACCACCGGCTCACGCCCGCAACCCCCTTCGTCTCAGCCGCCACGCCTTGTCGTGACGCGTAGGCCGGGGCCGTTCGGGCCTAAAGCACACGCCTTTATAGAGTGGTCCGTAGCACCCGCAGGGAAGCTCGATCCCGGTCCTTGCACGACCTGGCGCGGCTCTCGATGCGGTCATGCGCCGCAAGCATCGTCGTAACTGCAGTGCCCACGGCCCGGAGGGGCCGGTTTCGAATGAGCAACGAACCCGCGCCCGTCGCGACCGAATCCAGCCCAGCCCCGACGACGCCTCAGCAGCAGGAAATGCCGCTGGCGATGGTCCACGGCCAGCCGGTGCTGCAGATTCCGCAGGATCTCTACATCCCGCCGGACGCGCTCGAAGTCATCCTGGACGCGTTCGAAGGCCCGCTCGACCTGCTGCTGTACCTGATCCGCCGTCAGAATCTGGAGATTCTCGACATCCCGGTCGCCGAGATCACCCGGCAATACGTGACCTACATCCAGGCCATGCACGAAATGCGTTTCGAGCTGGCCGCCGAATACCTGGTGATGGCCGCGATCCTGGCCGAGATCAAGTCGCGCATGCTGCTGCCGCGCGCGGCCAACGAGGAAGGGATCGAAGAAGACCCCCGCGCCGAGCTGGTCCGTCGACTGCAGGAGTACGAGCGTTTCAAGAAGGCGGCCGAGGACATCGACACCCTGCCCCGCCAGGACCGCGACACCAGCCCGGCGCAGGCTTACGTGCCGGACCGGGCTTCGGTCAAACTGCCGCCGCCGGTCGATCTGCGCGAGATGCTGCTGGCCCTGCACGACGTGTTCAAGCGCGCCGAGCTTTACACCCAGCACGCGATCAAGCGCGATGCCTTGAGCGTCCGCCAGCGCATGGGCGAACTGCTGACCCGCATGTCCGATGGCGTGTTCCATCGTTTCGAATCGCTGTTCACGGTCGAAGAAGGCCGGCTCGGCATAGTGGTAACGTTCCTGGGCCTGTTGACCCTGGCCAAGGAACAGTTGATCGAGATCGTCCAGGAGCAGCCCGAAGAGGGCCGCCCGCCGGCGCCGATCTACGTCAAGTCGTTGGCGCTGATGAAGGACCCCGACGAGATCGAACTCAGCAGCGAGTTCGACGACGCCGCCAACGATGACCGGGCTTTGTGACTTGGCTGTCGTGACTCGGCTGTCGCCGTCGTTCCGCCTCGCCGGGGCGGATTTGATCGGGGTGGATTTGATCCCGGCAGGGGCCGGGACCGCATCGCTCGAACGTTCCTGCACCTCAGCCTCCGGGTTCCGCGAACGCGGCCGTGATGGCCCCGATACGCAGTTCCCGCCTCGCCCGCTCCCGCCATAGCCAGATCGGCCGAGCAGACCGGTCGACCACCGACCCAGGCACCGATTCCGCACAGGCTCCAGGGCCGATCGCCAACGCAACGATTCAGACGCATTCCATGGACCAACTCCTCGTCACCCGCATCGTCGAAGCCGCCTTGCTCGCGGCCAACCAGCCGCTCACGCTGGCGCAGTTGCATGCCCTGTTCCCCGAGGACCAGCCGGCACCGGCCGACAGCGTCGAGACCGCGCTGGAAACCCTGCGCGAGGGCTGTGCCGAGCGCGGCGTGGAACTGGTCGAGCTGGCCTCGGGCTTCCGCTTCCAGGTCCAGGCCGACGTCCATGCCTGGGTCGCGCGGTTGTGGACCGAACGCCAGACCCGCTACACCCGCGCCACCCTCGAGACCCTGGCGCTGATCGCCTACCGCCAGCCGATCACCCGCGGCGAGATCGAACAGGTCCGCGGCGTCGCGGTCAGCAGCAACATCATCAAGGCCCTGGAAGAACGCGAGTGGATCCGCGTGGTCGGTCACCGCGACGTGCCCGGCAAGCCGGCCCTGTTCGGCACCACCAAGGCCTTCCTCGATTACTTCGGCCTCAAGCGCCTGGACGAACTGCCGCCGCTGTCGGAGCTCAAGGACATCGGCGAGCTCGAACCGCAGCTGCCGCTCGACGGCGAGGCGATCGCCGCCGGCGGTATCTCCACCGGCAACGACGCCGAGGCCGGCCTCGAAGAAGCCAGCAACGATGCCGAAGCCGGCGACGATGACAGCGATTCGATCGACGACTCCACCGAATCCGCCGAGTCCGCCGGGTCCGCCGAATTGGGCGACCCCAGCGACGGCGCCGACGACACCCTCGACGGCGACGAAGCCCACACCGAATCCGACGACGCTGGCGCCGACACCAGCGTCGACGCCGACAGCGATACCGATAGCGATACCCACACCGATACAACCGTCCTTTCGGACGACCCCGAAGCCGCGCCGGGCGAGCGCGCGGCGGACGCGAACGATCACGAGCAAGACCAACACGCCGTCGAGACGACGACCGTTCCGGAATTTGAGGCCGAGTCCGAAGACGACCGGCCGGAGCAACAGAAATGACTGAAGAAAACCGCCGCAAGCTCTCACTGAAGCGCGGCAGCGATGCCGGCGCCACCGCCGAGGCGCCGCGTCTGGAAGAACGCCTGCACAAGGTCCTCGCGCAAGCGGGCCTGGGCTCGCGCCGCGCGCTCGAGCAGCGCATCGCCGACGGCCTGGTCAAGGTCAACGGCGAGACCGCCCAGGTCGGCATGAGCATCAAGGGCGGCGACAAGATCGAACTCGATGGCCGCAGCTTCATCGCCAGCGCCCTGACCGAGCCGTCGCGCGTGCTGATGTACAACAAGCCCGAAGGCGAAGTGACCACGCGCGAAGACCCCGAAGGCCGTCCGACCATCTTCGACTCCCTGCCCGCGCTGAAGGGCGCGCGCTGGATCGCGATCGGCCGCCTCGACATCAACACCACCGGTCTGCTGCTGCTGACCACCGACGGCGAACTCGCCAACGCGCTCATGCATCCCTCCTTCGAGGTCGAGCGCGAGTACGTCTGCCGGGTGCGCGCGCCGGAAGGCCAGGAGCAGGTTCCCGACAACCTCGTCGACCGCCTCGCCCGCGGCGTCGCGCTCGAGGACGGCCCGGCCAAGTTCGACGAGATCGAACGCATCGGCGGCAGCGATTCGCACGACTGGTTCCGGGTCGTGGTCAAGGAAGGCCGCAACCGCGAAGTGCGCCGCCTGTGGGAATCGCAGGGCTGCCAGGTCAGCCGCCTCAAGCGCATCCGCTACGGCGGCGTGGCGCTGCCGCGCGAACTGCTGCGCGGCCACTCGCAGGAGCTGGTCGGCGAGAAGGTCGACGCCCTGCGCAGCGACCTCGGCCTGGAAGAGGGCACGCCTTCGGCGCTGACCCTGCAGCCGGTGATCGGCCAGCGCAAGGCCGCCAAGTCGACCGTGCACCTGTCCGGCGAGCGTTCGCACGGCTATGTCGGCGGCCACAACACCGCCGACGAAGGCCGCGAACTGCGCCGCTTCGACCATGTCCGCGAAGATCGCGGCGGTCGCGGCCGCGGCGGTCCGCGCAAGCACGGCGGCCTGACGGTCAGCGGCGAAGCCGCGGCCAACCAGTCGCACAAGCCGTTCAAGCAGCGCAAGGAAAAGGGTCCCAAGCCCCTGCCCGATGGCAATCCCGCCGCGTTCCGCACCTGGTACGTGCCCGATGGCGTCGAGACCGGCCCGAGCGGTCACCGCAATCCGGACGGCCAGGGCCGCAAGCCCTACGGCGGCAAGCCGGGCGGCGGATTGCGAGTCATCGTTGCCTTGCCCTGCCTGTGGTGTGGGAGATTCCGTAGCGACGGCGCGGCTGCGCCGCCACAACGGGTTTGCCTGGCTTAGTTGAAGTCCAGCACGTACTCGACGGCGATCTCGCGGCCGACCGGACTGAAGATGC
>NZ_CP013141.1:5738421-5743012 GCF_001442535.1 Lysobacter antibioticus | reverse complement strand
GAGCAGCATCGGTGCCTCGTCGGCGACTCCGTCCAACCTGGTGCTGGAAGGCAGCACCTTGCGCTATACGGGCACCAGCACCAGCAGCGACCGCGGTTTCACCTTGGCCAAATCCGGCGCGATTCTCGGCAGCGGGATCGAAGTGACCAACGCAGCGGCCAATCTGACTTTCAGCGGGCCGGTCATCAGCAGCGACGGCGCCAACTTTACCAAGACCGGCGCCGGCACCCTGACCTTAAGCAACGACAGCAACAACTACCAGGGCATCACCACGATCAGTGGCGGCACGCTGTCCGTGGACACGCTGACCAACGGCGGCCTGGTCAGCGGCATCGGCGCGGCGAGCAGCGCATCGGCCAACCTGGTGCTCAACGGCGGCGGCCTGCAGTACACCGGCGCGACCACCAGCATCAATCGCGGTTTCACCGTGGGCACGGGCAACGGCACCGTCGACGTCGCTGACGTGGCCACCACCCTGACCGTCAGCGGTACGGCGGTAGGCCCCGGCGGTAACCTGATCAAGGCGGGCGCCGGCACCCTCGTGCTCTCCGGCACCAATACCTATAACGGCAGCAACACCGTTACCGGGGGGACTTTGCGCGCCGGCTCGACCCAGGCCTTCGGCGCGCCCGATACCGGGAACGAAATGACTCTGGCCAATACGGCAGGCGTCACTTTGGATCTGAACAACTTCAATAACACGATCGGGCCGCTGTTTGGCGGCGGCGCCAACGGCGGCAACGTAACTCTCGGCTCGGCGACGGTGCGCATCGCAGGGGGCAATGGTAACTACTCGGGTGCGATCAGTGGCACGGGTGGCGTCTTGCGCACCAACTCCGGTGTCCAGACCTTCAACGGTTGCAACAATACCTATACGGGCGCCACCACCCTGCAGGGCGCCGAACTGTCGGTCAACTGCCTGGCCAACGGCGGGCTCGCCAGCGGTATTGGCGCATCCACCAATGCCTCGACCAATTTGGTCTTCAGCGCCGGCACACTGACCTATACCGGGGGTACCGTCGCCACCGATCGCGGCTTCCAGCTGCTTTCGAACAATGGCACCATCAATGTGGCCAATGCCGGCACCACGCTGGAATTCTCGGGTCAGGTCGTCGGCGGGGGCTTTCTGCAAAAGAACGGCCCCGGCACCTTGGTGATTTCGGGCACCAACAACACCTACACCGGCGGCAACCAGATTCTCGCTGGGGTATTGCGCGCGGGCGCGACCAATGCGTTTGGCTCAAGCGGTCCCATGATATTGAACAACACGGCGGGCGCGCTCCTGGATTTGGCCGGTTTCAATACGACAGTAAGTTCGCTGTCCGGTGGTGGCGCCAACGGTGGCAACGTCAACCTGGGAGCGGGCGCATTGACCATCAGCGATGGTGCCAGTCAGGTTTACGCAGGCGCCATCAGTGGCAGCGGCGGCCTGATCAAGAGCGGCGCGGGCACGCAGACGCTGTCGGGTTGCAACAGCAGCTACAGCGGCGCGACGACGATCAACGCCGGAGTGCTCGAGGTCAGCTGCCTGGAGAATGGCGGCGTCAACAGCTCGATCGGCGCCTCGTCATCCGCTGCCGCTAACTTGGCGCTCAACGGCGGCACCCTGCGTTACATCGGCACGGGCGGCAGCTCTGACCGTCAGTTCACCCTCGGCACCGCCGGCGGTACGCTCGATGCCTCCGGCAGCGGCATCATCGAACTTACTTCCATCGCTCCGGTGACCCTGGCCGGGGCCAACACCGCCCGTACGCTGACCTTGACGGGCACCAATACCGGCAACAACGTTTTGTCCGCGCAACTGAATAACAACGGCTCGGGCCTCACGTCGCTGACCAAGACCGGCACCGGCACCTGGCGACTGACCAACAACAACAGCACGTACACCGGTATCACCACCATCAGCGGTGGCGTACTCAGCGTGGACCAACTAGCGAACGGTGGCGTGGCCAGCAGCATCGGCGCTTCGTCGAGCGCCGCTTCCAACCTGGTGATTGGCAACGGCTCGACCTTGCGCTACACCGGCGCGGGCGACAGCACCAACCGCTTGTTCACGCTCGCGCCTGGCGTCACCTTCATCGAATCCTCCGGCACGGGACCGATCAACTTCTCCAACACCGGCGCGGTCACGCTGTCGGGCACCAATACGGCACGTACCATCGCCCTCGGCGGCACGAACAACGGCGCCAACACAATGGGCGGTGCGATCGGCGACAACGGCACCGGCGCGACCACCCTGGCCAAGAACGACAGCGGCACCTGGATCCTGACCGGAAACAACACGTTCAGCGGTAACACGGTCATCAACGACGGCAATCTGATGGTGGGCAACGGCGGCACCACCGGCAATGTCGGCACCGGCAATGTGATCATCGACTCGCCGACTTCGACTCTGTCGCTCAATCGCAGCGACACCTTCACTCTTACCGGCTTCCTGAGCGGCCCCGGCACGTTGGCCCAGGTTGGCACCGGGACCACCATATTGGACCCGGCCGGCCTGACCGGTAGCAGCGTCGGCGCGGTCACCATCAGCGCGGGCACGCTGGAGAATCGAGACGGCTTGGTCACGTCGACCCTCGACATGACCGGGACCTCGACGTTCGCGGTGACCGGAAACGGTGCATTCACCGGACCGGGCCAAACTCCGGTAGCGATCACCGGCGACGCGGGCAACCAAACCATCCGGATGTCCAGCGCCGATGTGTTCGATGTCCAGGGCGATCTCGGTGGCGGCAGCGACACCTTCGATCTGAGCGGCCTGATGCGATTCGGTACCCTGAGCCTGGGCGACGGCGACGACACGCTGATCCTGCGCGATGGCTTCGAGTTCAGCGACGGCGCCAATGTGACCGGCGGCGCCGGCAGCAACGACAACCTGGTGATCGACAATACCGCCGCCCTCGTGCTTGCGAACGACGGCACGACGACTGGCTTCGAGCGCCTGACCAAGCAGAACACTGGCACTCTGACCGTGGTCGACGACCACAGCTTTACCGCCGGCACCGACCTTGCCGGCGGCACCCTGGACGTGGATGGCCGGCTGGAGACGCCGACCCTGTCGATGGCCGCAGGCACCGTGCTCAACGTGGACGGCACCGTCGAGGACGCCGGCGGCACGGCTACGACGCTCAGCGGCAGCGCCGGCGTCAATACGATCAACGTCGGCACCACCGGTACCTTGCGTGCGGACGGCGACCTCGGCGACGGCAGCGATAGCGTGACCGTGGCCGGGCTCCTGGACACCGGCACGGGCGTCCTGACCTTGGGGGGCGGCGACGACACGTTGACTTTGCGCGACGGCGCCGCCCTCAGCGGCCTGGGCGTGAGCGGCGGCAACGGCGGCGACGATCAATTGGTGTTGGACAACGCCCTGGCGCTGAGCGTCGATGGCGGTGTCGTCAACGACTTCGAGCGTCTGCTCAAACAGAACACCGGTACTGCCACACTGACCGGTGCGCATAGTTTCGACACCAGCGTCATCGTCGCCGCCGGCGCGCTGGATGTCGACGGCATCGTCGAAACGCCGACCATCGACCTGGGCGACGATACCGCACTGAACGTCGACGGCCTGGTCCAAGGTGTCGGCGGCGTCGCCACCGCGATCAGCGGCAGCGCCGGCGCGAATACGGTCAGCGTCGGCGCGGGCGGCACGTTGCTGGCGAATGGCGACCTCGGCGCCGGCAACGATGTGTTGGATGTCGCCGGCACGCTCGATACCGCCGGTGGCGTGTTCGCTCTGGGCGACGGCGACGACACCCTGACCATCCACGAAAACACGAATATCATCGGTACCGTCTCGGCCGGCGCCGGCAACGACACCTTCGACACCCACATCGACACGGTCGCCGACCTCGGCGCGGTGCAGGGCTTCGAGACCCTGAGCAAGACCGGCACGGGCGTGCTCAACATCAACGGGCCGATGAGCTCGGACTTCACCACGGTGAACGTGGCCGAAGGCACCTTGAACGTCGCTGCGGGCGGCAGCGTGGTTCCGGCACCGGGCAATCCCCTCGCCACCACCGTGGCGAGCGGGGCGACCTTGCTCGTCGACGGCAGCTACGGCTGCGGCGCCGGCAGCGACACGATGACGGTGGCCGGCACCGTGGCGGGCACCGGCACCATCGACCTGTGCGGCGGCGACGACCGCCTGGTGCTGCAGGACGGCGCCGATCTGAACAATGCGATCAACGGCGGCGTGGGCGGTAACGACACCCTGGTGCTCGACAATACCGGCCCGCTCATCTTCGACGGCGGCAACACCGACGGTTTCGAGCTGTTGCAGAAAACCAACACCGGCACGGCGACGGTCACCGGCAGCCAGAGCTTCGTCGGCGGCACGACGATCGACGGCGGCACGCTGGACGTGGACGGCACGCTGGAGACGCCGACCGTCGGCCTGGCCGACGGCACCACGCTCAACGTGGACGGCACGCTGCAGGCCGTCGGCGGCATCGTGGCCACGGTGACCGGCGATGGCGGGGTCAACAGCGTCATCGTCGGCGCGGGCGGCACGCTGCTGGCGAGCGGCGACCTGGGCGCGGGCAACGACGTCCTCGACGTGATCGGCACGCTCGACACCCGGCGGCGGCGT
>NZ_CP013141.1:5733492-5738385 GCF_001442535.1 Lysobacter antibioticus | reverse complement strand
GATCGTCCACGACAGCGGCGGCAACGCGCTGCTGCGCGGCTTGCCGCCGGCGACGTCCCACCAGTCCATGCGCAGGCCGTCGAGCCGGGTCGGGCCGGTGCGCGAAGGCACCAGCGAGAACTTGCGCGTCAGCTTCACCCGCGGCCGGCCGTCGGAGAAACCGTCGTCGGCCTGGACCGGCTCGGGAAACACCTGCACGCCGTCGATCGGCGGCAGTTCCAGTTCGGGCAGTTGCGCGGCGTTGGCGCCGTCGACCGTCGCCTCGACCACCAGGGTCGCTGCGCTGCCGACCCGCAGTTCCTGCGGCGTGGAGCGATAACGCAGGCTCAAGTCGTGCAAGGGCAGCCAGGGCTGCGGCGCGTCGGCCGGCAGCGCCTGCACGTTCAAGCTGCGCGGCCGCGCGCGCGCGCGCAATTCGTCGCCGCTGCCGCCCATGATCTGGTCGATGAAACCCGGCGCACTGCGCCCTTCGAACAGCGCCGCCGGCACACTGAGGGCGCCGCTGCGTTCGGGCACCAGCAGGAAACGCCGCTCGACCACGGTGTAGCGGCGTCCGGCGACGTCGCGGCTGTATTGCGCGTCGTCGCCGACCCGCATCAACGACGCGCCTTCCGGCACCGGCTGGTCGATCTTGCCGGCGAGCAAGGGCACCGCCGAGTACAGCCGCACCACCCAGCCCACCGCCTGTTGCACGTAGGGGCTGAGGTCGTCGGCCTCGCTCTCGATGAAGACGTCGCCACCCGCCCCCTGCGGCGCATTGGCCGGTTCGCCCGACACCTCCAGCGCCAAGGGCTGAGTGCGCTCAGTGCCGACTTGCAGCGCAGGAATCGCGATGCGGCCGCTGCGGCGCGGCTGCAGCAGCACCGAGAATTGGCTGCGCACGGCCAAGCCGTTCTTGCCCGGCACCATCTCGCTGTTGCTGCTGCTGGCGCTCAACACGAAATCGCTGCGCAGCGGGGCGAAGTCGGGACTGTTGCCGAGCGAGCCGGTGGTCTCGACGTTCAAGGTCACCGTTTCGCCGGCGTTGATGCGCTCGCGGTCGAGCCAGGCACGCGTTTGCGCGAACGCGCCCGTGCTGAGCGTCGCCAGCAACAACCACAGCCCAAATTGGCCCATCCATCGCGACATCGGTTTCAATCCCCTCGCAGCGCCTCCATTTGGCGCCGCTCGTATTCGATCTTGAATTTCTCGCGCAGCAGGCCGCCCGGATCGTCGGGGACGCGCTTGAGCCAGGCTTCGTTGGCGAGCCGGCGTTCGCGCTCGACCGGTGTTTCCTGCCCGGGCTTGCGCCCGGCGGCAGGCTGCTGCGCAGGGTCCTTGCCCTGGCGCGCGAGTTCGCGCTGCATGCGTTCGCGCTGGGCCGCATCGGCCTTGCGCTGGGCTTCGCTGTCGGACGGCTTGGATTCGCCGCCGGGTTTCGACTGTGACTCAGCGGGATCGCCGGAGTCCTGCGATGGCTTGGGCGGCGATGGTTTGGGCGGCGACGGCTTCGACGACGAGGGTGAATTCTGCGGCTGCCCGCCCTGCTGCGGATCCTGGTTTTGGCTGTCGCTCTGGCCGCTCTTGCCGTCCTGCGACTTCGGCGGATTCTTGCCGTCGCCGCCCTTCGGCGGCGGCGGACGCTTCATCGCCGCTTCGACCGCACGCTTGTTGGCCAGGGCATCGGCCATGCCCGGCTGCAGCTTGAGCGCGCGATCGTAGGCGGCGATGGCATCCGGATAACGCCCCTGGCGCGCCAGGGCGTTGCCGAGGTTGTACTGCGCATCGGCGCCTTGCGCGCGCTGATAGAGCTCACCGGCGCGCTCGAACTCGCCCTTGCGATAGGCCTGGGCGCCTTCGCGCATGCGTTCGTGCGCGGCCTGATCCGGGCGCTGCCACAGGCCCTGCGCTTGCGCCGGCTGCATCGCCGGCCAACACAGGCAGACCAGCACGACGGCCACACCGCTGCGACGGCGAAACGCGAACAAAGCCAGCAGCATCAACAGCGGCAACAGCCAATAGCCGTTGTCTTCGCGGGCCAGGCTCTTCTCGCCGCGCGCGCTGCCGGCCTCGGAGACATCCGGCGCCAGCAACCGCAGCGTCTGCAAGTCTTCATCGCCGCGGCCGATGCTCGCGTAACGGCCCTCGCCGTCGGCGGCGAGCGCGCGCAGCGAATCGGCATCCAGCTTGACGTTGACGATGCTGCCGTCGGGACGCTGGAACGGAGTTGCGGTCTCGCCGCCCAGGCCCAGCACCGAGACGCGATAGCCGCGATCGGCGGCCCGCGCCGCGGCGCGGCGCGCCGCCGCGTCGGCGCGATCGGTCATCAACACGATCTCGCCGCGCTCGAAACCGGCCTGGGCGAGCAGGCGCGCGGACCATTCGATGCCACGGTCGCCGCGCTGACCGTCGCCCGGCATGACATCGGGCGAGAGCGCATCCAGGAACACCGCGACATTGCGCGCATCGTCGGTCAGCGGCGCCACCGTATACGCATCGTCGGCATATACGACCAAGCCGATCTGACCGCCATCGCGCAGCTTCAACAAGGTCGCCAGCTTGGCCCGCGCCTGCGCCAGCCGCGTCGGCGGCAGGTCGCCGGCCAGGGTCCGGCTCGACAAATCCAGCGCGATCACCAGGGGCGTGCTGCCCTGCCACAAGGGCTGCTCGCTCTGGCGCCAGCTCGGCCCACTGAGGGCCAGCACTGCCAACGCATAGGCGAACACCGCCGTCGCCGCGGCTAAACGCGAACGACGGCCATCGCGGCCGTCGAGCAGATGCGGCAGCAGATGCGGATCGACCGCGCTGCGCCACACGCTGCTGCGATTGCGGCGACGGCGCCACACCCACGCCAACAACGGCAGCGCCAGCAAGGCCCACAGCCAGTGCGGACGCAAGAACTGCAAGGGTGCCAGATTCTGCAGCCACAGCGACGGGTTCATGCCGGCCTCCGACGTGGCCATGCGAAGGCCAACAAGGCCATTCCGAACGCGGCCGCCAAGGGCCAGATATAGCGCTCGATGCGCGGCCGCACCGCTTTGCCGGGGCGCTGCACCGGTTCGATGCGGTCGATCTCGGCATAGATGCCGGCCAGCTCGGCGGTATCGCGGGCGCGGAAGAAACGTCCGCCGGTGGTCTGGGCGATGGCGCGCAACGAGGTTTCGTCGAGCGGGTCGCCGCCCGGCACCGCGATCTTGAAACCGAACAGAGACATGGAACCGTCGCCGCCGAAGGCGATGGTGTGGATGCGCACTTGATGATCGCGCGCGAGCTCGGCGGCCTTGTTCGGATCGAGCGCACCGGCGGTGTTGACGCCGTCGGTCAGCAGGATCAGCACGCGCTGCCCCGAAGGCTGCTCGCGCAGACGCTTGACCGCCAGGCCGACCGCGTCGCCGATCGCGGTTTCCTGCCCGGCCAGGCCAACCACGCTGTCCTTGAGCTGGTCGCGCACGGTGTCGCGGTCCAAGGTCAGGGGCGTGAGTACGTAGGCACGGCGCCCGAACACGATCAAGCCGATGCGATCGCCGACGCGGCGATCGAGAAAGTCGGCGAGCACCGCCTTGGCGGCGGTGAGGCGGTCGACCGGCGCATCGCTCAGGGCCATGTCCGGTTCGCTCATGCTGCCCGACAGATCCAGGGCGAGCATCATGTCGCGGCCGACCTGCGGCGGCTGCACCGCTTCGCCGAGTTGCTGCGGGCGCGCCGCGGCGATGCACAACAGCGCCCAGGCCAACCACAACAGCCAACCCGCACTGCCGCCGCGCAGGTTGCGTCCGCCGACGGCGGCGATCGCATCCAGGCGTTCGCCGAACGGTACCTTGAGTGCGGCGGAAGCATCGCGCGCGGCCGGCAACAGCCAACGCGCAAGCAAGGGCAACGGCAAGGCCAACAGCCACCAGGGCCAGGCGAACAGCTCGCGCCAATCGCTGAGCAAGGACATCAACGCGCTCCCATCCAACGCAGGAAGCGTTGCCGGGCGAGTTCGCGCAAGGCCGCAACCTGGGCCGCGTCGGCTTCGCGCCTATAACCGCCGTCGAGCAACAAGCGCCCGGGGCCGTCGACGAAGTCGCTGCGCTTGCTGCCGCGATCGAGGAACTCGAGCCACTGTTCGCCCTGCAGGCGATCGGCCTGGCGATCGTGGCGGCGCGCGGCGCGACGCAGCAGCTCCGACATCGCCGCGACTTCGGCCGCGGGCGTGGCGGCGGCTTCGAGTGCCTGGTCGAAGACCCGCGCGATGTCGCGCCGCCGCCGTTGCCGGCGACGTTGCCAGACATACACCAACAGCGCGACGAGGGCGACCGCCGCGATCAGCATCCACCAGCCCGGCGCCAGCGGCCACAGCGACGGCGCATCCGGTTGGTGGATATCGCGCAGAGGCAGGGGCGCGTCCATCACGCCACCAACGGCCGCGAACGGCCCAGCAGCGGCAGCCACGATTCGCTCGGCGCATCGGTCGACAGGGCCTGCACGCGCACCCCGCGCGCCGGCAGTTTCTCCAGAGCGACCTGGACCGGGGCTACGAACTGATCGTGCCAACGCTTGCGCTGCGCGTCGATGCCCAGATCGAGTTCGACCCGCTCGCCGTCGCGGCTGAACGGCAACGCCGTCTGCGGCGGCCGGGTTTCGATCGGGTCGGTCAGCAGCAGGACGATCACTTCATGATGCTGGGCGAGCACCGCCCAGCGCCGCTGCGGCAAAGCCGCGATGCTGGCCGGGTCGGCGAGCACGATCAGGCGCGAACCGGGCCGCAGCAAACGCGCGGCATGATCGAGCGCGACCTCGAGCCCGGCATCCTCGGCCGGCGGCTGCGCATACCAGCGCACCATCGCATCGAGCACGCGCAGGGCGCCGCGCGGGCCCGAAGCAGGCGTCACCGGCGGCTCGCGCAGGCTGCCGCGCAGCGCGGCGATGCGG
>NZ_CP013141.1:5727455-5733456 GCF_001442535.1 Lysobacter antibioticus | reverse complement strand
CGGCGCCGCCGCGCCGCGGATCGCCGCGGGGCCCGACGGCCGCCCGCTTTCGATCGAGCAGGCCGGCTGGAGCATCGCCTACGAATGGCCGCTCACTGGCGACCTGCCGTCGCGGCTGGACGCGCGCCGCGGCGACGCCCGGGTACGTTTGATCGTCGATCAGTGGCAGGGCGCGGAGGCCGCGCAGGCATCCGGCGGCGCCGGCCGCTGATCCTGAGCGTTCCATTCCGACCCTTAACGCCCGACCGATAACGCGCGCCCGAGCTGCGATCCGATCATGCCCACCTCCGTTTCCGACCCGATCGAGCCGAATTGGTCGATCTGGCCCGCCCCGGCCAAGCTGAACCTGTTCCTGCGCATCACCGGCCGCCGTGCCGACGGCTATCACCTGTTGCAGACCGTGTTCCGTCTGCTCGACTGGGGCGACACGATCCGCCTGCGCCCGCGCGCGGATGGGCGGGTAGTTCGCCACGGGGCCTCGGTGGCGGGTGTAGCCGAGCACGACGACCTCACCGTGCGGGCCGCCTTGCTGCTGCAAAAGGAGGCTAACAGCGGTCAAGGTGCTGACATCGTCATCGAAAAGCGCATTCCGGCTGGCGGCGGTTTCGGCGGCGGCTCGTCCGATGCGGCGACCGTGCTGGTCGCCCTGGACGCCTTGTGGGCTACCAATCTCGGTGTGGACCGCCTGGCCGAGCTCGGGCTGCGCCTGGGCGCCGACGTGCCGGTCTTCGTGCGCGGTGAGAATGCGTGGGCCGAAGGCGTCGGCGAGGTGCTGCGGCCGGTCGAGCTGGCGCCGGCGTGGTATGTCCTGGTCGACCCGGGCGTTCATGCGCCGACCGCGGCCTTGTTTCAATCGTCTGAATTGACGCGGGATGCCGCGCCCGCGACAATGTCGGACTTCGTTTCGGGTAAGCCGCTCGGGAATGCGTTCGAGCCGGTGTTGCGCAAGCGCGAAGCTGCCGTCGAGGCCGCCTTCGCCGCGTTGTCGCAGATCGGTTCGCCACGCCTGACCGGCTCTGGCAGCGGGTGTTTCGTCGAGTTCGCGCAGCGCGAATCCGCCGAGGCAGCGCTGGCGGAACTGCCTTCCGGCCTACGGGCCTGGACGGCGGGCGGTGCAGGGCGTTCCGCGCTGTGTGCCGCGCTCGAGGCAAATCTTCCGCAGGGGCGTCGCCAAGAGGCCCAAGGCACCAGGTTTTGATCCTGGCATTCGTAGGTTCGAATCCTACCGCCCCTGCCATCGAATGCTGGGAGTTGGGAATCGTGGATTCCCCACTCCCCAATCATCACCAGCCGCCACGGTCAGAGCGAAGCGGAGAAGACAGTGCAAAACGATCGCAACCTGCTGGTATTCAGCGGTAATGCCAACCGTCCGCTTGCCGAAGCGGTGTGCAAGGAACTCGGCATCCGGCTCGGCAAGGCCCTGGTCGGGCGCTTCTCCGACGGCGAGGTGCAGGTCGAGATCGAAGAGAACGTGCGTCGTCAGGAGGTGTTCGTCATTCAGTCGACGAACGCGCCGACCGCCGAGAACTTCATGGAACTGCTGGTCCTGATCGACGCGCTCAAGCGCGCATCGGTGGCCAACGTGACCGCGGTGGTGCCGTACTTCGGCTACGCCCGCCAGGATCGCCGCCCGCGCTCCTCGCGCGTGCCGATCACCGCCAAGGTCGCGGCCAAGATGTTCGGCGCCGTCGGTGCCGACCGGGTGCTCACGGTCGATCTGCATGCCGACCAGATCCAGGGCTTCTTCGACATCCCGGTCGACAATGTCTACGCCTCGCCGCTGCTGCTCGCCGACATCTGGCGCGCGCACGGCACCGACAACATGGTCGTGGTGTCGCCCGACGTCGGCGGCGTGGTCCGCGCCCGCGCGATCGCCAAGCGCCTCGACGACGCCGACCTGGCGATCATCGACAAGCGCCGTCCGCGCGCCAACGTCGCCACGGTGATGAACATCATCGGCGACGTGTCGGGCAAGACCTGCGTGCTGGTCGACGACATCGTCGACACCGCCGGCACCCTGTGCGCCGCCGCGGCCGCGCTCAAGGCGCAGGGCGCGCTGAAGGTCGTCGCCTACTGCACCCATCCGGTGCTGTCGGGCGCGGCGATCGACAACGTAATGAAGTCGCAGCTGGACGAGCTGGTGGTGACCGACACCATCCCGTTGACCGCCGCGGCCCGCGCTACCGGCCGCATCCGCCAGCTCAGCGTCGCCGAGCTGTTGGCCGAGACGATCCGCCGCATCGCCTTCGGCGAGTCGGTCAGTTCGTTGTACGTGGACTAAGCATCCGGGGGTCGGCAATGGGGACTCGGGAATCGTGAAAGTGGCCGCTGCGCCGGCGCTTGAACCCATTCTCGATTCCCCATTGCCGATTCCCAGCTCCAAAGGCTCATCTGGTCGCGGATGAGTCTCCAAATCGCCGCGAGGCGATCCTAACGCTGTAAAAGTGAGTAAACGACAATGTCCGAACACATCATCAAGGCCACTGGCCGCAACGTCGAGGGGAAGGGTGCGAGCCGCCGCCTGCGTCGTGCCGCCAGCATCCCGGCCATCATCTACGGCGGCAAGGCTACGCCGCAGCCGATCCAGCTCGATCACGAGAAAGTTTGGCTGGCCAGCCAGCACGAGTGGTTCTACTCCTCGATCCTGACCCTCGATGTCGACGGCAAGAGCGAGAGCGTGCTGCTGCGCGATATGCAGCGCCACCCGTACAAGCAGATCATCATGCACCTGGACTTCCAGCGCGTGGATGAGAACCAGGCCATCCGCGTCGCGGTGCCGCTGCACTTCCTCAACGAAGACAAGTCGCCGGCCGGCAAGGCTGCCGACGTCGTCGTGACCCACGAGCTCAACGAAGTCGAAATCAGCTGCCTGCCGAAGGATCTGCCGGAGTTCCTCGAGATCGACCTGTCCGCGCTCGCCGTCGGCGACATCGTCCACCTCTCGGAGCTCAAGCTGCCGAAGGGCGTCGAGATCCCCGAGCTGAAGCTGGGCAAGGAACACGACGTCGCCGTCGTGATCGCCAAGCACGGCAAGGAAGAGACCGAAGAAGCCGTCGAGGCGCCGGTCGCCGAAGTGCCGGCTGCCAAGGTCGCCAAGAAGGACGAAGACAAGAAGTGATCGTGGACCGGCGCGCCCTGATCGGCGCGCCGGTTTGCGTGCACGGATAGTCTTACGCGATGGCAGATCTGCGCCTGATCGTCGGCCTCGGCAACCCGGGGTCGGAACACACCCGGACCCGGCACAATGCCGGGTTCTGGTTTGTGGACGCCCTGAACGAAAAGTTCGGCGGCCGGTTCGGCCTGGAGTCCAAATTGTTCGGCGAAACCTCGAAGATCGAGATCGCCGGGCGTCCGGTCTGGCTGCTCAAGCCGGCCACGTTCATGAACCTGTCGGGCAAGTCGGTCACCGCGGCCCTGCGTTACTGGAAGATCGAGCCCGAGGAGGCGCTGCTGGCGCACGACGAGCTCGACCTCGCGCCCGGCACGGCCCGGCTCAAGTTCGACGGCGGCCACGGCGGCCAGAACGGCTTGCGCGACACCATCCAGTTGCTCGGCCACGGCAAGTTCCACCGCCTGCGCATCGGCATCGGCCACCCCGGCCACAAGGACAAGGTCACTCCCTGGGTGCTCGGACGTCCTGGCAAGGCCGACGAGGCGACGATCCTGCGCGCGATCGACGACGCCATCGAGGTCATGCCGCTGGCGGTGCAGGGCAACCTGATGGACGCCATGACCCGCCTGCACACCCCGAAGTCGTGAATGGGGAATGGGGAATCGGGAATCGTCACGGCCCGCTTTCCCATTCCCGATTCCCGATTCTCTCTCCCGGATTACAAAGCCATGGGTATCAAATGCGGCATCGTCGGCCTGCCCAACGTGGGCAAGTCGACCCTTTTCAACGCCCTGACCAAGGCTGGGATCGCCGCGGCGAACTTCCCGTTCTGCACGATCGAGCCGAACGTCGGCGCCGTGCCGGTGCCGGATCCGCGCCTGAACGCTCTGGCCGAGATCGTCAAGCCGCAGAAGCTGCTGCCGACCGCGGTCGAATTCGTCGACATCGCCGGCCTGGTCGCCGGCGCCGCGAGCGGGCAGGGCCTGGGCAACAAGTTCCTCGCCCACATCCGTGAAGTCGACGCCATCACCCACGTGGTGCGTTGCTTCGAGAATCCGGACGTCATCCACGTCAACAACAAGGTCGACCCGATCGCCGATATCGAGACCATCGATACCGAGCTGGCGCTGGCCGATCTGGAAAGCGTCGAGAAGGCCTACCAGCGCGCCGAGCGCTCGGCCAAGACCGGCGACAAGGAAGCGATCGTGCGCAAGGAGGTCCTGGGTCGCGTGCGCGAGGGCCTGGACGCCGGCAAGCCGGCGCGCGCGCTGAGCCTGTCCGAGGACGACAAGGCCGCCCTGCGCGATCTGTTCCTGCTCACCCTCAAGCCGGTGATGTACGTCGCCAACGTGCTCGAGGACGGTTTCGAGAACAATCCGCACCTGGACGCCGTGCGCGAGCGCGCCAAGCTCGAGGGCGCCCAGGTCGTGCCGGTCTCTGCCGCGATCGAGGAAGAGCTGAGCCAGCTCGACGATGCCGACCGCGACACCTTCCTGGCCGACCTCGGCCTGGCCGAGCCCGGTCTCAACCGGGTCATCCGCGCCGGCTACGAGCTGCTGGGCCTGCAGACCTACTTCACCGCCGGGGTCAAGGAAGTCCGCGCCTGGACGGTCAAGGCCGGCTCGACCGCGCCGCAGGCCGCCGCGGTGATCCACACCGACTTCGAGAAGGGCTTCATCCGCGCCGAAACCATCTCCTACGACGATTTCATCAAGTACAAGGGCGAGGCCGGAGCCCGCGATGCCGGGCGTTTGCGCCTGGAAGGCAAGGAATATCGCGTCCAAGAGGGCGATGTACTGCACTTCCGGTTCAATGTCTGAGTACACTATGCCGCCGTTTCGGGGTCGCCTGGCAGCCGGTTCGGCCGGCGCGAGAAGATTCCGAAAAAAGTTGTACGAAAACGCGTTGACTTCCTGAAGAACGCGCGCCAGAATTACGGGCTCTTTTGGAGGGATACCCAAGCGGCCAACGGGGGCAGACTGTAAATCTGCTGGCTTACGCCTTCGGTGGTTCGAATCCACCTCCCTCCACCAGTTTCATCGCGACAGGCAACGGTTCGTCAGGTTTTTGAGTTCGACGGATTCTGGCGCGGCAGGTACTAGTGGAATCAAGCAACGACGATCTCGGTTTCAAGGGTGTCGGCGATGCGGGTTTCAGATTAAAGTTCCAACGCTGTAATGGCTGTACGCGGCGCGGGAGTAGTTCAATGGTTAGAGCCTCAGCCTTCCAAGCTGATAATGCGGGTTCGAATCCCGTCTCCCGCTCCATTGAACGGCTTCGTCGGCGACAAGGTTGAATTCGCCCGCAGCGGTCCCATTGCAGTAAAGCCCGCGCAGGCGGGTCGCAACATCCAGGTTTCACGCTCACGTAGCTCAGTCGGTAGAGCACCTCCTTGGTAAGGAGGAGGTCGAAGGTTCGATTCCTTTCGTGAGCACCATCCAAAGCAAGACAAGGCTGCTTTACCAACAGCCGCCGCGACATACAGACCCACAAACGAGAAGCGACAGCCATGGCTAAGGGTAAATTCGAGCGCACCAAGCCGCACGTGAACGTCGGCACGATCGGCCACGTTGACCACGGCAAGACGACGCTGACGGCGGCGCTGACGAAGGTGGGCGCCGAGCGTTTCGGTGGCGAGTTCAAGGCATACGACGCGATCGACGCGGCGCCGGAAGAAAAGGCGCGCGGCATCACGATCTCGACGGCGCACGTGGAATACGAATCGGCGACGCGTCACTACGCGCACGTCGATTGCCCAGGCCACGCCGACTACGTGAAGAACATGATCACCGGCGCCGCGCAGATGGACGGCGCGATCCTGGTGTGCTCGGCCGCTGACGGCCCGATGCCGCAGACCCGCGAACACATCCTGCTGTCGCGTCAGGTCGC
>NZ_CP013141.1:5721229-5727419 GCF_001442535.1 Lysobacter antibioticus | reverse complement strand
CGGCCGTGGCGCGGCGCGTGGGCGACGCAGCGGCGATGGATGCCGTGGCTCGCCGCGAGGTCGCTGCGGCTGCAACGGCAGAAGAACGCGCGGCCTTCGTCCAGCAGGCGTTCGAGCGCGGCCTGGTAGAGGGCGCCGCGCGCGCTCTGGCGCACGATCGGCTCGTCGCTGCGCAGGCCGAACGCGGCCAAGGTGCGCAACTGCCGTTCGGCCGCACCGGGAACTTCACGCGGCGGGTCGAGGTCTTCGATACGGACCAGCCAGGTGCCGCGGTGATGGCGCGCGAGCAGCCAACTGCCGAATGCGGCCAGCAGCGAGCCCGGATGCAGGTCGCCGGTCGGCGAGGGCGCGAAGCGGCCCCGGTACGGCGTCTGCATCCGCTCGGGCGCAGCGGTCGGCGAAGGATGTCCGGACAATGAACGAGCGCTCTGGCTGGGACGGGTTATAGCGGGATTCTCGTTGAATTAACGGTGGTTTCGCCACATTTGACCAGTGCGGCGATCGCGCCGCACATGAGGATAGGCGGCGAATGCGCCGCACATGAGAACAGGCGGCGATGGCCGCCCTGGACAGGGACGTCGACTGAAGCCGCGCGCGGTGCGCGGCAAGACCAGAGCACGTACGACCATGTTCAAACGCATAGCCCTTTTCCTGGCCACCAACCTGGCCGTGCTGATCCTGCTCGGCATCGTCATGTCGGTGCTGCAGAACGTCTTCGGCATCCGCCTGGGCAACAACGGCGGCATCCTGGTCATGGCGGCGGTGTTCGGTTTCGGCGGCTCGTTGATCTCGCTGCTGATGTCGAAGTGGATCGCCAAACGCACCACCGGCGCCTACGTGATCGAACAGCCGCGCAACGAGACCGAGCAGTGGCTGGTCGCGACCGTGCGCCGCCAGGCCGAGGCGGCCGGCATCGGCATGCCCGAGGTGGCTATCTACGACGCCCCGGAAATCAACGCCTTCGCCACCGGCGCCAACCGCAACTCGGCGTTGGTCGCGGTGTCGACCGGGCTGATGCGGGCGATGAGCCGCGACGAAGCCGAAGCCGTGCTCGCCCACGAGGTCAGTCACGTCGCCAACGGCGACATGGTGACGATGGCCTTGATCCAGGGCGTGCTGAACACCTTCGTGTTGTTCGCCGCGCGCATCGTCGGCGGCTGGATCGACGCGATGCTCGGCGGCCAGCGCGAGTCGCGCGGCCCCGGCATCTTCTATTTCGTGGTGGTGATGGTGCTGGACGTGGTGTTCGGCCTGATCGCCAGCATGATCGCGATGGCGTTCTCGCGTTACCGCGAGTTCCGCGCCGACGCCGGCGGCGCCCAGCTCGCCGGCCGCCACAAGATGATCGCGGCGTTGCAGCGGCTGTCGCAGACCTACGGCCAAAGCACCCTGCCGAACCAGGTGCAGGCCTTCGGCATCAGCGGCGCGGTCGGGCATGGGTTTTCGCGCCTGATGCGCAGCCATCCGCCGCTGGAGGAGCGCATCGAGGCGCTGCGCAACGCGCCGGAGCAGCGCCCGTCGGGCGTGGTGATGCGTTGAGATCGGTGCGATAGGTCGCAGTTGCGCGGCTGAGAGCAGAAGCAAATCCCCCCTGGCCCTTTTTCAAAGGGGGGGCAGCAAAGGCAGCGGCAGGTTGTCTGCCGCTTGTCGGCCGCGACTTCGCCACCAACAAAAAACCGCCTTTCGGCGGTTTTTTGTTGCGGGGACGAGCTCGATTCTTCAGCCTTTCCCGATTCCCGATTCCCGATTCCCGATTCCCGATTCCCGATTCCCGATTCCCGATTCCCGATTCCCGATTCCCGATTCCCGATTCCCGATTCCCGATTCCCGATTCCCGATTCCCGATTCCCGATTCCCGATTCCCGATTCCCGATTCCCGATTCCCGAACTACTGGAAGTCGTAATCCATGTCCGGCCCGGCCGCGGCCAGGAAGTGGCCCTGGGCGTAGTCGATGCCGGCGCCGAACAGCAGGCTCATGCTGGCGGCGTCCTGGACGAACTCGGCGATGGTCTGCCGGCCCAGTTCGCGCGCCTTTTCGGCGATTTCGCGCACGCGCTGCTGGTGGTCGGGGTTCGAGGTGAGGTCGATCATGTAGCCGCGGTCGATCTTGAGGAAGGCGGCGTCGAAATGGTTGAGCAGCTGGAACGAGTTGAGGCCGGCGCCGAATTGCTCCAGGCCGACGCGTACGCCGTACTGGGAGATGCGCGACTGCAGTTCCTGCGCGGCGCGCAGGTTGGTGAAGACCTTGGACTCGGGCAGTTGCAGCACCAGCAGCTTGCCGTCGGCGCCGTACTTGGCCAGTTGCTCGACTACGTGCTGGATCAGGCTCTCGTCCTGCAGCGAGGCCTGGGTGATCTTGACCAGCAAGGTGGTGCGGCGGCCCTGGCGCATGCGTTCGCCGATCACCTGGATGGCCTTGCCGACCACCCAACGGTCGATTTCCCACAGCAGGCCGTGTTCTTCGGCGATCTGAAGGAACGACAACGGCTGCACCAGTTCGCCGCCGACTTCGCCCGAGGGGCTGTTCTGCATGCGCAGATAGGCCTCGTACATCTCCATCGGCTCGCCGTGCAGATTGATCAGCGGCTGGTAGTTCATGACGAAGCGATCGGCGTCGAGGGCGTCGCGGATGCGTCCGACCCAGGCGGCGATGCGTTCTTCCTCGGCACGGTCGGCCGCGCCGGGGTCGAACAGCTCGGTGCGGTTGCCGCCGACGTCGCTGGCCGACTGCAGGCACTGGCTGGCCTTGCCGAGCACCGCCGTGATGCTGGCGATCTTCTCGCCGATCTGCACGCCGCCGACGCTGGCGGTGGCGCTCAGCGACAGGCTGTCGGTCTCCAGCACGTGATCGGCGAACGCCGCGCGGATGCCTTCGGCCAGGTTGGAGGTGTGCATGTGGTCGCTGTGCCGGGTCAGCACCGCGAACTGATGCTCGCCGAAACGCGCGGCGATGTCGTCCGGGCCGATCGCCGCGCGCAGGCGCTCGCTGCAGGCGGCGATGAGCTGGTCGGCCTGGTCCAGGCCGATTTCCTGCAACAGCTGGTTGTAATGGTCGGGTTCGAGCAGCAGCAGGCCGTGGTGGGCCGAATTCTGCGCCGCGTCGGAGACCGCGTCTTCGAGCGCGCGCAGGAAGGTGGCGCGGTTGAGCAGGCCGGTGACCTGGTCGCGCTGGCGCAGCGCTTCCACTTCGCGGGCGAGCTCGGGGTCGATCTCCTGGCGGCGCAGCACCACTTGCAGGCAGTGTTCGCCCTCATAGGTGGCGGCGGTGAATTCCATGACCGCCGGGAAGGCGTTGCCGTCGAGCGCGCGGGCCTGGGTTTCGTAGCTCGGCGGCGGCGCTTCGCCCTTGCTGAGCTGCTTGAGCAATTGCTTGAAGCCGTCGACCTGGGAAGGCGCGACCAGGTCGAGCAGGGACATGCCCTCGATGTCCTCGAAGGACTCGAAGCCGAAGATTTCCAGGTACGCGGCATTGGCACGGATGTGCATGCCTTCGTGGATGTAGGCGATCGGGTCGCGCGAGGAATCGATCAGCGCGTCGCAACGGCGCTCGGTCTCGCGCACCTGGGCCTCGAGGCGGCGCAGCGAACGGCGCGCTTCCAGGTCGGCCCATTCGGAGCGCACCGCGTTCTGCAGGTGGGCGACGTTGGAGCGCAGCACCACGCCGCGCGCACCGATCTCCAGCGCGCCGAGCAGGGCGGCGTCGTCGATCGATTCCAGCAGCACCAGCACCGGCAGGTCTTTGCCGCTGGCATCGACGCTCTGCATCAACTTGGCCAGCGAGACGTTGCGCGAGTTGCGCGCCGCCAACACCAGGTCCGGTGGATGCTGCAGGATCAGTGCGGCGACTTCCTGTTCGTTTTCCGGCCGTGTCGGCCGTACCGCGATGCCGCTGTTGCGTAGCCCGCTGACGATGGCCTCCGCCGCCTCGACGCTGTCGTCGACGATCAACAAGCGCAGCACCATGTCTTTGCCGAATTGCATTGACCACCTCCGTGGGCCGGTTTTATGACATGAAGCGCCGGCCTCGTCCATGCAAGGTCGAGAATCTGTGACCCGTTGAGGAGTTCGATCGCGCCGCGGACGCACGCCGCGGGCGCTTCCGCGTCCGCGTACGGTTCCTCGGCGTTCCCCAATCAAACCCCAACCAGATTACAACCTTACAACGGACGCTTGCCCGGGTCGCCTGCCACTTCTCGCACCAGCTTGGGCACCAGGTAGCCCGACAGGCGCGCGGCCAGCTGCCGGTGCAGCTCGCGGGCGCGCTCGTCGCCGACCTCGAAATGGGCCGAACCCTGGACCCGGTCGAGCTGGTGCAGGTAGTAGGGCAGCACGCCGGCGGCGTAGCTGCGCTCGCTGAGCGCGGCCAGGGCCTCGACGCTGTCGTTGACCCCGCGCAGCAGCACCGCCTGATTGAGCAAAGTCGCGCCGCTGGCGCGCAGGCGCCGCACGGCCGCCTCGACCTCGGCGTCGAATTCGTTGGCGTGGTTGGCGTGCAGCACCACCGCGACCGGCCACGGCAGGCGTTCGATCCAGGCCTGCAGCGCGGCGTCGACGCGCTCGGGCAGGACCACCGGCAGGCGGGTGTGGATGCGCAGGCGCTTGAGGTGCGGCACTTGCGCCAGGGCTTCGGTGAGCTCTTCCAGCTTCGGCGTGGCCAGCGACCAGGGGTCGCCGCCGGACAGGATGACCTCGTCGATGCCGGCGTCCTCGCCGATCGCGGCGACCGCGTCGCGCCAGCCGCCGGCCGCGGCGGTTTCCTCGGCATAGGGAAAGTGACGGCGGAAGCAGTAGCGGCAGTGGATCGCGCAGCTGCCGGTGGCGATCAGCAGGGCGCGGCCGTTGTACTTGCGGATCACGCCGTGGCCGGCCTTGGCCGCGCCGTCGCCGACCGCGTCCAGGCTGAAACCCGGCATCGGCCGCATTTCCTCGTCCAGCGGCAGGACCTGGCGCAGCAGTGGGTCGTTCGGGTCGCCGCGAAGCATGCGGGCGACGAAGCCGCGCGGCACCCGCAGCGGGAACTGGGCCGCTGCCTCGTCCGACAGCGCCAAGGCCGCGTCGGACAGGCCGAGCAGGGCCAGCAGCTCGCGCGGATCGCGCACGGCGTCGCGCCACAGCGCCTGCCAGCGCGCGCCGGCGGCCGGCGGCGTCGGGCCGGCGGCTGCGGTCGCGAACGAGGGGGCCTGCTGTAAGGAGGCTTGAGCAGCGGGTATCATGCGGGGCTAGCCTTCAGGGTTCCGATTACGGCGCCCGGGTCCCGCCGCCGCGGTGAATCGCAGCGGATGGGCCGGCGCAGCCCGACATTCTAGCCTTCCGCCGCCACAGGCAGGTCCCGGTTTCGCGGACCCCTGGGCCCGTCGCAGGCCGGCCCGGGATCGCGCCGGACGACGGCCGCGGCCACCGCCGACCCGCCCGGTGCGGGGGTGACCGGAACCCAATCGCAACGCCACACTCATTATTCGCAGGAGTTTCAGCATGGCCAGCTATGGCATGAACGACGTCAAGAACGGGATGAAGATCCTCGTCAACAACGAGCCTTGCGTCATCACCGATACCGAGTACGTCAAGCCGGGCAAGGGCCAGGCCTTCACCCGCGTGAAGTATCGCAACATCAAGACCGGCCGCGTGGTCGAAATGACCATGAAGGCGACCGACGACCTCGAGGCCGCCGACGTCATCGACACCGACATGCAGTACCTCTACAGCGACGGCGAGTACTGGCACTTCATGAACCAGGAAAGCTTCGAGCAGGTCCAGGCCGACAAGTCGGGCATGGGCGGCGCGGAAAAGTGGCTCAAGGGCGAGGAAGCCTGCGTGGTGACCTTGTGGAACGGCGTGCCGATCATGGTCCAGCCGCCGAACTTCGTCGAACTGAAGATCGTCGAGACCGATCCGGGCGTGCGCGGCGATACCTCGGGCGGCGGCGGCAAGCCGGCGACCCTGGAAACCGGCGCGGTGGTGCGCGTGCCCTTGTTCGTCAGCCAGGACGAGATCATCAAGGTCGACACGCGTTCGGGCGAGTATTTCAGCCGCGCGAAGTAAGCCTGTAGCGAACCGTGGCCGCTGCGGCGGCCGCGGTCTGGCCGCGGCGCCGTCCGGCGCCGGCCAGGAGCGATGCCGGTCGCTTGCGGTCGTCATCGGCAAAGAAAGCATGATGTAACCCGGCCGGCGCACGCGGTGCCGGCGCAGCCG
>NZ_CP013141.1:5714779-5721193 GCF_001442535.1 Lysobacter antibioticus | reverse complement strand
TCTCGGCAGCGGGATCGAAGTGACCAACGCAGCGGCCAATCTGACTTTCAGCGGGCCGGTCATCAGCAGCGACGGCGCCAACTTTACCAAGACCGGCGCCGGCACCCTGACCTTAAGCAACGACAGCAACAACTACCAGGGCATCACCACGATCAGTGGCGGCACGCTGTCCGTGAACACGCTGACCAACGGCGGCCTGGTCAGCGGCATCGGCGCGGCGAGCAGCGCATCGGCCAATCTGGTGCTCAACGGCGGCGGCCTGCAGTACACCGGCGCGACGACCAGCATCAACCGCGGTTTCACCCTGGGCACCAGCCAAGGCACCATCGATGTCGGCAATGCGGCCACGACCCTGACCATCAGCGGCACCGCCGTCGGCACCGGCACGACCAAGCTGATCAAGGAGGGAGCCGGCACGTTGGTGCTGGCCGGCACCAACACCTACGTGGGTGGCAATACCGTCAACGCCGGTGTATTGCGCGCCGGTTCGACCCAGGCGTTTGGCGCCCCCAACACCGCGAACACCATGACGCTGGCCAATACTGCCGGCGCCACTCTGGATCTGAACAATTTCGATAACTTCGTCGGCCCGTTGGTCGGCGGCGGTGCCAACGGCGGCAACGTCACCCTCGGCTCGGCCACGCTGCGTATCGGCGGGGGCGACGGCACCTATGCGGGGGTTATCAGTGGCACCGGTGGCGTTTTGCGTACTAACGGGGGCATCCAGACCTTCAGCGGCTGCAACAACACCTATACCGGTGTCACCACCTTGCAGGGCGCCACCCTGAGCGTCAACTGTTTGGCCAACGGCGGCGCGGCCAGCGGCATCGGCGCGTCCAGCAGTGCTTCCTCCAATCTCGTCTTCAGTAACGGCAACCTCAACTACACCGGCGGCACCGTCAGCATCGATCGCGGATTCACGCTTACGGGCTACGGCGTCATCGATGTGGTCAACGGCACGACGCTCGGCTTCAGCGGCCAGGTCGTCGGTGGAGGCGAGTTGTACAAAGACAACGCCGGCACGATGGTGCTCTCCGGCAACAACACCTACACCAGCAACACCCGGGTTCGAGGCGGCATCTTGCGCGCCGGCTCGGCCACGGCCTTCGGCACCACCAACTCGTTCTGGCTGGACAATACCGCCGGGGTATTGCTGGACATGAACAACTTCAATGCCAACGCGGGCGCCCTGATCGGCGGCGGAGCGCTAGGGGGAAATATCGCGATGGGCACGGGCAACCTGACCATCCGGGACGGCTTGAACCAGACCTATGCCGGCGCGATCACCGGCACCGGCAACCTGATCAAGAACGGGGCAGGCAACCAGAGACTCAGTGGCTGCAACAGCACCTATACCGGCGTTACCATCGTTAATGCCGGATTTCTGTCGGTGGACTGTCTGGCCGACGGTGGCGTCGCCAGCTCGATCGGCGCTTCCACGTCCGATCCCGCCAATCTGGTGCTCAACGGCGGCACGTTGAACTATGTCGGTAGCGGCGGAACCACGAATCGCCAGTTCACCCTGGGCGGCAGCGCTTCGATCGCCTCTGCAGGCACCGGCATCATCCAGTTCACCTCGACCGCGCCGGTGACTTTGACCGGCACCAACGTCGCCCGCACGCTCACCCTGACCGGCACCAATACCGGCGACAACCTGTTCGCCGCGCAATTGAACAACAACGGCGCCGGGGTCACCTCGCTGACCAAGACCGACACCGGCACCTGGCGGCTGACCAACAACAACAGCACGTACACCGGCATCACCACCATCAGCGGCGGCGTGCTCAGCGTCGACCAACTCGCGAACGGTGGCGTGGCCAGCAGCATCGGCGCCTCGTCGAGCGCCGCTTCCAACCTGGTGATCGGCAACGGCTCGACCTTGCGCTACACCGGCGCGGGCGACAGCACCAACCGCTTGTTCACGCTCGCGCCTGGCGTCACCTTCATCGAATCCTCCGGCACGGGGCCGATCAACTTCTCCAACACCGGCGCGGTGACGCTGTCGGGCGCCAATACCGCACGTACCATCGCCCTCGGCGGCACCAACACCGGCAACAACACGCTCGGCGGCACCATCGGCGACAACGGCACCGGCGCGACCACCCTGGCCAAGAACGACAGCGGCACCTGGATCCTGACCGGCAACAACACCTACACCGGCAACACCGTCATCAACGACGGCAATCTGATGATCGGCAACGGCGGCACCACCGGCAATGCCGGCGCCGGCAACGTCATCATCGATTCGCCGACCTCGACCCTGTCGATCAATCGCAGCGATACTTTCAACTTCAACGGCACCTTGAGCGGCCCCGGCACCCTGGCCCAGATCGGCACCGGCACTACCACGCTGACCTCGGCCAACAACAGTGTCGGCGCAACCACCATCAGTGCCGGCACGCTGGACGTCAACGGCGGACTGATCACGCCGACCGTGACGATGAGCGGCACCTCCACCTTGAACGTGGATGGCACGGTGCAAGCGGCCGGCGCTACTGCGACCTTGCTCACCGGCGATGCGGGCGCCAGTACCATCAACGTCAATGCCGGCGGCACCCTGCTGGCCAACGGCGATCTGGGCGACGGCAGCGATACGGTCAACCTGACCGGAACATTGAACACCGGTGCCGCCGCGCTGAACCTGGGCGCCGGCGACGACACCCTGACCTTGAACGATGGCGCGGCGATTGCCGGCGTCGGCATCGATGCCGGCACCGGCAGCGCCGACAACCTGGTAATCAACAACGCCGCCGACTTGAGCTTCAACGGTGCCGGCGTCGCCGGTTTCGAACAGCTGACCAAGCAGAACACCGGCGTGCTGACGATGACCGGCAGCCAGGCGTTCAGCGCCGGCACCGCGATCCAGGGCGGCACGCTGGACGTGGACGGCGCACTGGACACGCCGACCGTGGCGATGTCCGACGGCACCACCTTGAACGTGGACGGCACGGTGCAGGCCGCGGGCGGAACGGCCGCCGCGATCACCGGCAGCGCCGGCGCCAACACCGTCCTGGTCAACGCCGGCGCGACCTTGATCGGCAACGGCGACCTTGGCGATGGCAGCGATAGCGTGACCGTGGCCGGGCTCCTGGACACCGGCACGGGCGTCCTGACCTTGGGGGGCGGCGATGACACGTTGACCTTGCGCGACGGCGCCGCCCTCAGCGGCCTGGGCGTGAGCGGCGGCAACGGCGGCGACGACCAATTGGTGTTGGACAACGCCCTGGCGCTGAGCGTCGATGGCGGTGTCGTCAACGATTTCGAGCGCTTGCTCAAGCAGAACATCGGCACAGCCACGCTGACCGGTGCGCATAGTTTCGACACCAGCGTCGTCGTCGCCGCCGGCGCGCTGGATGTCGACGGCATCGTCGAAACGCCGACCATCGACCTGGGCGACGATACCGCACTGAACGTCGACGGCCTGGTCCAAGGTGTCGGCGGCGTCGCCACCGCGATCAGCGGCAGCGCCGGCGCGAATACGGTCAGCGTCGGCGCGGGCGGCACGTTGCTGGCGAATGGCGACCTCGGCGCCGGCAACGATGTGTTGGATGTCGCCGGCACGCTCGATACCGCCGGTGGCGTGTTCGCTCTGGGCGACGGCGACGACACCCTGACCATCCACGAAAACACGAATATCATCGGTACCGTCTCGGCCGGCGCCGGCAACGACACCTTCGACACCCACATCGACACGGTCGCCGACCTCGGCGCGGTGCAGGGCTTCGAGACCCTGAGCAAGACCGGCACGGGCGTGCTCAACATCAACGGGCCGATGAGCTCGGACTTCACCACGGTGAACGTGGCCGAAGGCACCTTGAACGTCGCTGCGGGCGGCAGCGTGGTTCCGGCACCGGGCAATCCCCTCGCCACCACCGTGGCGAGCGGGGCGACCTTGCTCGTCGACGGCAGCTACGGCTGCGGCGCCGGCAGCGACACGATGACAGTGGCCGGCACCGTGGCGGGCACCGGCACCATCGACCTGTGCGGCGGTGACGACCGCCTGGTGCTGCAGGACGGCGCCGATCTGAACAATGCGATCAACGGCGGCGTGGGCGGCAACGACACCCTGGTGCTCGACAATACCGGCCCGCTCATCTTCGACGGCGGCAACACCGACGGTTTCGAGCTGTTGCAGAAAACCAACACCGGCACCGCGACGGTCACCGGCAGCCAGAGCTTCGTCGGCGGCACGACGATCGACGGCGGCACGCTGGACGTGGACGGCACGCTGGAGACGCCGACCGTCGGCCTGGCCGACGGCACCACGCTCAACGTGGACGGCACGCTGCAGGCCGTCGGCGGCACCGTGGCCACGGTGACCGGCGATGGCGGGGTCAACAGCGTCATCGTCGGCGCGGGCGGCACGCTGCTGGCGAGCGGCGACCTGGGCGCGGGCAACGACGTGCTCGACGTGACCGGCACGCTAAACACGGGCGGCGGCGTGTTTGCGCTCGGCGACGGCGACGACAACTTCGTGGTCCATGACGGCACCATCGTGGTCGGCACCATCGACGGCGGCGCCGGCAACGACACCCGCACCTACGATATCGACACCAGCGCCGACCTCGGCGCGCTGTTGAATTTCGAGGGCGTGACCAAGACCGGCACCGGCGTGCTCAACATCACCGGCCCGGGCGCCACCGACCTGCAGGAGGTACAGGTGCTGGAAGGCCTGATGGACGTGCACGCGGGCGCCAGCATCGTCGCGACCCCGGGCAGTTCGCTCAATGCCACCGTCGCCGCCGGCGCCACCTTGAACGTGGACGGCGCGTTCGGCTGCGGCGACCAAAGCGATAGCCTGACCGTGTCCGGCACGGTCAGCGGCAGCGGCAGCGTCAATCTGTGCGGCGGCGACGACACCTTGACCCTCGGCGACGGCGCCGATATCGCCGGGCTGGTCAATCCGATCGACGGCGATGCCGGCGACGACCGGGTGGTGCTCGACAACGCCGGACTGCTGACCTTGGACAGCGGCGACATCGCCAATTTCGAAATACTGCAGAAGGACAATGGCGGCGAAGCGGTGCTCACCGGCGCGCACGGGTTCAGCGGCGGCACCGCCTTGAACGGCGGCACCCTGAGCGTGGCCGGCAGCCTGGACACGCCGACCCTGACGATGGGCGACGGCACCACGCTCAACGTCGTCGGCAGCGTCCAGGCCGGCGGCGGCGCGGCCACGATCACCGGCAGCGCCGGCAGCAACACCGTCAACGTCGCCGCAGGCGGAACTCTGCTGGCGAACGGCAACTTGGGCGACGGCAGCGACGTCCTCGACGTCGCCGGCAGCCTCGATACCGGCGGCGGTGTCTTCGACCTGGGCGCCGGCGACGATACCTTGAGCATCCACGACGGCACGGCCATCGCCGGACTCGTTGTCGGCGGTGCCGGCATCGACCTGCTGAATGCCGACATCGCGACCAGTGCCGACCTCGGTGCAGTGCAGGGCTTCGAGACACTCAGCAAGACCGGCGTCGGCGCGCTCAACATCAACGGCCCGGCGAGTTCGGACTTCCTGACCGTCGACGTGCTCGCCGGCAGCTTGAACGTCGCCGCGACCGGCAGCGTCGTCGCCCAGGACACCACCGTCGCCGGCGGCGCTGCTTTGAATCTGGATGGCAGCTACTCGGGCACCGCCGGCAACGACAGCTTCACCGTGGCCGGCACCGTCGCCGGCACCGGTGTGCTGAACCTGCTCGACGGCGACGACACGTTCACCATCCAGGACGGCGCCGACCTGTCCGGACTGAGCAACGCCGTCGACGGCGGCACCGGCACCGACACCTTCGTCGCCGACCTGACCGGCACGGCGACCCTGGGCGGCGCGGTCAATTTCGAGACCCTGACCAAGACCAACACCGGCACCTTGAACATCGACGGCCCGGCCGCGTCGAACTTCAGCACGGTCAACGTCGACGGCGGCACCCTCGACATCGGTGTCGGCGGCAGCGTCAGCGGCGTCAACACCGCCACCGTGGCCAACGGCGCCCGTCTGGTGGTCGACGGCGCGTTCGGCTTCACCTTGGGCGCCGACAGCTTCACGGTCGCCGGCAACGTCAGCGGTTCCAGCGTCATCGACATGCTCGACGGCGACGACCACCTGATTCTGCAGGACGGCGCCGACATGAGCGGCCTGGCCACGCCGATCGACGGCGGCGCCGGCATCGACACCCTGACCGCGGATTACGCCGGCACCGCGACCCTCGGCGGCGCCACCAACTTCGAGACCCTGACCAAGACCAACACCGGCACCTTGAACATCGACGGCCCGGCCGCGTCGGACTTCACCACCGTCAACGTCGACGGCGGCACGCTCGACGTCGGTGCCGCCGGCAGCGTCAGCGGCGTGATCACCACCACGGTCGCCAACGGCGCGACCTTGAACGTCGACGGCAACTTTTCCGGTTTCGTCCGGCG
>NZ_CP013141.1:5707028-5714743 GCF_001442535.1 Lysobacter antibioticus | reverse complement strand
GGGGCGGCCGGAGCGGTCGTCGTCGGTGCCGCAGCGGTCGCAGCGGTATTCGCCGCGGGCGTGGCAGCGGCCGCCGTCGTGCCGGTCGGCGCCGTCGCGGCCGGTGCCGGCGTAACACCCGCCGCAGCGGCGGCGATGGCGGCTTGCTCGGCCGCGGTCACCGGCTGCGCCTTGATCTCCTCGACCTGGCCACTGACTTTGTTCAGGGCCCAGGCCTTGTCGCCGATGGCGATCAGCGAACGGCCGTCGGGCATGGCGTCGCCGACCGCGTATCGGGCGCCGTCGACGTCGATCACATGCGGGTTGGTGCCGCGCACGATCTGCACGACCCGGGTCGGCGCGGTGCTGACCGGCTTCTTGGGTTCGGTGTCGGCCGCGGCGACGGTCGGGCCGGCCGCGGGCTGGGCGCTCTCGTCGAGGTCGCGCGGGATCACCCGGCGCACGCCGTTGACGTCCTGCATCGCACGCGAGGCGATCGCGCGCTTGAACTTGTCCTGGTCGGCGAAGCGGCCGGCGACTTCGACGTCGCCGTTGCCGAGGTAACGGGTCTGCACCGCCAGGCCCTGGCTGCGCAGCACTTCGCGCACGTCGGCGGCGATGTCGTCGCCGGTGCGCAGGTCGAGCCGGGCCTGGACGTTGTTGGTGACCAGGCGCTTGCGGATCATCTCGCGCGTGGTGGCGTCCTTGATCGTGCCCGACAGCACCAGGCTGCCGTCTTCGTTCTCGACCGCGCGGCCGCCGACGATCGAGAACTCCTTGATCAACGGCGTCACCACTTCCATCGCCGTGGGTTCTTTCTCGAAGCCCGGCATCACCGCCGCGGCGATCGCCACCGACACCAGCGACAGCGCCGCCAGGCCGGCAATCAAGGGCAGATGCCGCATCGACGAACGCGGCGGCTTGGCCATCTCGCCGAGGTTCGGCAGGATCGTCGCCCAGGCCGGGTCTTCGCTGGCGCCGACCGCGAGCGAGGCGCTGCCCAGGTCGACGCGCTGCATCGCCGACAGCTCGGCCGGATCGCCCGGGTTCAAGATCTGGCCGTCGATCTGCAAGGGCGCATCGACCGCGCGCAGCGAGACCGTGCCGCCCATGCGGGTGATGAAGGCGTGGTGCGGTGCGACGCCGGCGTCGGACAGGACGATGTCGCAATCGCCGCCGCTGCCGATCAACAAGGTTTCCTGCGCCGACAGCGGACGGCTGGCGCCGGCGTGCAGGCCGGAGACGATGCGCAGCACGCTGACCGCGGGCGACGCGGCGGCGACACGAGGTTCGGCGGGTTCGGTATGGATGTCGGTAGAAGACATGACGGACTCCTGTCTAGACGCGGCCGCTTGCGGCGGCGCGTACGGCCGGGCCGCGCGAAACGCGCGCACCCACCGGCCGATGATGGATTGGGGAAGTTACCTGGCGATGGAGGCTGGGACGTTGCATCGTCTTGGCGCTCATCTAGGCGTTGACCTGGCCGGCCTGCACGATCCGCAGGTCGGGTGCGAGTTCCTGGTAGGACAGCACCGGCAGTTCGAAGAAATCGATCTCCAGCAGCTTGCGCAGGTGTCGGCGAACGTCCAGTGAACACAGCAGCACCGGCCGCACGCCCTCGGCCTGGCGGCCCAGGTGCGAACGGACCTCGGCGCCGAGCCGCCCCGCCAGCTCGGGCGAGATCGCCAACTGAGTGGCACCGCCGGCGACGCGTACCGACTGACGCAGACGATCCTCCAATTCAGGATGAATCAATAGCACCTGCATTGTGCGTTCGCTGTCCGCGTAACGATCGGCGATCTCGCGCTTGAGCGCGACCCGCACGTATTCGGTCAACAGCACCACGTCCTTCTCGCGCCCGCCGACATCGGTGATGGCCTCGAAGGCATCGCGCAGGTTGCGGATCGGCACGCCCTCCTCGACCAGGCGGCGCAGCACGTCGGCGACGCGTTGCGGCGCGACCACGCGCAGCATCTCCTTGACCAGGTCCGGATAGTCGCGCTGCATCTTGCCGAACAGGTTCGAGGTCTCTTGAATGCCGATGAAGCTGCCCATGCGGCGTTCGAGCGCGGCGCGGCAGTGCTCGATCACCGTGGCCAGGGCATCGCGGGTCTCGCCGCCGGTCTGGCCGGTCCACTCGCCCGCCAACGGCGGGAAGAAGCCGGCGAGCTTGGGTGCGCTAGCGTCGCCGGCGCGGGCAGGACGGAACTGCGCGTTCGACGACAAGCGGCCGAAGGCGATGCGCGCGCCGTAGGCGGTCAGGCGATAACCGCCGAGACCGTCACCGTTGTCGAGCGCCGGCACCACCTTGACCACCGGCACCGGCAGGGGCACGCCGTACTCGTCGCGCAGACGGCGGGCCACGTCGACGATGCGTTCGCGCACCGTGGCCTCGCCGAACGCGGCCGCCAGCGTAGGCGACAGGTCGAGTTGCAAGGGTGCGGGCGGGGCGATTTCGTCTTCGTTGACGACCACGTCGTCGGTGCCGCGCTCGCCTTCCGGCACCCGGAACGCGCGCCTCAGCATCACCGAGCCGTGGCGGTAACGCCAAGCGGCGAAGCCGAGCAGCACCGCCGACAGCATCAGGAACACCAGCTTCGGGAAGCCCGGCACGAAGATCATCAGGAAGGCGAGGCAGCCGGTGATCAGCAGCACGCGCGGCTGGCCGGTGACCTGGCGGGTAATCGATTCGCCGAGGTGGCGGTCGTCCTCGTCGCCGGCGGTGCGGGTGACCACCAGGCCGGCCGCGATCGTGGCGAGGATCGCCGGGATCTGCGAGACCAGGCCGTCGCCGATGGTCAGGATGCTGTAGGTGTGGGTGGCGTCGCCGAGGGTCATGCCCTTCTGCAGCACGCCGATGGCCAGGCCGCCGAGCAGGTTGATGATGATGATGACGATGCCGGCGATGGCGTCGCCCTTGACGAACTTCATGGCGCCGTCGAGGCTGCCGTGCAGCTGGCTTTCGACTTCGAGCAGGCGGCGCTTGCGCTTGGCCTCGTCCTTGTCGGTCAGGCCGGCGCGCAGGTCCGAGTCGATCGACAGCTGCTTGCCGGGCATCGCGTCGAGGGTGAAGCGCGCGGCGACCTCGGCCACGCGCTCGGCGCCCTTGGCGATGACGATGAACTGCACCACGGTGATGATCAGGAACACCACGAAGCCGACCACCAGGTTGCCGCCGGCGACCATGCTGCCGAAGGTTTCGACGATGTGACCGCCGTTGGCTTCGAGCAGGATCGAGCGGGTGATCGCGATCGACAGGGCCAGCCGGAACAGCGTGGTCAGCAGCAGCACGCTGGGGAAACTGGAGAACGCGACCGGGGTCGGGATGTACAGGGCGATCAGCAGCAGGCCGAAGCCGATGGCGATGTTGACCGCGACCAGGGTGTCGATGATGGCCAACGGCAACGGCAGGATCATCACGCCGATGATGGTGACCGCTGCGATGGCCAGCACGATATCGCTGTAACCGGCCCGACGCCGGGGCGTCGCGCCGGGAGCGGCGGCCATCAGGGAGCTCAACAATGCGCGCATTCGGTCAGTCCCGGTTCCTGAGAATCGACGAGCCGACCACGTTCGGACGCGCAGCAGCGATGGCGCAGCCCCGCGGCGGCTGGCCACGGGTCGCGCTCGAAAGATTTTCGGCCCTGCATCGAACGGTGAAAGCAGTCACTGCTCTACCACATACCCCTGCGCACCCAGCCATGGCGCTGTCCTTACACGATCCCGGTTCGGACGCCCGATACTAAGTGCTGATTGTCATCATTTGTGTGAACGAGGTGCTTATTGTGCGGGATGTGCACAATCACGCCCCCTCGATCTCGGGCGGCTACATTCGCGCGCATTCATCATTGTTTTTGTGAGCGCGTGCGCAATTGCGCAATTGCGTTCGACTAACGTAGGCGAAGACTCGTCACGATTCGGCTTCGGCCGCGGCGACGGTCGATTCCGGCATCGTCGTCGCAGTCGCAAGCGGGGCGATGTCGGCGGAATCGAGTTCGGCGATCAGGCTCATCGATTGTCCTCCGACCCCGACCGCCAGGGCGCGCCCGCTGCGCGTGCGCAGCACCACGATGCGCTCGCGCGGGCCGACCGGAAGCACCTGCAGGACCGACAGCGGGTTGTCGCGCGCGGTCAGTCCATGGCGCTTGCGCAGGTAATACAAGACCGCGACCAGGCCGACCAGGACCACCGCAACTGGCAGCATGATCGATAGCAGTTCGATGAAGAACGAAGGCGGTTCGGGAACGTTCGCCGGAGCGGCGGGGGGCGCGGCAGCCGGTGCGAACGCCAGCGCGGCGGCCGGCGACAGCAGCGGCACCAGGGCCAGCAGCGGGGAACGATCAAGCAGCAAGCGCAGTGGGAGCAGTATCGGCATGGTGGGTCAGTGCGGAACCGGTAACGAGGCGAGAGGAGCGGCGAGGCCGTGCCGACATACCGTAGCAGCCCGGCCGCCCCGCAACGGCGGCGGCTCGTCGCTTCACGCCGACGAGCCGTCGCGCATGGCATTGATGTGAGCATGGTCACAGCGAAACGTCGTAGCAAACCCAGCGATGCATCGGGCGCGGCCAGCGCCCCGGACCGCGACGCCGGCCTGTTGGGCGCGGTCCCCTTCGCCTGCGCGATGTTCGCCGGGGACGGCGCCCTGGTCGCCGGTAATGCGCGCTATCGCGAAGAATTCGGCGAGCTGGCTGAACATGGTGAACGCGACGCCCTCCTCGCCCGCCTGCAAGGCGAGGCCGGCGACGGCGAGCGGCCGCGCGAGGTGCTGGCCCCGCACAGCGGCCGCTGGTATGCGCTGCACTGGGGCCGCGCCGAGCACGGCGGCGACCACGTCGACGTGCTGACCGCGATCGACATCAGCGAACGCATCGAGACCCTGGACTCGCACAAGACCCGCCAGGAGAAATTGCTGTTCACCTCGCGCCTGATGTCGGTCGGCGAGATGGCCGCGACCCTGGCCCACGAACTCAATCAGCCGCTCGCGGCGATCATGAATTACCTCAACGGCAGCCTGCGCCTGGTCGAACAGGCCGGCGGCCCGGTCCAGGTCGAACGCGCCCTGCAGGCCGCGCGCACCCAGGCCGAACACGCCAGCGCGGTGATCTCGCGGGTGCGCGAGTTCGTGCGCGCGCGCGAACCGCGCCGCGACGCCCACGACCTCAGCCAGATCGCCGCAACCGTACTGGAGCTGCTGCGCCTGGAAGCCGAGCGCCTGCAGCTGCGCATCGACCTCGGCCTGCCGACGCGGCTGGCGCCGGTGTTCGCCGACCGGGTCATGATCGAGCAGGTGCTGTTGAACCTGGTCAAGAACGCCATCGAGGCCATGCGCGAGATCCCGACCGCGCGCCGCGAGCTGCGTATCGACGCGCGCATGAACCTCGACGACCAGATCGAAGTGCGCGTGTCCGACCGCGGCGCCGGCCTCAGCCCGGCCGAACAGGACCAGTTGTTCTCGCCGTTCTTCACCACCAAGACCGACGGCCTCGGCATCGGCCTGGCGATCTGCCGGTCGATCATCGAGTACCACGAAGGCCGTTTGTTCTTCGAGCCGCGCGACGGCGGCGGCAGCGTGTTCGGCTTCACCCTGCCGCGCTTCGAAGCCAGGACCTGAGCACGATGCCCGAACGCTTCGTATCCGCCGCCTGCGCCGTGCCCACCGACCGCCCCTACCACCGTGCCTGCGGCGCGAACGGGCCGGTGCGGGCGGCGAGCCGCTCGCCCGCCGACACCGGGAGTGACCGCCCATGAGCGAAGCACGCATCTATCTGGTCGACGACAACGACGGCTTCCGCGATTCCACCGCGTGGCTGCTCGAGACCGCCGGCTTCGAAGTCCAGGCCCACGCCTCCGGCCCGGCGTTCCTGGAGGCCTATGCCGGCGAACGCCACGGCGGCGGCGCGCACTGCATCGTCTCGGACATCCGCATGCCGCTGATGAGCGGCCTGCAACTGCAGGAAGAGCTGCGCCGGCGCGGCATCGGCCTGCCGCTGGTGTTCGTCACCGCCCACGGCGACGTGCCGCTCGCGGTCGAGGCGATGCGCAAGGGCGCGTCCAACTTCCTCGAAAAACCCTTCAGCGACGACGCCCTGATCGATGCGATCCGGGCCGCCATCGCCAATGCGCGCAACCATGCCGTCGAAGCCGGCGACGACCGCCTGGCCCGGCTCAGCCCGCGCGAACGTCAAGTCATGGACTTGGTGGTGGCGAGCAAACCGAACAAGATCATCGCCGACGTGCTCGGCATCAGCGTCAAGACCGTGGAACTGCATCGATCGAACATGATGAACAAACTCGGGGTACGCTCGCTGCCCGAACTGATGAAGGTGGCGCTGGGCCATGGGTGAGACGAGCGCAACGATGACGCCGACGCATTCGGCCGACGCCTCCGGCCTCGCCGCTTCGCCGCGCGGCCGCCTGCCTTCCCTGCATCCCTGGCAGGCCGAAGCCCTGCGCGACGTGTTCGCGCTGCGCCAGCGTTGGCCCACCCGCGACGGCGGCTGGCTCAGCTTCGTGCCGACCGAACCCGTGCACGGCGAGCTGGTCACCCTGGAAGGCGACGGCGCGCGGGTCAAGTTGCGTTTCGACAGCAGCCTGGCCAACGCCAGCGACACCGGCCTGCACTGGAGCGACTACCAGGGCCGCTCGCGCCTGCTCGCCTGGAGCCTGGCCCACGAAACCCAATTGGTGCGCCTGAGCCAGGGCATCGACGTCGCCCTGATCCCGATCGTCGACGACGGCGCCAGCGACCCGATCCGCGCCGCGCATGCCGAGGCCGAGGCCGAACTCGACGGCCTGTGGCTGTCGTTCGTGATCACCGACGGCGGCGGCGCCCAGGTACTGAGCCGCGGCACCTTGCGCATGCCGGTCAACTGGGTCGGCCAGTTGCTCGCCCGCGCCGAAACCCCCGAACCTGCCTACGGCGACGACCCGAGCGCACGCTGGGCCGATCTGCCGGTGCCGATCGCGATCCGCTGGGCCGGCCCGCAGTTGCGCCATGCGCAATGGCGCCAGCTGCGCCCCGGCGACGTCCTCGTCATCGGCAACCACCAGCGTCCGCCGCCGATGCAGGCGCACGTGCCCGGCTTCGCCTGGCCGCTGGCGCCGGCCGCCGACGGCTGGCGCATCGACGGCGCGCCCTTGACCCTTTCCACGCATCAGGAGACCTCCGCGATGAGCGACACCGAGTCCGCTGCCCCCGAATCCGCGGAACCCACCGCACCGGACGTTCCGGTCCGCCTGGAGTTCGACCTGGGCCGGCTCGAATGCCGATACGACGAACTGTCCGGCTTCCAGCCCGGCTACGTGTTCGCCCTGCCCTCGCGCCTGGAAGGCGCGAACGTGGTGATCCGCGCCAACGGCCGCGACGCCGGCCGCGGCGAGATCGTCGCCGTCGGCGATACCCTCGGCGTGCGCCTGATCGCCTGGAGCTGAACCATGGATTTCAGTTCGTTCTCGCCGGCCCTGGTGCTGATCACGGTGGTCAGCCTCGCGCTGGCGCCGTTCGTCGCGGTGATGGTGACCTCGTTCACCAAGATCGTCGTGGTGCTGAGCCTGTTGCGTAACGCGCTGGGCCTGCAGCAGGTGCCGCCGAACGTCGTCATCAACGGCCTGGCGATCGTGCTGTCGATCTACGTGATGTATCCGGTGATCCTGGAAACCCACGACGCGATCAACGCACGCGTCGGCGGCGGCACCGCCGCGACCGCGACCCAGGGCCAGCCGCCCGGGACCGCGGC
>NZ_CP013141.1:5697222-5706992 GCF_001442535.1 Lysobacter antibioticus | reverse complement strand
CCGACGCCGCCGGCCGCCGGGCCTACGAATCGGTCGACCCCTTCATCGGCACCGGCGGCGAGGGCCATACCTTCCCCGGCGCGGTGGTGCCGTTCGGCATGATCCAGCTCAGCCCCGACACCGAGATCCAGCCGCGCAAGCAGGCCTACGGCTGGGCCGCCGGCTATCGTTATAGCGACAGCAGCATCGTCGGTTTCTCCCACACCCATTTCTCCGGCACCGGCCATTCCGACCTTGGCGACGTACTGCTGATGCCGATCGCCGGCGAGGTCAAGCTCGAGCGCGGCGATTCCAAAACGCCGCGCAGCGGCTACCGCTCGCGCTTCCGCCACGACGACGAAGTCGCGCAGCCCGGCTATTACGCAGTCACCCTCGACGACTACAAGATCCGCGCCGAACTCACCGCGACCGAGCGTGTCGGCGTGCATCGCTATCGCTTCCCGAAAGGGCAGCTTGCGCACGTGCTGGTCGACCTGCGCACCAGCCTGTACGACTACCCCGGCAAAATCCTCTGGTCGCGGCTGCGCTTGCGCGCCGACGGCACCGTCACCGGCTACCGCGAAACCCGCGGCTGGGCGCCGGGCCGGCAGCTGTATTTCGCGATGCGCTTCTCGCGTCCGGTGAGTGGGCACGGTTTTCACGACACCGAAGCCGACATTGCCTACAAAGGCTTCCCGCCGCCGGGCGAAAAAGACCCGGCGCAACGCGCGCAGATCGAAGGCCGCCAGGTGGTCGGCAGCCTCGACTTCGCCGACGCCGACGGCCGCGACCTGATCGTCAAAGTGTCGATCTCGCCGGTCAGTGAAGACAACGCCATCGCCAACCTCGACGCCGAAGTGCCCGGCTGGGATTTCGACGCCGTGCGCGCACAGGCGCGCGCGAGCTGGACCGAAGCCTTGTCGGCGATCGACGCCGACGCGCCCGAGCCGATGCGTAAGAGCTTCTACACCGCGCTCTATCACACGCTGATGGGGCCGAGCTTGTTCATGGACAGCGACGGCCGTTACCGCGGCCCCGACAACGCCGTGCACCAGGCCAAGGCCTTCCGCTATCACTCGACGTTCTCGCTGTGGGACACCTACCGCGCATTGCATCCGTTGCTGACCCTGGTGCAACCCGAGCGCCGCAACAACGACTTCGTCAATTCCCTGCTCGCCTCGCGCCGCCACAGCCCCTACGGCATCCTGCCGATCTGGTCCTTCCACGGTCAGGAAACCTGGTGCATGGTCGGCTACCACGCCGTGCCGGTGATCGCCGATGCCTACATGAAAGGGATCCGCGGCTACGACACCAACGAGGCGCTCGACGCGATGGTCGCCAGCGCCAGCTACGGCCCCTACGACGGCATCGCCCAATACATGCAGCTCGGCTACGTGCCGATCGACGAAGAAGGCGAGGCCGCCTCGAAGACCCTCGAATACGCCTTCGACGACTGGACCATCGCGCGCATGGCCAGCGACATGGGCCGCCAGGACATCGCCGCCAAGTTCGAAAAGCGCGCCGGCAACTGGAAGCACGCCTTCGACCCGAACAGCGGCTTCATGCGCGCACGCAAGCGCGACGGCGCCTTCCGCGAACCCTTCGACCCCACCGCCAGCGGCTACGGCACCGACTACACCGAAGGCAACGCCTGGCAGTACTCCTGGTACGTGCCGCAGGACGTCGCCGGCCTGATCGACGCCCACGGCGGCGACGCCAAGCTCGTCGCCAAACTCGACCAGGTCTTCGACGCCAAGGTCGACCCGAAGACCTTCGCGCACATGGAAGACATCACCGGCCTGATCGGCTGGTACGCCCACGGCAACGAACCCAGCCACCACGTCGCCTACCTCTACGGCTACGCCGGCCAACCCTGGCGCACCCAGGAACGCCTCAAGCAGATCATGGCCAGCCAGTACGCCCCGCGCCCCGACGGCCTGGCCGGCAACGACGACCTCGGCCAGATGTCGGCCTGGTACGTCTTCACCGCGCTCGGCTTCTACCCGGTGGCCCCGGCCAGCAACGAATACGCCATCGGCCGCCCCTTCCTGCCCAGGGCCACCCTCAACCTGCCCAACGGCAAACGCTTCAGCGTCGTCGCCGACGGCCTGGACGACGCCCACCCCTACATCGGCGCCGCCACCCTCAACGGCCAGCCGTTGGACCGCAGCTTCCTGCGTCACGAAGAGATCATGGCCGGCGGGGAACTGCGGTTTACTATGCAGGCCACGCCGAATAAGGCGTGGGCCAGCGATCCGAAGCAGCGGCCGTATTCGATGAGTGCGAAGCGCTGAGGGGACGGTTGTCGCCTAGGCCTGTCTCTGCCTGGATGAGCGGCCTTTGGTAAGGCGCTTCGACTGGTGAGGCACCTCGATTGCACCTCGATACGGTCCATCGATTGGCAGGAATCGACGAGGCAGGCCACACCGCTGCTGCGCGCCGTCTCTGCGTCGAGGGGCATGGGCTTCCCGTGCGACGGCGCTGGCACATAGCCGCGCCGCTTACGCCCGCCCCGCCCAACCATTAGAATCCCTGCTCGCGCGGGCCTATAGCTCAACGGTTAGAGCAGAGGACTCATAATCCTTTGGTTCCAGGTTCGAATCCTGGTGGGCCCACCACTCCTTCCGGAAGGGCGTTTATCTCCCCCTCCGCACGTTGAGAAAACCCCCTTATTTTCGAGGGTTTCTGCGAAGGCCGTGGTTTCAGAGAACCGGCGAAAAACGCCGTTTGGCGAATTTTTCGCCAGTCAGTCCTCTCTCTTCTCCCTACCTGTGGTCTCGGAACCACAGGGCTGATTTTCGCCCCCTTGTAAATCAATGGGTTAGCCGTGGACTTTTCCGCGAGTTTTTCGGCGATCAACAGGTCAACCAAAACCCGAAACCCACTTTTGGGAACCATAGGTGGGCATGCCAAGTGAGGCCGAGGAGCATCGTTGCGCTCGTTTAGACCTAATCATTGGATGGAGGTTCGAATCTATCTGGCCGCGCCAAACTCCCAGCCTCAACTTTTTCTACGCCTCGTCGCAACGACGGAAGAGGCCTTATTTCCGAGGCTTCTGGCGTTTCCCATTGGTCGGCGAGTTATCCACGGAGGCGCTGTTTGGCGATTTTTTCGCCTCTCTCCGGGCCTTTTTCTCCAAGCCTGTGGTCGGCCGACCATTGCTCACCCTTAAAAATCAGGCACTTGCAAAGGCCGGTTTTTTTATCTTTTTGAGCCCAAGGCGACATCAAACCACTTGATCCGACCAATGAGGCCGACTCAGGATATGTATGTATATGCGCGATCTCTACGAAACCCTGGGCGATTCATTTCCAGACTCGACGCCGTGGAATCCACATCGCTGCTGAGCGGCCTGCTGAGTTTTTCAGATCCTAAAGGCCAAGAACCGCGATGACCTTCCCACGGATTTCGTCGATCTCCGCAGAGGATACGAAGCCGACGGAAAAGGCCTGGCGATCTCGCCAGTCGAGCGTGCGAATGTGGTACGTCAGGGCCGCCGACGGTTCGCGAAGCGATGTGAGTACAACCTCGAACGGGTTGCCCTTGATCTTCGTCGTGCATGGAATGCAGACAATGAGGCCCGTCTTATCGTTGAAGCCCTGGCTGCTGAGCACAACGGCAGGGCGTAGGTTTGCTTGCTCGTGTCCGCGGATCGGGCTGAAGTCGATTTGCACGACTTCAGACATGCGGGGGACCCAAGGACGATTCACCAATCGATCCGCTCAGCACCACGGTCGCCAGCTTCGATCAATTCGTGGCTGTTCTCGACGGACAAGCCCGCTAACAGCGTTTCGATCGAATACGCCGGAGTCACTGACAAAGTGCGGCCAGTCACCGACAGGCTGACACTTGAAGATGCGTCGACGCCCATCGTTTGAGCGATAGCCTTCGGGATCGAGAGGGTGATGGAGCCGCCAGTGCGGCGGAGAACGGCGATGGTCATTTCGAGACCCTCCTCAGCTTGCACCGTGTTTTACGTGGAGCAAATATTAGCGCCCGGTTGCGCCCAGCGCAACTTGAAAAGATGCAATCTAGCTTCGCATCCTGACTACGTTCATCTAGTGCTGGATTGTCTACTGGCTGTCCCAATATGGGACACATGATGCATTAAGCTATTGATTTTATTAATCTAATTCCGGCGAGTCCGATCACCCAACGTCGCCAAATCCCACGCTGTGCTTCCCAGTGAAAGCCCCGAGGCAGCGGCTGAGCGTGCCCTGGAATCGATCTACGCGGGTCCGGCCGCGGGATCGCGGTCCAATGTCCGGCCGCCCCGGTCGAGCTTTTCACCACATCCATCGCTGGTCACTTGCGGGCCAAAACAACCTCTATTACACTAAGTGTAAAAGACACATACAGAGGCTGTAGAGCCGCATGGAAGTCCAGTTTGAAGACCCATCGTTGGAGCGACTGGAGACGGATCCGAAGTACACAGCAGGCCTTGATGCCGCGTTGGTGAAGATCTTCCGCAGGCGCATGCAATTCATACGAGCATCGCCCGACGAGCGTGCGTTCTATGCCATGAAGTCACTGCATTACGAAAAACTCAAAGGCGACCTAGTTGGCCAACGCTCTATGCGCTTGAACGACCAATGGCGCCTGCTGCTGCGCTTAGAAGAGGATGACAAAGGGAAACTGGTCGTCATTGTCTCAATCGCCGATTACCACTGACCCAAGGACACGCCATGAACACGTTCGCCGAAATCTTTCCACCGGGCGAGTTCCTCCGCGAGGAACTGGAGGCGCGTAATTGGACGCAGACTGAACTGGCCGAAATCATCGGTCGCCCGGTGCGCCTGATCAACGAGATCATTGCCGGAAAGAAGAGCATCACCCCGGAGACTGCAGTCCAGCTGGGTGATTCGCTAGGTACAGGCCCGGAGGTGTGGATGAATTTGGAGAGCCAGTACCAGCTCTCCAAGGTCCGCAGCGCCGATGACCTGATCGCGCGCCGAGCAGAGCTATACAATCGATTCCCAGTCCGCGAAATGATTAAACGCGGCTGGATTACTGCGTCCAAGAACATCGATGTACTCGAACAGCAGTTTCTTGAGTTTTTTGGCCTCAAGCAGTTGAACGATCCGATGATCTTTTTCCATGCGGCTAAGAAGACCGATGCCGACGCCGCAGCGTCCAGTTTGCAACTAGCGTGGCTGCACCGAGCTTGGCAAGCGGCCAGCGAGCTGATTACGGGCCCTTACAGCGAGCCGAAGTTGCGCCAAGCATTGCCGCGCCTGTCAGCGCTCAGAACCGCCCCCGAGGAAACCCGGCACGTCCCCCGGATCTTGGACGAATGCGGCGTGCGTTTCGTAATTGTAGAGCCAATCGCGGGCACCAAAATTGATGGCGCCTGCTTCTGGCTGGCCGACGATAAGCCAGTAGTAGCCATGACCCTGCGTCTGGATCGGATCGATAACTTCTGGTTTGTGTTGCGTCACGAATTGGAGCATGTACTGCTACGCCATGGGCGTGATCAGGGCTACATCCTAGATCAAGAAATCGAGTCCGAATCAGTCGACCAGATCAACGAAGAGGAAAGGATTGCCAATGCGGCTGGCACCGAGTTTTGCGTGGACCAAGCTGAGCTGATGGGGTTCGTCTCCCGAGTTTCTCCCTTCTTCAAGGAAGAACGTGTGTTGTTGTTCGCCCAGCGCCTGAGGATCCACCCGGGCCTAGTGGTTGGTCAATTGCAGCGACGCCTGCGTCGCTATGACTTGTTCCGCAAGCACCAGGTGAAAGTACGTTCGTTCGTCACCAGCTCCGCCCGTACCGATGGATGGGGCGTGGTTCACACCGACTAAGAGAGATATTCCCCCAATGTCTGCCTATTCCAACCAAGTGAAAGAGTACATTGAGCGCTACAAGGCCGAGAATGGCATTGAAGGCCCCATGGACTTGCATGAAGTAGCATCCTGGGCTTGGCGTAATGGCTTGCACAAGCCCAACGCCAAGACCGTGATCGACGCCATCGCTGCCGACATCGCTCAGGTATTCCGAGAGGAATATCGGACTGACGTACATGGTCGCCGGTATCGGGCAAACCATGCTGCGACCCACAAACAGGGAACCAAGACCCTTTCGCTATGGGCTGATCTGGACGACCCCAACGCACCGCACAGCCACTTCGTGCGCTCATTCGCTCAACGTCGCCAGCAGATCGTTGGGGATTGTGTACAGTTAAAGACTGACGTGGATGTCTACAACGACAAGCGCGTTCCGGTCGAACCGATTCAGATCCCCCTGGATTTCACGCTTGACGTGGCCGAATTGCAGCAGCCGTTGCGGAAGGTTGCCTGAGCACATGCTGGACTTAGGTTGACAACGAGGATCGGCGACTCCGAGCTATCCAGGCTCAATGCATCCCGCGGTCGATCCGGGCTGAATCGCGCAGGGCCTCGTAGACACCTGATATCCAACACCACAGTCTAAGCCGCTTCGCGGCTCGGACCAATTGGGTGCAAGGCTCCATGATCGACTCTTACGAGCTTACGAAAGCAGAATACGAGGCCCAATTCTGACACCCCCTGTTTGACGTGACCAAGAGCGCGGACGAGATCGTAGGTTTGTGGAGCTATGCGAACCAAATTATTGAAGATGAATATCACAATAGCCCCGGGTGGCACGCCAACTTCATCTACGAAACTTGCGACGACTCGTATTGCGTCAGGCCATCGGCGCTCTATGATCCTGGCGACCAGTAGAGGCACCCGTCGATGACCATTGGTATAGAGCGTGACCTCGAAGTTGAGCGGACGCTTGCCTGGCTCCACGGAATTGCGGGCCACGAACTTCTTGAACGCCTCCAAGACGCCAAGGAACACTTCACTCGTACAAGTTCGCCACCGGCTGGCTCGATACTCTGGCCCGACCCCGTGGACCTCCTCCCTCCCGCTGACCCCGCGTCCGGAATCATTCTACAGGCTTACGCACTAGTCGATGACCGACGTTTTTTCGATGCGAGGCTTGGCTCCCGCTACATTCCCTTTCTCAAGCTGATCGGCAGTGCCCTACCCACATTGCACCTTGTCGAAGGCACCGTTGATCGAGTAAACAAATTGCTCGAGAAGAAAATGATCATCCTGAAGGCACTCTGCTTGAACTAGCCGTTGCCGCCCGCTATTTGAACGAGGGGTACGACGTTAGGTTTGTTCCAGAGTCGGATAAGAGGAGCCCAGACATGGAAGTGGCACTTGGTGGCACGAATATACAGATCGAGTGCAAAAGGCTGCGTCCTAGTCTTTTTGAGCGAAATGAAGGCATTAAGGTGAGAGCGATGTTCGCCAAGGCATGCGAACTCGTCGCAACGAAGCTCGCTGGTGTCCACCTAGATGTTACCTTCGCGGCCCCACTCGATTCCATTCCGGAAGACTACCTTCGCTGCCATGCCGAGTTCGCTCTAAGTCGATCGCCTATCCAACATGAATGGTCTGACGATTTTGGAAGAGGCACCGTCACGCAAGGCGACATGGACGGACTGCGTGCCGACACTCAAGATACATGCCTTCTTGTCGGGACCTAAACTATTCCGGCTCTTTACTCATAAGATCGTGCCCTCGCAACGAGTGTTGATGGGTGTCGAAGGAACAAGTCTCGAGGAAGATCCACGCTATCTAGATAATTTTACGTCCGTAGCGCTACTTAGTTGGGATACCGAGAACCCCGGCTCGGTATCGACTCGCGCGCGCCATGTTCGCTCCAAACTCGCCGAGATAGACGCTCAGCTTGGGGGCTGTCATCTCGGTGTGGCGCACATCGTGCTAGATGCGGAGCGAGACGCTAGCAGCTTCCGATCTCCGCCGTGATCGCAATCGGGAGCAGATCAGGACTTTCCAGTTCAAGTCACGAGTCGTGAGTCTCCACTCCCATTATCTGTTGACGCACACGGCTGAGACGACCTCCTGGACTATAGACGAAACGGCCGATTACGCGTCCGCGATGCCAGAGCAACTGCTGGAAGATCCAAGACTGTTTGTAGATGGCGTCGAATTGGGTGAAGAGCCGGCATGGCACCAGCCGGCTCCTAACTGACCGCTAGGTAAGTTGGCCGCCATCTATGGGCTGACTACGAGTAGCTCCGGGAGCTTGCATCGGCTATTGAGGCCACTATTTATCGCCGATACTGCATCGCGTCTTACAAGTATCTTTCCGGCGTACCGCTCGGTCGCTGAGCAGGCTAGCAGCCGAATTCACGCCGACCAGTAGGGCCTAGCAATCATTCATGTCGAAGCCGCTTCACGACCAATATCTGGCGTAAAAAAAGATCGAGGGGCGCCCCCTCGATCCAGGGACTTCAATTTAGGTCTGATCGTCGACTTCTGCCGTCGGCCCGTTCGCCTTCACCGACGCAATGCCACCATCCCGAGCCGACTCGCTCGAATACAGCTCGCTCGTTCCGATGACCTGGCCATTCGATGCCTTGAGATTGAACATCGGCTTTCCATTGCTTGAGTCCTTTCGCTCGTAGCGTTCATCAAGCGCAGAGTTCTTCTTTACCGACTCTATGCCATCCTCCGCGCTACTCTTCGCGTTATAGAGCTCGCTAGTGAGAATGGTCTCGTGGTTGCCTGCCTTCAGGACAAAACGAAACTGCGAGCCGGAACGGCTGAGTACGTAACGTGCTGCCATGGATTACTCCTTTGGTCGATGAGGGCCCGGGTGCAATCAGGAACCTGCCGCGGTCGATCAGGTCAGGCGCGGATCACATCAGGCAATCGATACTGGCACGCGGGCAGCGCGCGAAACAATTAGCAGAGCCAGCTTCTCACGCAATCTATTTAGTGTGCTTTGTGATTGATTCAGCAGTGGCTGCTCTTAAACGAGCCCCTCTGGCACCGGCATGGAACCGGCACGGGCAGCCATGTTCCTAACAAGCTGCGGACTTATCCGACGCCAGTGTCGGAAAAGTCTGACGCTGATCTCTCGCAGTTCAGCGATACTCAGGCCTTCAGGGATGGTCGACGAGGGCGATGCCGTCGGCCGGCACAGAGAGCGGAGCAGGGAACGCTGCAGAACCACACAAGACGAACAACGAAATCTTAGCCAAACGGGCCGGAAGGGGTGATTGGTAACACTCCTTACGTAGGACGCGACAGAACACTGAGGAACGCCATGGAAAAGAGTGAACTGAAGTCAAAGAAAGATGTGTCAACATTGCAGTTCATAGGTACGGAAGGCGGAATATTCCTAGCTTCTGTTGCTAGCCTTTACCTCCTAATCTGGCTTTCCACGAACCAACTTAGCACCGAGGAATCGGTGAATCGCGTGCTGATGTCGAAACTTCAGGGGAATACGGTATCTGATCTTGGGTACACCATCCTTGCCCTTTTCATCGTCTATTCGCCCATTGGGTTGCTCCTCCGCTACAAGCGCGGCGGGATGATTTATCGCATCGCGGACGCGGTAATCGATGAACTCCCGCGTACGATGTACTTCTTCGGTGCGAATTTGACGGCGGTCGCTCTCGCAGGTGGCGTCTACCTTGAAGCGACCCAGGATCCGGGTTGGGGCCGGTTCTTCGGCCTCGCAGCATTCTTTGCGGCAACCTTCTTCAGCGGCGGCTGCTTCCTGAAGTCAGTCCTGAAGGCCGCATCCGAGCATGAGGCACGCCAGTCAGCTACATAATCTTGAAGCCCGCATCATTCGGGATTCAAGCGGCATACGGCGGCGGGTCAAGTTAAGAGAAAGGGAGGGTCAGAGCCGCCCCCATTCCGCTAAGCTAAGGTCGCTATGCTCGGCTCACGGAGCCTGGATCATCGACAACGCGCGACCAGATCCTGCGGTAGGGATTGAGC
>NZ_CP013141.1:5685762-5697186 GCF_001442535.1 Lysobacter antibioticus | reverse complement strand
CGGGCGCCGGCAGCGTCGCGGCCGAAGCGGCGGCGATGGCGGTCGCGGGCGGGACCTTGCCGGCCTTCTTCGCCGCCTTCTGCGCGGCGGCCAGGGCGCGGGCCTGTTCCTTCTGCTGCTTGGCCATGGCCCGCTGCTCGGCGCGGGTCAGCGGCTTGGGCGGGGCGATCTCGGCGCCCTTGCCGGTGGCGACCCGCACCTGGCGCGACTTCATCCAGGTGTCGAACTCGTCGGCCGTCATCGACTTGCCGTTCTGCATCATGTCGAAGCGATAGTCGTTACCCGGCAGCAGCTTGCCGCCACTCGACGCCGCCGGGGCCTTGGAAGCGACGGCCGTGGCCGACTTGACCGCCGCGGCGGCGGCCACGGGCTTGCCGGTCGCGACCGTGGTCTTGACCGCCGCGCTGGCCGGTGCACTGGCGGGCGTGCTGGTGAGCGTGGCCGGCTTGCCGGTGGCGATGCGCACGCCCGGCGGCAGTTCGCCGGCATTGGCGCTGGCGATCGGCATGGCCGAGACCAGGCGGTCGATGGCCGACGGCGAGCTGGGCTTGGCCGGCGCCGACGGCGGCGGGTTGTTGGCGGCGCTGGCGTAGACCGGCGGCGCGGCATCGCCCGGGTGCAGCGCGCGCACCTCGACCCGGCCGGTGCCGCGCTGGGTGATGCCGAGCTTGACCGCGGCGGCGTAGCTGAGATCGATCACGCGACCGTCGTGGAACGGGCCGCGGTCGTTGACGCGCACGGTCACCGACTTGCCGTTGTCGAGGTTGGTGACGCGGGCGAAGCTCGGCAGCGGCAGCGATTTGTGCGCGGCGGTGAAGGCGTACATGTCGTACACCTCCAGATTGGAGGTGCGCCGGCCGTGGAATTTCTGGCCGTAGTAGGACGCGGTGCCGCGCTCGAGGTAGTCCTCGTGCGAATCGAGCACCTTGTAGCTCTTGCCGAGCACCTTGTACGGCGAGCGGTTGCCGAACTGCGAGCGCGCCTCGGCGACGACCTCGGGCTCGGGAATCGCGTCGACGTCGGGAATATAGGTCGGCGTGGTGTCGGACACGCCCGGCGCGTACAGGCCGCCGGCCTTGTAGTTGCCGCGCTTGCTCAGGTCTTCCTGAGCCGGCGCGTACGGCGACTTCTTGCGGCCGCCGTGCGCCTGCGCCGACGGCAGGCCGCTGGCATGGACCCGATCGCGCTCCGGCAGGGCCAGGGCTTCGGAGGAACCTTTCTTCGGTGCGCTGGCACAGGCGACCAGGGCCAGCGGCAGGACGGCGGCGGCCAGCCGCCCGATCATCGCGATCGGCGGCCGCTTCGTGCCCGGCCCGCTCATGCCTGCGGCGCCTTGATTGCGGGGGCCTGGACTGCCGGAGCGGCGGGCTGGGCCAGCGCGGCGGGCGGAGTGACGATATCGGTGGCCAAGGGATTCTCCCGTCCGGCGATCGCCTCAGCAAGCTGATACACCGCCATCGCGTAGTGCTTGGAGATGTTGTAGCGGGTGATCGCGTAGAAGTTGCGGAAACCGAGCCAATATTCGGGACCGTTGACGCCGTCGAGGTTCAGCAGCGTCGCGGTCTCGGTCGGCGCCACCGTGCCCAGCGGACGGTAGCCGCGCGCGGCCAGGTCGCTGAGCGAATACACCGGGTCCATGCTGTCGGGGACGAAGTCCTGCGCGCTCGCGTCGCGATTGGCGCGCACCGTCACCGGGCCGCCGCGCACCCAGCCCCCCTTCTTGACGAAGTAATTGGCGACCGAGAAGAACACGTCGTCCAGGTCGCTGAACAGATTGCGCTTGCCGTCGGCATTGCCGTCGACCGCGAACTCGCGGTAGCTCGACGGCATGAACTGGCCCCAGCCCATCGCCCCGGCATAGCTGCCGATCAGGTTGGTGATGTCGATCTGCTCTTCCTTGCCGAGCGCGAACAGCTGCGCCAGCTCGCCGCGGAAGAAGGCCTCGCGGCGGTTCTCGCGGTCGGCCTTGGCCGGGTCGCCGCTGCGCGGATAGGCGAACGCCAGGGTGTAGAGCGCATCGACCACCGAGTACTTGCCGGTGTTTTTGCCGAAGCTGGTTTCCACGCCGATGATCGAGACGATGATCTCGGCCGGCACGCCAGTCGCGGCCTCGACCCGCGCCAACTGGGCGCGATGCTCGGCCAGGAAGGCCTGGCCGCCGTCGATGCGGGCCTGGGTGATGAAGATCGGGCGGTAGTCCCGCCACGGCTTGGCCTCGGCCGGGCGCGACATCGCCGCGACGATGCCCTCGCGGATCTGCGCCTTGGCCAGCACCGATTCGATGTAGACCGGATCGACGCCGTAGCGGCTGGCGGTATCGCGCACGAACTCGGCGCGCGCCTGCGCCAGCGGCATCGGCTTGACCGGGTCGGGCAGCGCGGGCGTGCCGACGACGGGCGTCGGCGCGGCGGCGGGTGCCGGCGGTTTCGGCGCCGGGGCGGCCGCGAGGGTAGACGTCGGGATCGGCGGCGTCTGCGTGGCGCAGGCAGCCAGAGCGATCATGAGTGCGCAAAACAAGGCGCGACGGGCAGTTTGGCGTCGGGTCATCGCGGCGAGGTTAGCACGCGAAAGCGGGGCAAAAAACCTTGGGTTTGCGGGACTTAACCGATTTTATTCATGTCAGGTTGTCGAATCGGAAGCGGCCGGCGCGACCCGTCACGACACTGCGTTCGTTTCGGCAAACATGAATAGCGGCCGTCGAAACGGCCGTGGCGGGGCATTCTGCCGCTTTCCGTCGCCGCCTCATCCGGGCAGGGCATTGCCGATGGTGAGATGCAAGGCCGGCTGCGGCTCGCGCGCCAGGCCGAGTTCCTCGCGCAGATCGAGCAACTCAGGGCAGCGCACCGCGCACCAGACATAGCCTTGGGTCTGCTGCGCCTGCGGATCGTAGTCGAAGGCCACCGTCGCCCCGTCCAGGCGTTTCCAGGCCGTCGGCCGCGGCGGCGTCTCGCCGCGAATCACCGAGACATGCGTGCCCCACAGCGGCGCCTGCAGGCTGCGCGTGCGGTGGTGGCCGATCCAGTACTGCTGGCGCAGATAGCGGCCGAGCTCGGGGTCGCCGTCGACGATCAGCCACCACTGGGTACTGCCGCCGTCGCGACGGGTGTGGCCGCCGCGGCCCAATGGCGGGCTGTAACGCAGGGTGCCGGTGGTGGCAAGCCAGATGGACGACATGCAGAAGATTCGCGGAGACAGGCATCAAGAACGATACCCGGACCTGTGCATGCTGATGCGCGCACTCGAATCGTCCGATGCGATCGAAGCCGTGCATGACGGCTCCGGGCTTTGACTCTGCCGCATTGGCCAGGACGCCGAACGTACGCGCCTTGCTGGCCGAGCGCGCGGCCACGACGACTGCTGGCGTTTGAGCGCAGTACGCGACAGACCGCTCAGGTTCGTACGCACAGCGGACAATCGCCGGCATCAACCGCGATTGAAGAACGATGTTTGCAGGAAACGCATTCCCGCCAACACCTGGGCCACGCGTTCCTCGGACAAGGCACCGATGTACTCGCCTAGCCGCGTCTTGTAGATCGACGACACCTGCGAAACAACCACCACGCTCTGCTTAGCCAGACCGCCCTCGCCCAACTCCAGCAATACGTTCCCGGGCTCGCTGATCCGGCCGATGTTCGAGCTCAAGGCGCAGACGACCACGGTGCTGATGCGCGAGTGATTGAAGAGATCGTCCTGCACCACGACGTGCGGATGGGCGACGCCGGGCACCGAGCCTCGCGACGGATCGGGCGGCACCCAGAACAGGTCGCCCCGGTTCACGGTTCCGCGGTAAACGCTACGGCAGGCCTCTTCTTCTCTATCCATCGGACGCATCGCTCGGCATGCCTGCGGGTCGCTTCTCTCTCGTTAGCGGATCGGACTGCGCACTGACCAGCTCGGGCACCACCGGATCAGGCAGGTCAGTCAGATCACCTCGACTGCCTTATGAAACGCCAGCCGAGAATGCCCGTGCAAATCGAGCATACGACGAAAAGCCAGAACGCTAACTTTCCGTTGCTCACGCGTGCTTGATGGGCCGCATTCGGCAGCACGATCGCCTGCTCGTTGACGGTGAGCGCCCAGATCTCGGACGGATCGGCCGGCCAAAAGCCGACCGTCGCCGTATTGCCTGCTTTGAGCAGGCTGCGCGCAAGCGCCGCCTTCGGCAGGATGCTCGGATAGTCGAATTCGCGCCCGGCGACGAAGAACTCGATGCTGTTGCGGCGCGTCTCCGCTCTGGAGATTTCGCCCGTCAGATATTCCAAATGAGTCGGCACAGGCTCCAACGACCCTCGCCAGCACCAGAGCCCGGTAAGCGATACGAAGGCGCCCAGAGCAACGTGATACCAAGCAGTCCGCTCCGCCTTACTGCGGAATGCCGATTTGTCCGTCCTGATGATCATGGAACTTGCCGACCCAACGAGCCCGGTAGTCTAGCGGCTTCGCTGCCGAGCCACCCATCCACTCCTGGCGGCAACCGACGAACAACCTCGCGCGCTCAGAATGATGGTTCACGTCTGGCCGACACCTCTATCGCCAAGAGAGCCGAGGTCGACCGCTTACTCAGACGCTGGCTTGAGAAATACCCAGAACCGATCCACACGCTTGTGACTGAGACCCGGGGTGCCTCATGATCGGAGCGCCAACGAATACCAGGGATCAGGTAACGGAGCACACATGAAGCTCGCTCAGCTCGGCCTCGTCGCATGCTGCGGCATTCTGCTTTCCCTGCCGACCGCGTCGTCCCCTGCGGATGATCCCGTCACGTCGCTTTCAGCAGCCATGGCGCTCATCTTTCAGCAAGACCGGCCCTTTCCTGCTATCGAAATGCTGCGTGAGGGAGTTGAGACCGGGAAGATTCCGGCTAGGCTTGCGGCGCAGTTCTACAGTATTTCCGGCGACACGCTCGGAACCGAGCGGATGCACGACCGCGATGCAGTTCCTTCCGTTTGGCCCTCCGCAACTGTCGACCTGGACAACGCGACAGCTCGCCCCGCTCTCGCAGAGATCGTGAAAGAAGCCGATCGTGCGCGCGTCGTCATGCTCAACGAGGATCACACGCATCAGCGGCACCGCGCCTTTGCGCTTTTGCTCCTGATCGAACTGCGCAAGATCGGCTTTACTCACTTCGCGGCCGAAACTTTCGGCCCACGACTGCAAGCGAGCATGGTCGATGGCGCCCCCGACCTCGAAACCGGCATTTACACCGCCGACCCGCTGTATGCCGACATGGCGCGACAGGCGGCGATCCTGGGCTACTCGATGTTCGACTACGAACAACGTCCTCACCAAGAGAACGCGGGCCAGAAGGATTCACGTCTTGCGCGAGAGACGGCGCAAGCCGAGAACATCGGCGCATTGCTCAGGGGAAATCCTACTGCCCGGATATTCATTTATGCGGGGGCCAGCCATATCTCGGAATCCGACAATTCGGACGATCGCCTTTGGATGGCGCAGATATTGAAGCGCAGCTCCGCCCTCGACCCACTCACGATCAATCAGATATGGGGAACTCCGAGGAGCCGCAGCGAGTTGGACAGCCCCTTGTACAACAGCGTTGTCGATAGATTCGCCCAGACGACGCCTTTCGTAATCCGCCGCCCTGCCGGTCTGCTATCGGCGCCAGGCTTCGACGTGGCCGTATTCCACCCTCGCGCGCGTTATTTCGAGGGCCGCCCTGACTGGCTCTCCATGGGGGGCTACCGGCAGCCCTGCAGGATTGCGATAACGCCATCCCCACAGGCGCATATGATCAGGGCTTTCAAGGCGTCTGAGCCGCCACTCTCCATCGCCATGGACCAAGTGCTCGTGCCAACGCAGGTCGATCAGGTCACGCTCATGCTCCCGCCCGGCGAGTACAGGCTCGTGCAACAAGGCGGCGATAGGGAGCAGACTCTTGGGTATGTGACGCTTGCAAAGCTGGAACCGCCCACGGACGCCCCACCGATCTCCGCCGGCCCGTCGCACACCCGATGTCAACCTAAGCGCTGATCCATCGAGAAAGGAGTCACCTCATGATTGATGGCAACCGACTCGTCGATCTTCTCGGACACTCCTCGGCCCAGGCCAGCCTAGCCCGGTACCTTACCGATGCCGGGATGATCGAGCGCCCCCAAGGGCCTGACGTCGTCCAGTACCTCGATTTCGACGATCTCGGACTTGCGTTGATCTTCACCGTAGCGAACGTCTACCGCGAAGAGATCGGAGAGCCGCGCGACGACGGCCACTGGATCCTCAGCGGCATCCATTTCTACAACCGCCACCAGAACGGCCAGAACGACAAGTTCGCCGGGGTGCTGCCTTACGGCCTGAGCTTCGAGTTCAACCGGGCCCACACCATCGCCGCCCTGGGCACGCCGATCGTCGACGAAGAAGACGACGGCTACGTCATGAACACCTTCAGGGCCGATAACGAAATCGTCGTCACCACGTCGACCGCCGTGGATCACGGCGAGGCGCTCTGGTTCAAGGTCGAGAAGATCGACAAGTTCCATCGGGAGCGCGGCGACGTCTGATCGTTCCGTCAGGGGCGCCATTTCAGCAGCGGCAGCATTTCAGGCATGAACGGCGGGCTCTCGGCGACCTGGGCTTATCGCTCAAACTCCGAATCGAGAATCGGCTCCACCGCAAGCACATGCCAAGCCCCGAACACCACCAAGACTCGGTCGTGCTCGCGCATTGCCCGTTCGATGGAAGCGACCAGGTGACGATCCCTCACGGCGTTGGTACTGCGCGCGAGTTCGCTGAGCCTGCCGCGACGGATCGGGCTGGTCAGGTCCGGGTCCCACCCATTGCCCGACAAAGGCTTGCCGAGCAGACGTTGATATTCGCGCATGAAACCTGACCATCGGTCCCAGCCCTCGCGCTTCGGCAGACCGTTTGCGACCAGATAATCGGCGTAGAAGGCTGCGTATTGGGCCTCGGCCGTCTTGAGGTCCGGATTGCGGCGGTTTCCTATCAGGCGCTGCGCCACCATGAATACGAGAATTTCTTCGGTGCTGTAGCGGGCCAGCAGTGCGGTGATCTCTTGCTTCACCGACGCATCGCCGCTGCGGACCGGGATACCGCGCCGGTGCGTCAGATAGGCGATGAAGCCGAGATCGGCAGCGCGTGCTATCGCCGCATCCTTCGACATGGTCTTGAGGTCGCCGGGGATTTGGCTTTCGTGCAGCACAATCTGTGGGCGGACACGCTCGAACGCGGCTTCGATGCCGTCGTACATTGGCGAATGCGGATTGCTGAGGTGCCTGGTCCCCAGCACGGCGAGGTGTTTCGCGCCGGCCTTGCGCTCCCATACGTAAGGCAGCGCCGCCGGCTTTCCACCCGCGGGCAGCTTCAGGTAGCTACGCGCCGCGGCGCGCCTTGCGCTCTCGTCGGCAGGCGCCGGCCTCGGAAAAACAGCAACGACGAGCAGTACCAGCACCGACAGCGCGCGGGGATCGATCGCGAATCCTTTCATGCCGCCTCCTGCGAGAAAGAAATGCTCAGCTCGGAACCGTTCCGCTACGAGCGCGCGATCGGCCGCCGGCGTATCCCGTCGAACTCAACGCCCGCCGTGCACCGGCCGATGCGCGCGCACCGCCATCACCACGCCGAGGCCGGCCAACAAGGACACCGCCGAGGTGCCGCCGTAGCTGAGCAGCGGCATCGGCACGCCGACCACCGGCAGCAGGCCGGAGATCATGCCGCCGTTGACGATGACGTAAACGAAGAAGGCCAAGCCCAAGGCACCCGCAATCAATCGCGAGTAGCCGTCGCGGGCGTCGGCGGCGATCCACAGGCAGCGGCCGACCACGAACAGATACAGGGCCAGCACCACGATCACGCCGGTCCAGCCGAATTCTTCGCTGAGCACGGCGAAGATGAAGTCGGTGGTGTGTTCGGGCAGGTAGTTGAGGTGCGACTGCGAGCCCTGCAGCCAGCCCTTGCCGGTCATGCCGCCGGCGCCGATCGCGATCTTCGACTGGATGATGTTCCAGCCGGTGCCGAGCGGATCGGTTTCGGGGTTGAGGAAGGTCAGGATGCGGTCTTTCTGGTACGGACGCAGCAGCCAGAACCACGCCACCGGCGCAGTCGCGGCGACGGCGCCGAACGCGGCGCCGAACCACCACCACGGCAGGCCGGCCAGGTACAGGGCGAAGGCGCCGCTGATGCCGACCAGCATCGCCGTACCGAAATCGGGCTGAAGCAGGATCAAGGCGGTCGGCACGCCGATCAACACCGCGGCGATCAGCACGGTCTTGAGCTTCGGCGGCAAGGCCTCGCGGTTGAGATACCACGCGACCATCATCGGCAGGCTCAGCTTGAGCAGCTCGGCCGGCTGGAAATAGAACACCTTCAGGTCGATCCAGTGCCGGCCGTGTTTGCCGGTGCCGACGATGAGCACCAGCAACAGGGGAATCATCGACAGCGCGTAGACCAACGGGGTCCAATTGCGCAGCTGCGACGGCGGCATGCGCGACAGCCCCCACATCGCCAGCAGGCCGACGCCGAAGCGCGAACCCTGCGCGATCACCATGCGCATGGAGTGTTCGCCCGCGCTGTACAGCACCGCCAGGCCGATCGCCATCAGCGCCAGCAAGGCGGCCAACATCATCAGGTCGAGGGTGCGGGTGAAGCGCTGCAGCAGGTCCCACAGGTAGCGCAGGATCACCCTCATCGCCGCGGCTCCGCCGCCGGCGCGACCGTGGGCGCGGGCTCTGGCGCGACGGGCTCGTCCTCGGGTTCGCCGGACGCGTCGTCGCCGGCCTCGTTCGGTACGGCATCGGTCGGCGCTGCTGCGCCCGGCAAGTGCGGGCGCAGCAGCGGCCGGCGTTCCAGCGCCTGCGGCGCGCGGCCCGGCTGCGCGGCGACCACGGCGTTGGCCGCGGCCACGCTTTCGGCCCAGGCGCCGTTGATCGCGACCGGCACGATCTTGGGTTCGTTTTCGGCCGCAGCGGCCGGGTCGGCCTGCGGTTGAGCGTCGGCCGCGGCCAGCTTCGGCACCGTCGGCGCCTCGTTCTTGCCCGGCAGGGGCTCGGGCATCTTGCCGAGCAACCAGGCATCGAAGATCTTGCGCGCGATCGGCGCCGCGGTGCTGCCGCCGTAACCGCCGTGCTCGACCACCACCGCGACCGCGATGGTCGGGTTATCGGCCGGTGCATAACCGACGAACAAGGCCTGATGGCGCAAGTGCAGCGGCAGCGAATGCGGATTCATGCTGACGTTGCCCTTGCGGCTGATCTTCTGCGCGGTGCCGGTCTTGCCGGCCATGCGGTACGGCGCGCCGCGCGCCATCACCTTCGCCGTGCCGCGCGCGCCGTGGATGGTCGAGACCATGCCTTCCTGCACCGCGCGCAGATGCGCGGGGTTGTCGGTGATGAGCGTCGGCGCAGCGACCTGCTTGGGCAGCCACGGCGCTTCGTAGCCGGTGCGGCTTTCGCGCACCAGGTGCAGTTGCTGCAGGCGGCCGCCGTTGGCGATCGCGGCGGTGCCGCGCGCGAGCTGCAGCGCGGTCACCACCCAATAGCCCTGACCGATGCCGGCGATGACGGTTTCGCCCGGGTACCAGCCTTCCTTGCTGCGCTTGGCCTTCCACTGCGGCGACGGCAGGATGCCGATGTTCTCGCCGGCCAGGTCGATGCCGGTCTTCTGGCCGAAGCCGTAGCGGGTCATGTACTGGTCGAAACGGGCGATGCCCATCTCCAGCGCGAGCTTGTAGTAGTAGGTGTTGACCGACTGGGCGATGGATTCGCGCAGGTCGACCCAGCCGTGGCCGCCGCCGTGCGAATCGCGATAGCCGCGCTTCTGCCCGGGGATGTGGAACTCGCCGGTCGACAGAGTGCGGTCTTCGGCGCGGCGCAGGCCGCTGTCGAGGCCGGCCAGAGCGACGAAGGGCTTCATGGTCGAGCCCGGCGGACCGCCGCCGAGCACGTTGCGGTTGAACTGGGGCCGCGATGGATTGCCCGACAGCGCCTTGTAGTCGGCCGAGGAAATGCCGTTGACGAACAGATTGGTGTCGTAGCTCGGCAGGCTGACCATCGCCAGCACTTCGCCGGTGCGCGGATCGACCGCGACCGCCGAGCCGTCCATGTCGCCGAACGCTGTGATCATGGCCTGCTGCAGGTCCATGTCGATGCTCAGGCGCAGGTCGGCGCCGGGCTTGGCCGGAACGTAACCGACCTGGCGGATCGGCCGGCCGTCGACGTTGGTCTCGATCTGCTCGTAGCCGATCTGGCCGCGCAGTTGCTCGTCGTAGAAACGCTCCAGGCCGGTCTTGCCGGTGTGGGTCAGCACGCCGGCGTTCTGGCCCATCGCCTCCTCGTCCTTGCTGTCGATGCGCCCGACGTAGCCGATGACGTGGGCGAACAGCGAGCCGTAGGGGTAACGGCGGTTGAGGTAGGACACCAGCTCGACGCCGGGGAAGCGCCAGCGGTCGACCGCGAACGCAGCGACTTCTTCGTCGCTGACCCGCATCTTCAGCACGATCGGCTTGAAGCCGCGGGTGGCCTTGCGCTCGCTCTCGAAGCGGGCGATCTCCTCGGGCGTCAACGCAACGACCTGGGCCAGCTGCGGCAGCCAGTCCTTGCTGTCGCCGGCTTCGCTGGGGGTGACCTCGATGCGGAACGCCGGCACGTTGTCGGCGAGGATGCGGCCCTGGCGGTCGTAGATCAGCCCGCGCCCCGGCACCACCGGCCGCAGCTTGACCCGGTTGGCCTCCGAACGCATGGCGTAGTCGTCGTGCTGCCAGACCTGCAGGCGGAAGTACCAGAACCCCAGGCCGATCACCCCCAGCAGGACGAAGGCGAAGGCGATCGCGGCGCGGGCGCGGAACTGGTCCGCCTCGGCTGCGGCGTTCTTGAGCACGCGTTTCTTGATCGGGCTGCGGCGCGGGCCCATCAACGCCTCCGCCAGCTGCCCAGACGCAGGGCGTCGAGCAGCAGGAAGATCAGCGGCCACAGCAGCATGCCGGCCAGCGGCGACAGCCAGAACGTCGACGGCAGCGCCGGCTCGCGCAGGACCACGTGGATCGCCGAGGTGACGATGCGGTCGTTGAGCATCAAGCCGCCGACCGCGAGCGCTTGCTGCGACAACGGGAAGAACCGCAGACGGGCGCGGAAGCGCTGCAGGATGAAGGCCATGACCACCAGGCGCAGGGCCTGCTCGCCGAGCAGGCCGTCCGAGACCAGGTCGCCGGCCAGACCGACCAGGAAGGCGAAGCCGAGGCCGACCCGGTCTGGGTCTTCGATCACCCAATAAGCCAGGACCAGACCCAGCCAGTACGGCCGCAGCGGCAGCAGGAACTGCGGCAAGGGCAGCAAGCTCAAGGTCAGCGCCGCGATCAGGCTGACCGGCAACACCCAATGGTGGCGGGCGCGGGTCATCGATCGTCTCCGGCGGCAGGCGCGGACGGGGCGGTGGACGGCGGTCGGCCGGTCGCGGCGGCCG
>NZ_CP013141.1:5673662-5685726 GCF_001442535.1 Lysobacter antibioticus | reverse complement strand
GCCTTCGAGCAGAAAGCTCTTGTCGAAATGCTCGTCGCCGGCCAACGGCTCGATCGAACCGGAGGTGCTGCCCTTGGAGGCGGTCACATCGGCGATCGCGACGGCGAACATGTAGCGCCCGCTGACGTCGATGTCGAGCTTATGGTTGATATGGTTGATCTCGCCGCCCTCGCCCTTCAGGCGCAGGTCGTACTCGTGGCGGCCGATCGGCTCAAGGTATTCGGCGACCAGCTTGCGTTCCAGGTCGACCGGGAAATTGCGCCCGTTGATGGTGACCGAGTAGTTCTCGGGAATGTTGCGGCCCTGGATGCGGATGCGCGAGCCGTAGATGCCGATGTTCTGCTGGCGCAGGGTGCTGCTGCCGAACACGGCTTCGGTCAGGCTGTTGCGTTGCGCCTCTTCGACACCGAGCGAGGTGCCCTGCTTGCGTTCCATGGCATTGCGCATGGTCTGCAGGCCGCGTTCGGCCTCTTCCGGCCGCACCAGCTGCATGCGTTGCGGATAGGTCTCGTCGACGCTGCCGTCGGCGCCGTAGGCACGCACCAGGTACAGCAGTTCGTCGCCGGCACGCGCTTCGTAACCGGCCGGCAGGGTGCCGTCCCATTCGGCCTCGCTGATCGCCCCGACCGGCAACTCGACCTTGGCCAAGGGATCGACCAGGTCGGTGTCGCTGGCGCGGTAGATCAACACTTCGGCGCGCTGGATGAACGAGGAATAGTTGTTGTACGCATAGAAGCGCACCGGCTTGAGCACCTTGGTGCCGTCGAACGAGACCAGGCTGGTGCCGCTGATGTTCATCTCCGGACGGCCGAGGGTGGGATCCTCGGTCGCCCAGATCACCCCGCCGTTGGGCAGGCTGACCGACCACTTGCCGATCGCCACCGCCTTGCCCGGCTGCTCCAGCGCCACCGACACGCGGCGGTCCGGCTGCAGGGCTTCCGACGAGGATTTCGCCGTCGTGCCCTCGGTGACCGGCTTGCTGTAGCTGCGCGTACGCAGCTTGAACAGCAAGCCGTCTTCGCCGCTGCACGCGTCTTCCGTGCACTTCACGGCTTCGGCAGGCCCTTCGGTCTGGGCGGCGGCCTCTTTGGTGGACTCCTGCGCAGTCGCCAACGGGGCTGCGCCCGCCAGCAAGCTGATCAGGGTGTAGTCCAGCAATTTCATCTTCATCTTCATGATCCGCCCCCTCAATTCCGCTTCACGTCGACAGGGGCGGTCGGATCGTTACTCGACTCGACTCGCACCTTGGCGCGCACTTCGGGGCTCAGTCGTTGGGCCAACGCGTCGTAGACGGCCTTGGCGCGTCGCATGCCGAGCGCAGTGTTGTATTGGTACGAAGCGCGCACGTCGGTGTGGCCGACGATCGCGATGACGCCGCCGTGCATGCGCTCCAGCGCAGCCGCGACCTTATCCAGCAGCGGCTCGAACTCCGGACGGATGGTCTCCTTGTTGGTGTCGAACAACACCGTGCCCAGCAGCGCACCGCCTTCGCCCAGACCGACGATCAGCGAACCCGGGTCGTCGGCGTTGCCGCGCACGCTGACCTTCAGCGCCTGCAGCACGTCGGCCGGCAATTGCTTGACCAACTCGGCCTTGACCGCCGAAGCCCGGTCGAACGCCAGCGACTCGCTATCGCCGTTGGCGCTGATCACCACTTCGCCGCCGCGGTGTTGCTTGATCTGCGCGGCCATCTTCTCGATCGCCGGCAGGTACTGCGCACGCACCTCGGCGCTGCCCGGGGCGAAGAACACTTCGCCCAGTTCCATCTCGATCTGCTCCTCACCGCCTTCGATCAGCCCGGCCGGCAGCTTGACGCCCCAGTCGAAGCGGACCGGCAGGCCCGGGGTGACGCGGCGCGTCAGCGGGTTGTCGGTGGTGAACACGCTGCCCGGCGGCAGGGTCGACGGATCGACCTTGAGGATGAAATTGCGGCCGCGTTCCAGGGTGCCCACGTCCACGCCCTCGAGGTGATAGCGGCCGTACTGGTCGGTCTCCATCAACAAACCCTCGATCGAGGCGATACGCACGCCCGGGATACCGCGTTCGTCGACACCGGTGTTGCGAACGATGTAGTCGACCACGTAGCCACCCTCGGTCGGGCTGACCCGACGTTCCACCGTCGGGGCCGCGCCACTGAGGTTCTTGGCCGCGTCGCCGCTGCGTTCGATCCGGGTGGTACCGGCCGCATCCATCCGCACCGTCACGCCCTGCTTGGTGGTCAGCGCGAAGTCGTCGGTGAAGCTCAACTCCTTCAGGCGCTGGCTAATCACCACGCGGTGCGCGTCGACCGGATCGGCGTCGGACTGACGGGCCGAGATGCTGCCCAACACGATGCCGTGCAGCATCGGCGAGCTCGCGTCCGGTTCCGCCTTCGGACCGGTGCCGCGATCGACCGTGGTCGAGTTCGGCACGTAAGCGTCGGCAGCGAAGCCGCCCTGGACCCGCGCGTCGTCGATCGCCGCGCTGTCCTGCCAACCGTCGCCGTCGCGGTCGTCGAACACCGTGCCCAGGATCAGGGCGTGGTCGAGCAACGGATCGGCGATCAGCTGCACTTCGGCGGTGGCCACGTTGGAGACGATCTTGCCGTTGTCGCGCATCAGCGCGCTGTTGGAGTGGATGCCCGCGCGCACGCCGGCGCCGACCCGCAGCAGGTAGGTGAATGTCGCGCGCTCACCGGCGGCGATGTCGACCTGGTCGACCTGGATCGGATAGGTACCGACCAGGCGACCGACGCCGTCGCGATCGGCGACCGACAGCGAACCGTCGACGAAGGTGAAGCCCGCAGGCGGCGTATCGACCAGGGTCGCATCGATCGCATCGACGGTACCGGTGTTCTCGACCGTGACCGTGTAGCGGACCAGGTCGCCGATCTTCACATCGCGCGGCGAAGCCTGCTTCCTCACCCTGAAACTGGCCGGCGATGCCACCGGCGTGGTGGTGGTACAACTACCCTGGCAGGTTGGATTGTCCGCACCCGTGGCGACCACACTGGTCTCCACCGGTCCTTCCGCCTGCTCATCGACCAGGGCGGTGAATGTGACTGTATAGCTTCCGGGAGGCGTACCGGCCGGCAGCGTGCACACCAGCGTATCGCTCGCGTTGCAGGTAAATGCGCCGGCATCGGTGACGACGACCGATCCCAGTTCGGAATCGAGGGTATGGGACAGGGTCACTATGTCGCCAGTCGTTGCCTCGCTGACAGTGACGGTTGAAGTGAAGGTGACCGGCTCTTCCGGCTGCAACGGCGCGGGGGTTTCCACGGCCGTAGAAACCGTCACCATTGCCGCCGTGTTGACAAACTCGCATCGGGTATCCGAACTGACGCGCACTCTGTCGGCTGGAATCGTCAGTGTATCGCCAGACAACGAACCGAAGCTTCCCGAATTCCCATTGAGTGCCGCATTGGCATCGACGCAAGCAGCCGAAGATAGCGTCCATCCGCTTTGCATCGCTTCGCGGATGACAACATCCGAGTAGAGTTGCCTCGCATACAATCTCGGCCCATCGATTGTCGTATCCGGAACTTTCGTCTTGATCAGCGGACCCGCCGTGTCGGTCGCATCCGCTTCAACCAGGTTGCTGACAGCGAAGGAAAAATCGCCCACTCTTCTAGCGCTTCGCTTGACCAGCGTCACGCAGGACGACATGGAAATCAGATCGAACTCAATCAAATCGTCGGTGAATAACCCAACACCGCTCAGGGTCACCGTTTCAACCAGATCCGTAGACGTTCCAATCAGAACGGCCGATTCCCGGGCTCCGGTTTCTACGTTCTTCGTAAACACACCGCTCGATGGGTCGTATCGCAATCGGGTCGTTCCCGCAGGCCGGTCCAATGCGAAGTCGGCGGCATTTGCCGTGCCGCTCTCGCCACTGAAACTGATGGTAAACGCCGGTTTATAAGCGATCGTATTATTGCCAGTGCCAACGTCGATTAATGCTATACCTATCCAGTTGGCCGGAACTGGGGTAGAAAACGTGAAGGAGAAACTCGCGGTCGTGGTGCCCAATGTCGCCCATCGACTATCGCCTCCGCTTATGGCGGTACGGCTAGTGCCAGACAAGTCACGAAAGGTGACGGCGTGTGGGTTCGCATTGCTTCGCTGCCATGTGACGCTAGGACTCACATTCCACTCTAGTTCCGTCGAATACGGAGCGAAATCCATGGTTTCCGAGCTGCCATCAATGATGCTGGCACGGCACGATTGCGCCCAGGCATCCGCGGTGGACACGCAACACAGCAATAGCGCGGCCAAAGCCTGCCCAAGCCAGATGCGAGGGTTCGCCGGTAGCCATATCGCCTTTACGGCTGCGGCGACGAACAGGCCGACCTGCATCGGTAAATTTCCAACCATGCCCTGGCTTCGGATGTTCATAGCTAGTCTCATATATGTATAAAAGAACTGCAGACGAGGTGTAGGTCGGCCCGCGTCGGCAAGCACCTGCACCTCTCGAGCTCCAGCCCCAACGCTGCTAGATGGACGCAGGCGCACTCATCGGCGCAAGCCGCCATGCAGTGCTAACAGGGCCGTGAATGCGTTGGCGCCAGATGGCCCCACAAGAATCTAGTCAACGTCTCAGATATATTGATATACAAGTACCGCCGGCTTCGAACGCGATGCTGGCGCTCGATCTGCGTTTCCGTTCGGACTGTGCGCCTATGGGCGTCGGCCATTCGAGACCATGCCCGCGCGAGTCGGCCTATCGGAGACAGTGGTTGCCCCAGCATCTTTCATCTGTTTTGGATCGACAATGCGCTGCTTGTCCATCAGCGTGACAGGAAGGTTGTAAAACGGATCGGGAATCTCCGCGCACTGCGTTGCGAAATCGGAACCTGGTGGACGCAACACTCGGACGAAATGAATCGAAAACTACGTTGACCTGCGCCATCGACGCATCGCGAAACCTTACGATGGCCACGGCTGGTCGGCCTCCGTCGCCCTGGCGTACCGATGCAAAGTTCGGCCGTTCTTCGTACGTCTTCTGGTTGCAAGCCCTCCTCCAGAGCCTCTTCGGATCTGGGCGTCGAGGATCGGTTCAGGCGTCATCACGATGCCCCCCAAAAGCAATCCCAGCAGAAGGTTGATATCGGTGAACGCGGCAATTGACATCATTTCGTGCCGCACATAGTCACCGCCGATACGATTCCGATCCCTGCCGCTTTTCGCTGCTCCCTGTCTATCTTGGCCCCACATCCATAGCCGCACGCCTGCGCTGTTCGATCAACTCCTGCCGAGCCAGACCGGTGCGGCGGCCGGCTCATTCCGAGTCGGCCGCCGTGGGCGGCTACCAGCGGATCCTCACCCCCAGGTTGGCTTGGCGTTGCTCGGCCTCGCTGCCGTCCAGGCTCTCGCCATACGACAGTACGCCGAACAAACTCACCGACTCGTTCAACTCAGCTTCCACACCGATGTCGAGGGTCGCCATCAGCCCCAGTTCGTGATTCGGGAACGCCTGCGCCTGTGCGGTGGGACCCGGCGGCAGCACGACCAGGGCATTGTCCTTCTCGCCCAGCGTGTCCTGCACGCCCAGCGTCACCCACGGCCGCACCTTGGTGCCGCCCGCGGTCTCGAACAGCTTCTCGGCGCGCACCGCCACCCGCGCGGTGCCCAGCAGGTCGTCGTCCATCACCAGTTGCTTGCCGGTGGCGTCGGTCTTGTCTTCCCAGTGCATCGCGCTGGCGCTCAAGTTGACTTGCGGCTCGACGGTCCAGCCGTTGCTCAAGTGGAAGCGATGGCCGAGCTGCGCGCTTGCGGTCAGGCTGTTGCCGCCGATCGTTTCCTCGAAGCCACCGGCCGCTGCGATCGTCGCCTTAGGCAGCTGACCGATCAGGGTCAGGTCGATGTAGGTGCCGTTCTTCCAGCTGACGCTGCCATACATGCCGACCATCGGCGTATCGACGCGCACGTTGGCTTCGCCGATGCCCTGCAGTTCGGTCGAGTTGCCCCCGCTGGCCCAGTAGTTGCCGCGCTGGAACGCGATGAACACGCCGCCGCGCAGATGGCGCTTGTCCCGGTCCTGCAGCAACGTGTCGACGCCTGCGTACAGGCCCAGGGTATCGCCGCTGAAAGCGAAGCCCGGGTTAGCGCCCATCTTCAACTCGCTGCCGGTCGCCGCCATCCAGAAGCCCTCGCATTCGCCTTCCAGATCCCAATAGGCGCGCTCGATCTCGTCTTCGCGCGAGCCGCAGCGCCGGGTGTCGCCGCGAACGGCGCCCATGCGCTGGAACAACAGCCGGTTGCTCTCTTGGATCAAACCGGCGCCGATGCTGGGCAGGATGGCGTAACCGCCGACTTCCGGCAGGATCTGGCTGGCCTCGGTGTTGAGATACCAGCCGTCGCCTTGGCGGTCGAAGGTCCACGGGAACACGCTGCCGTTCAACCGCACCACGCCGTCGGTCGCGCCCGCGGCGACGAAGTTGCCCTCGGTCGCGGCATTGTCGTTCGGCGCCGCGATCACCCGGATCGATACCTTTTCATTGGCGTTGGTAGCAGTGTCCGTGCCGTCGCCCAGGAAGCTCACCGCGGTGGTACCGGTCACGTCGCCGCCGATGTCCAGGCCGCCCGAGACGCGAGCGCCCGGCGAGACGGTCAGGGCCAGCCGGCCGCCGCCGGCGTAGTTGCCGCTGATGCCGAAGCGATTGCCGCCGACCGTGATCAACCCGGAGTTGGCGACGTTACCGGTCAGGCTAGCGCCGCCCAGGCCGATCAGCTCCGAGGTTGGGTCGATCGACAGCAGGCCTCCCAGGTTCAGCGGCGCGCTCAGGGTCAGCTGCGTTCCCTGCTGCAGGTCCACCCGTTCCCAGTTGGACAGCGCGCTCACATCGGCCTGGTCCAGGACCATGCTGTGGAAATTGACCCGGTCCTCGCCGCCGACGCCGCCGTCGAAACGGGTCAGGCCGCTCACGTCGCCGCCGCGGAATTCTGCGGTATCGTTGCCGGCGCCGAACTCGAAGCGGCCGATCACCGTGCCCGCCGAGTCGAAGGTATCGTCGCCGGACGTGCCGCTGTAGAGGCCGGTCGCCCTCAAGGTCGAGCCGGCCGCGACCGTGGTGTTCTGCGCCGTCACGCTGCCGCTAGCGCTGACTTCGAGCAGACCGCCGATCACATCGACATCGATGAACTCTGACGGCCCGTTGATCTGCAGCGCACCGGCACCGGACTTGGCCAGCGATTCGAAGCCGAGCATGCTGCCCAGCGGTACGTTGAAGCCGCCGCCGATGTTGGCTTCGAGGGTGTCGTTACCGAGGCCGCCCTCGACCGTGCCGATCGCGGCGGTGGTTTCGTGGACGATGAAGCGGTCGTCGCCGGCGCCGAGCGTCAAACCGCCGCTGCCGGTGTCGAGCGTGCCGGCCAGGTCGAACACGTCGTCGCCGTCGCCGAGGTCGCCGGAGGCGAGCAGACTCGCGCCGGCAGCCACTTCGACCGTGTTGGTGCCGGCGCTGCCGGTCAGCACGGTCTGGCCCCCCGCCATGCCCTGCACGCTGCCGTCGATCGCCAGGGTGGTGCCGTCGGCCATCGCCAAGGTCGGCGTCTGCAAGCTGCCGGCCACGCTCAGGGTGCCGCCGTTGAGGGTGGTTCCGCCGCTGAAGCTCTGGCTGCCGGTCAGCGTGGCTTCGCCGGCGTTGTCCTTCTGCAGGAATTCGAAGTTGATCGTGTTGCCGGCATCGAAGCTGAAAGCATTGGCGTTGTCGAGCACCACGGTATCGCCGCTGCCGTGTGAGCCGCCGCTGATGACCGCATTGAGCACGGCGCCGTCGCCGAGAGTCAGCACGTCCTCGCCGCCGCACAGGTCGATGGTGCCGCTGCCGGACACGGTGCCCGACACGCTCATCGTGTCGTTGGCGGCGCCGCAGCCGAAGCTGCCGTCAACGTTCAAGGTGGCGCCGGCCGCGACCACGGTGGTCAGCGAACTGCCCGCGGTCGCCACCACGCTGCCGGCCGGGCCGATGTTCAAGGTGCCGCCGAGCACGCTGACTTCCTGCAGGTCGGTCGCGCCCGGGCCGGTGACGTTGAGCGTGCCGGTGCCGGTCTTGGTCACGCCCTCGAAATTGACCAACGCACCCAGATCGGCGGTCAGATTGATGTCGTAGACGCGCGTGTCCAGACCGGCGCCGCCGTCGACCGTACCGAGCACGGTGGTGCCGTCGTGGACGACGAAGCTGTCGTCGCCGTCGCCGAGGGCGAAGACGCCGCCCAGCGTGTCGAGGGTGCCGACCACATCGAGCACGTCCTCGCCCGCGCCGAGATCGCCGCTGGCCAAAGCCGTGCCGTTGACGGTCACGGTGTTGGCGCCGGCGCTGCCGGTGATCGCCGCGGCGCTGCCCACCCCTGCGTCCAGGCTGCCGTCGACGGTCAGCGAAGTGTCGTCGCCCATCGTCACGGTCGGCGTGCTGAGCGCGCCGGCGACCGCCAGCTCGCCGCCGTTGATCGCAGTGCCGCCGCTAAAGCTTTGCGTCCCGGTCAAAGTCGCGGTGCCGGTGTTGTTCTTGGTCAGGAACTCGAAGTTGACCACGCTGCCGCTGCCGAAGCTCAGCGCCCCGGCGTTGTTGAGCACGACCGTATCGCCGCCGCTGTGCGCGCCGCCGTCGAGCAGGCCGCTGAAGCCGCTGAGGTCGGCACCGTCGTTGAGGGTCAGGGTGTCGTCGCCGCTGTCGAAGGCGATCGCGCCGCTGCCGGCGATGGCACCGGACACCGTCATGGTGTCGTCGCCGGACGAACCGGAAAAGTTGCCGTCGACGTTCAAGGTCGCGCCGTTGGCGACCGTGGTGGTGATCACGCCGCTGACGCTGCCGGCGGCACCGACGTCGAGCGTGCCGCCGTCGACGTTGACGGTGGTGAAGTCCGACGCGGCCGGGCCGTCGATGTTCAAGGTGCCGGTGTTGGTCTTGGTCAGGGTCTCGAAGTTGGTGGCGCCGCCCAGGGTCGCGGTGCCGGCGTAATCCGCGGTCAGGGTGTCGATGCCGGCGCCGCCGTCGATCGGCGTGGCCAGGCCGCTCATGTCGGCGCCGTCCTGCAGAATCAGGTGGTCGTCGCCGTCGAGCATGTCGATGACGCTGGAACCGCTGACGTTGCCGGCGACCGTGAAGCTGTCCGCGCCCAAGGTGAAGCCGAACGCGCCGTCGACCACCAGACGGGCGCCGTTGGCCACGGTGGCGGTGTTGACGCCGCTGACGCTGCCGCCGAGACCGATGTCGAGGGTGCCGCCGTCGACGTTGACCGTGCTGAAGTTCGACGCGGCCGGGCCGTCGATGTTCAAGGTGCCGGTGTTGGTCTTGGTCAGGGTCTCGAAATTGACCGCGCCGCCCAGGGTCGCCGTGCCGGTCAGGTCGGCGACGAAGGTGTCGGTGCCGGTGCCGCCGTCGACGGCGTTGCTCAGTCCGGACAGGTCGGCGCCGTCCTGGATGGTGAACGTGTCGTCGCCGTCGAGCAGGTTCAGCACACCGGTGCCGGCGACGGTGCCGGCCACGGTGAAGCTGTCGTTGCCGGCGGTGCCCGAGTAGCTGCCATCCAGATTCAAGGCCGCGCCGCCGGCGACGGTGGTGTCCTGGGCGACGACGCTGCCGGTCGCGGCGACGTTCAAGCTGCCGCCGAGCACGTCGACGGTCAGGAAGTCCGAACTCGCCGGGCCGTTGATGTTGAGCGCGCCGACGTTGGTCTTGCTCAGAGTCTCGAAGCCCTGCACCGCACCGAGGTCGGCACTGGTCGCGATGTCGGCGTTCAGCAGATCGGTGCCGGCGCCGCCGGCGACGATGCCGACGATGGCGGTGCCGTCGTGGATGCTCAGCGTATCGTCGCCGGCGCCCAGGTCGAACACGCCGGCGCCGGTGTCGAGGCTGCCGGCGACGTCGAGGACGTCGCTGCCGTCGCCCAAGTCGCCGTTCGCCAGCAGAGTTCCGCCTGCGGCGACGTTGACGGTGTTGCTGCCGGCGCTGCCGGTGATCGTGGCCGCGCCGCCGCCGCCGGCCTGGACGCTGCCGGCGACGTTGAGCGTGGTGCCGTCGCCCATCGTCAGGGTCGGCGTGTCCAGGCTGCCGGCCACGCTCAGGGTGCCGCCGTTCAAGGCGGTGCCGCCGCTGAAGGCGTGCGCGCCGGTGAGCGTCGCCTCGCCAGCGTTGTCCTTCTGCAGCCGTTCGAAGTTGGCGATGTCGCCGCTGTCCAAGGTCAGCAGTCCGGCGTTGTCGAGCACCACCCGGTCGTCGCCGGCATCGCCGTCGATCGGATTGACCAGCCCGGCGATATCGGCGCCGTCGCCGAGGGTCAAGGTGTCGTCGCCACCGCACAGATTGACGCTGCCGCTGCCGCTGACCATGCCGGACACGGTCAGGCTATCGCTTTGGTCGCCGCAGCCGAACGCGCCGTCCACGTTCAAGGTGGCACCCGCTGCGACGGTGGCATTGAGCGAACTGCCGGGAGTCGCGACGATGCTGGCGCCCGCGTGCACGTCCAGCACGCCTTCCAGCACCTGCACCTCCTGCAGATCGGTGGCGCCCGGGCCGGTGATGTTGAGCGTGCCGGTGCCGGTCTTGGTCACGCCCTCGAAGTTCAGCAGCGCGCCGAGGTCGGCGCTGGTGTCGATATCGTAGGTGCGGGTGTCGTTGCCGGCGCCGCCGTCGATGACGCCGATCACCGTGGTGCCGTCGTGGACCACGAAGTTGTCATCGCCGTCGCCGAGGGCGAACACGCCGCCGCCGGTGTCGAGCGTGCCGATCACGTCGAGGACGTCGTTGCCCGCGCCCAGGTCGCCGCTCGCCAGCAGCGTGCCGCCCGCGCCGACGATGACGCTGTTGACCCCGCCATCGCCGGTCACCGTGGCCACGGTGCCGCCGACGGCCTGCAGCGTGCCGTCCACGTTGAGCGTGGTGCCGTCGGCCAGGCCGACGGTCGGCGTCTCCAGCGTGCCGTCCACGTCCAGCGTGCCGCCGTCGATCGTCGTGCCGCCGACGAAGCTCTGGCTGCCGGTGACCGTCGCCGTGCCGGTGTTGGTTTTCTGCAACAGCTCGAAACCGTCGGTGTTGCCGCCGTCGAAGATGAGCGGGCCGGTATTGTCGAGCACCAGGGTGTCGTTACCGCCCACGCCGCCGTTGATCGCATTGTTCAGATCGGCGCCGTCCTGCAGCACCAGGCGGTCGTCGCCGCCGCACAGGTCGATGGTGCCGGTGCCCGCCACGGTGCCGGCCACCGTCATCGTGTCGCTGCCGGCGCCGCAGCCGTAGCTGCCGTCGACGAGCAAGGTCGCCCCGCTCGCCACGGTGGTGGCGAGGGGATTGCCCGGTGCCGGAACCACGCTGCCGCCCGCAGCGACGTTCAAGGTGCCTTCGGCCACGTTCACCGTGGTGAAGTCCGAGCTCATCGGCCCGTTGATGTTGAGCACGCCCGTGCCGGTCTTGCTCAGGGTCTCGAAGCCCTGCACCGCGCCGAGGTCGGCGACCGTGTCGATGTGGGTGTCGAAGGTGTCGTTGCCGGCGCCGGCCGAGACGGTACCGATGATATTCGTGTTTTCGTGGATGGTCAGGGTGTCGTCGCCGTCGCCCAGAGCGAACACGCCACCGGCGGTATCGAGCGTGCCGGCGACATCCAACACATCGTTGCCGGCGCCGAGGTCGCCATTCGCCAGCAACGTGCCGCCCGCGCCGACGCTGACCGTATTCGCGCCGGCGCTGCCGCTGATCGCGGTGGCGACGCCGCCGACACCTTGGACCAGGCCGTCGACGTTCAGTGCGGTATCGTCGCCCAGGTCGATGGTCGGCGTTTCGACGATGCCGTCGACATCCAGCGCGCCGGCGGCGACGATGACGCTGGTGTCGAAACTATGCGCACCGGTCAGTGTGGCAGTACCGGTGTTCTGTTTGAGCAGACGCTCGAAGTCGTTGACGACACCGCCATCGACGCTCAGCGCCAGGGCGTTGTCCAACACCAATTGATCGTCGCCGCCGTTGCCGCCGCTCACGCCCAGGCCGCTGAGGGCGGCGCCGTCGCGCAAAGTCAACGTGTCGTCGCCGCCCCCCAAGGTCAGGACGCCCGTGCCGGTGTCCAGGAGCCCGGCCACGGTCACGCTATCGCGT
>NZ_CP013141.1:5661173-5673626 GCF_001442535.1 Lysobacter antibioticus | reverse complement strand
GGCGCTGGCTTCGGGGGCGCCGCGCGCGCGGGCCGGGGCGGTCGCAGCGACTGCCACCGGGTGCGGCGCCGCTCGTGTGTCCGAACCGGTCATCGAATCATCCGTCATGCGAAAAGAACCTGCAGCGGGCCGACGACGACGCAAGCGCCGGCGCATCGCGGCCCGGTTTGAATATCGGGGTGTCGACGAGCTTACCGCCGCAGGCCGAGGCCTGCGCACGAGCGCGGCGTATGCGACCGATGCCCGCTCGAACGGCAAACCCGTTCCGAGTATCGACATCCGCCGCGCGGCGGATGAGGAAGCGTGATCCAACCACCGGAAGCGCGCTGGCGACGCCGCTAGTCTCGGCCGACACACACCGCCCCGCGTCGGAACCGCATGGTCGATATCCATCAGGTATGGCCGTACTTCGCGATGCTGGCGCTGGCATTGGCTTTCGCCGTCCTGCCCTGGTTCCGGGCCGCCGATCGCGCGCCGCCGCAGGCCGAGCAGCGCAGCGACACCCTCGACGGCCTGCGCGGCTTTCTCGCCCTCAGCGTGTTCGCCAGCCACGTCATCGTCCACCACGAATACCTGCGCACCGGTGTGTGGAAACCGTCGCCGTCGGCGTTCTACAACACCGCCGGCCTGCTCGGGATCTGCCTGTTCTTCATGATCACCGGCTTCCTGTTCTGGAACAAACTGCTCAAGGCCGACGGCCGCCCGCGTTGGAGGGCCTTGTACATCGGTCGCGTGTTCCGCCTGGGGCCGATGTATCTGGTCGCGGTGCTGACGATGATCGCCATCGTCGCTTACCGCACCGGTTTCCAATGGCGGGTGCCGCCGTCGCAGGCGATCGCCTCGGCCCTGGGCTGGCTGGCGCTCGGCATCGTGCCGCCACCGCCGACGATCAACGGCTACGCCGACACCGGCACCATCCTCGCCGGCGTGACCTGGACCCTGTTCTTCGAATGGCTGTTCTATTTTTCGCTGCCGATTTCGGCCTGGTTCGTGCGCCGTGGCCGCCACCTGGGCTTCAGCGCCGGCCTGGTCGCGGTATGTTTGCTGACGATCGCGGCGGCGAGCTGGCACGGCGGCTTCGAGCCCGGGATCAAGCCGCGGCCGATATTGTTTCTGGCGGTGTTGGCCGAACTGGTGTTGATGCTCGGCTCCGGCATGTTCGTCGCCTCGCTGTTGCACGCCGGCATCGGCGCGCGCCTGCGCTGGCAGCAGCCGCTGTGGGGCGGCGTCGCACTGCTCTGCCTGGTCGTGCTGTTCGCCACGATGGTCGCGGGCGCCCCGCGCATCGGGTTGGCGCAGTTGTTCCTGCTGTGCCCGCTCGCCGGCACGTTCTTCTTCATCCTGTGCTCGGGCAACCGTTTGTTCGGGCTGTTGGCGTGGCCGGCCTCGCGCCGGCTGAGCCAGCTGAGCTACGGCATCTACCTCTCGCAGGGGCTGATCCTGGTCGCGGTGTTCGCGATTCCCGGCGTCAGCGCCTATGCCGCCAGCGGCGGCCTGCCGTTCTGGAGCGTGTATATCGGCAGCGCCCTGCTGCTGTGTGCGAGCGCGCTGCTGACTTATCGCTACGTCGAAGAGCCCGGCATCCGCCTCGGCAAGCGCATCGCAAGCCGGCTTGGCGCCAAGTCCGACGCGCAGGCGCCGCTGCCGGCTACGACTTAGCGCGGTACGCATAACGCTGTATCGAACACACACCCCAGGACGTTCGTTTCGATGCGGGCGCTGTCGCCGCCGGGCATGGAACCGCACGACCTTACCTGCCCCATCGACACGGAGACTTGCAATGACTTATGCCTATCGCGGCGCAGACGGCCCCGGCGGGAGCGCGTTCGGGTGGACCCCGGCCGACATCAAGCTATACAGCGGTTTCAAGCCATGGAGGTCCGACAGCCTCCCGAACACCCGCGCCAACCTCAGAAAGCTGGTCAACGACGGCACGCTGGCCACTGAGGCAGGACGCTGGTGCAGCGAGAAAAACCGCGAGGACGGCTGGTTCTTCTGCGTGGATCTGAACGAAGCGATCGCCGTCCGCCATTCGCTTCTGTACCTCTATCGCTTCGACATCACCGACCTGACCCAACAGGCGTGGACGCTGCTCGGCAAGGACGACGTGCCGGAGATGCAGTTGTACCTCGACAGCAACGACCTCGATACCGCGACCAAGATCGCGGTGGTCTGGATAGGCAACCCCGAGCAGTTGCTGGTCATGTCGCCGGTAGGCGTGGACCTGATCGATCTGCGCATCGACCAGAATCCGGATGTGTGGCTGCCCCTCAAGGACTACAACGGGAACTGAGCCGGCGAAGACGCGAGGCCGGGCATAAGCGGACACGCACCTGCGGCCGCAGCGTATGCACCTGCTTACCGGCCTTTCACACTCGCTCCTCCGACAACGTTCGTTTCCGATGCGGGTACGGCCGGCGCCGCGCCCGCGGTCGACCGCGGCTGCGCATACAGCGCGCGTTCGCCCTCACCCCATCGAAACGGAGACGCGCAATGACTTATGCCTATCGCGGCGAAGACGGCCCCATCGGGGGCAAACCCGGGCGAACCCCGGGGGAGGTCAAAAAGGCCGGCGGTTTCAAACCGTGGAAATCGGACAGCATCGACACCAGCCGGGCCAACCTCAGACAGCTGGTGACCAACGGCACGCTGGCCGGCCAAGCCGAGCTTTGGTGCTTGGGCAAGAAACGCGAGAACGGCTGGTTCTTCAGCTCGGGGCTGGACGCAGCAACCGCCTACGACACCTACCAATACTTCTATCGCTTCGATACCACAGGACTGGTCCTGCAACCGTGGTCGGTACTCGGACAGGGCGACGTCGCGAAGATGAAGCTTTACCTCGACAGCAACGACCTCGACATGGCGACCAAGATCGCAGTGATCTGGTCCCCGCGGCCGAAAGAACTGCTGGTCATGTCGCCGGTGGAGGTGCCTTCGATCGAGCTGCGCACCCAGGAGAAGCCGGAGAAGTGGTTGGAGCTCGAGAAATACACCGGGCCTTGAGCCGGCCCGATGGCCTCGTCCTCGCAAGGCCGGGGCCATCGCCGTGCGGCAGTCGGGCTTATGCGAATGCGTAGGGCGGCTCCCCCCGTCGATCGGGTTCTTTCACGGCGATCCGCTTGCGGCGTTTCGTTAAGCATCCCGCCATTGCGCCCACAGGAATCCGCCTCATGGGAACCAAGTCGACGAAGGAGGCCGAACAGGCCAACTCCAAAGCCGAAACCATCAGCGATCTGTTCGCGCTCTCGAAAGTCGATCCCCAGGACGGCATCGATGCGGTGACCCTGGATGGCATCATCGGCCATCTCCGCAAAGCCTCGATGCAACCCGACGATTGGGCGGCGATGGACATCCTGCATCGAGTGCACTGGTATCAGATGGTGCAGGACCTCGTGCGGAAGGTCGGCATGAGCGCGCGGCGCCAATCGGAGATCCTGGGGGAATTCTACCCACTCCTCAATCGCAATGGAGATATGCGAGGCGCCGGAATATCGCCGCCGAACGGTGACGACAGCAGCGACAGCGACAGTGGCAGTACCAACGGCAGCGGCAGTATCAGCGGCAGCGATGATTCGGCCCACCCGGCGCTCCTGCTACAGGAGTTGGACGAGTTACTTGCCAATCCGCATAGCTACCTCGTGCTTGCCGGTTGGACCCGGGAGCGGCTGGTCCGCTTCGACATCGGATCGTTGGGGGCAGCGGTGGCAGCCGACCAGGACTTCATCAAGAAGTCCACCGACTACACGCCTCCCCCGCCAGTCGATCTCACCAACTTCGTTTCTACTACCGCTGCCACTTCGACTTCTACCTCCTCTTCCGGCTCCACCTCTGCCTCCACGGCAATGCTCAAGATCGACTACTGGACTCTTCCCGAGAGCGAGAGGGCGGCGACTGCCCGCAAGGTAGCCGGCGAATACAACCGCTCCCTCGCCAATACGACTGGCGCAGCGCCGGCGACGAATGCGGTGCCGATCGCGGCCTTCATGGCCAACCAAAAGGTGGCGATCAGAGCGGTCATGGCCGGCTACGATTTCCGCGAACCCACGGGGCTCGCTCGCAAGCTTCTCGGCCAGACCGCAGTGGCGATCGATTTGGCCCTGGGCGTGGCGTCCACGCTGGCCGGACGCGGCTCTTCGAGCATCACCGAATCGACAATGCAACAGAGCCCGGACGGGTTCGACAACCAAGGTCTGAAGAAACTGTAAAGCGCGCGACCGATTGAATCCCGGTTGCCAACTTCCCGCGGGCCCCGATTGCCGAGCGTCGCGATGACGCCTGCCGCCGGAAACGCGGTCTGGCACCGAGTCGCCGTCCCGCGGAGTCCACGGCGTATCGAACGCAGTCGCAAGGCGGCCGCATTCGCTGGTATATCTGCCTGTCTGGCCGGCCCCGGCCAGCCCACGGACAAGGCAGTCGCTCCCTATGATGGTTCGCCGTTTGCTCATGCTTGCCGGCGCCGCGGCGCTGGTCGCGACGGGTACTGTCGCCGCGGTCGTACAACCCTTCGTCACTCCGCTGCCATCGCCGCCCGCCATCGTCGACGCGGCGCGGCTGAAGGCCGACGTCAGACATCTGTCGGTTGATCTGTACCCGCGCAGCTACGACCAGCCCGACAGCCTGGAGCGCTCCGCAGGCTTCATCCACAACGAATTCGCCAACAGCGGCGGCCGCGTCTCCTATCAGGACGTAACGGTCGAAGAAAGCACCTATCGCAATGTGATCGTGCGCTTCGGCCCGGACACGGGGCCGGTGCGGGTGATCGGCGCGCATTACGACTCCTTCGCCGATGTCGGCATCGATAACGACGATCCGCGCGGCTATTCGCCGCGCACCCACACGCCAGGCGCCGACGACAACGCCAGCGGTGTCGCCGGCTTGCTCGAGCTGGCGCGCCTGCTCGGGCGCAACCCGCCCGCGCACGCGGTCGAGCTGGTCGCTTACACCCTGGAAGAGCCTCCGCATTTCCGCAGCGAGCACATGGGCAGCGCCTGGCATGCGCGCGCGCTCAAGGCGAGCGGGCGCGAAGTGGAATTCATGCTGTCGCTGGAAATGATCGGCCGCTTCAGCGACCGCCCCGGCAGCCAGCGCTATCCGGTGCGCGGCATGGCTCGCCTGTACCCGGACCGCGGCAATTTCGTGGTCCTGGTCGGCAAGATGAGCGACTTCGGCACCCTGCGTCGGCTCAAGGCGATCATGGCCGGCGCGACCGACCTGCCGGTGCACTCGATCAATGCCCCGCCGCTGTTGCAGGGCATCGATTTCTCCGATCACCTGAGCTATTGGCATGAAGGCTATCCGGCCTTCATGGTCAGCGACACCGCCTTCCTGCGCAGCACCACCTACCATCAAGCCAGCGACACCTACGACAAGCTCGACTACACGCGCATGGCCAAGGTAGTGCAGGCGGTGTACGCGATCGCGCAACGGCCCGGCGCCGATTGAATCCATCGCGCGCATGCGACCCGCGAGGACGCCGGTTGCATGCGCGCCGGGCGTTGGGCCCGAACATACTCGCGTAGTTCGAGCCTCGCCTCAGGCCGCGGCGACTCGCACCACGCGCTTGCCGAGGTTCTGCCCTTCGAGCAGGCCGATGAAGGCCGTCGGTGCATTCTCCAGGCCGTCGACGACATCCTCGAGCAACTTGACCCGGCCTTCGGCGACCCACTGGCTCATGTCGCGGCTGAACGTTTCGAAGCGATCACCGTAATGGTCGAGGATGATGAAGCCCTGCATGCGGATACGCTTCTGCAACAGCGCGGTCATCGTCTGCGCCAAACGGTCCGGGCCCGACGTGTGCTCAGCGCCGTTGTAGTGCGCGATCACGCCGCAGACCGGCACGCGTGCGCCGATGTTGAGCAGCGGCAACACCGCGTCGAACACGACGCCGCCGACGTTTTCGAAATACACGTCGATGCCGTCCGGGCAGGCCGCGGCAAGTTGTTCGGCCAGTCCGGGGGCGTGGCGGTCCAGGCAGACGTCGAAGCCGAGCTCCTCGACCGCATGGCGGCATTTTTCGGCGCCGCCGGCGATGCCGACCACGCGCGCGCCCTTGAGCTTGGCGATCTGCCCGACCACCGAGCCGACCGCACCGGTCGCCGCGGCCACGACCACGGTCTCGCCGGCTTGCGGCTGGCCGATGTCGAGCAGGCCGACGTAAGCGGTAAACGCCGGCATGCCGAGGCCGCCGAGGGCGAACGAGGGCTGCGGCATGTCGCCGAGCGCCTGCAGATCCTTGCCATCGGACAGGACGTAGTCCTGCCAGCCGGCATTGCCGAGCACGATCTCGCCGACGCGGAACTGCGGGTGCCGCGAGGCGGCGACGCGGCTGACCGTGCCGCCGACCATCGGCGCGCCCAGCGCTACCGGCGGCGCGTAACTGGTCCCGGCTTCGTCCATCAGATTGCGCATGTAGGGATCGAGCGACAGGTACAGCGTGCGCAGCAGCACCTGGCCTTCGTCGGGCGTCGGCACGGCGGTTTCTTCTAAGCGGACGTCCTGGGTCGTCGGCAAGCCGCGCGGACGGTTGGCCAGGACGATGCGGCGGTTGACGGTATCGCGTTGCGACATAGGGGCATTCCTTTAGCGGTGGGGTTGGGTTGGATCGCTCGTAAGCGGGGTGCTGGCGACAGGCCCACACAACAAATAGACCGGTCGTCTAGAAATCAGATAAAACAAAGGCGGGAGCGCAGGCGCACTCCCGCCTCAGGCGTCTTCGGCCAAGCCCAGCCGCTCTCGCGTGCCGACCATGGCCATGTCCAGGCCGCTGCGGTCGCGGGCGATCTTGGCCAGCAGACTAGCGCCGAGCCAGCTCTGATAGAGCGCGACCGCGGTCGCCTGCGAATCCGATGCATCGGCAAGACCGGCGAGCGAGCCGTCCAGGCGCCCTGCTTCGATGCTGCGGGCCAGCCGATCGATGACCCCGCGCGTGCCTCGGGCCAGCGCCGCGCGCATGCTTTCCGACAAATCGCAGACCTCGGCGCCGAGCTTGACCACCGGGCAGCGGCTTTCGCTTTCCTCGCCGGTCTGCGAATCGAGCCAATCGTTGAAGAAAGCGATCACCCGCTGCGCCCCGGTGCCGGGCTGCGACAACAAAGCGTCCATCCGCCCCAGGTACTCGGCGAAGTAGACCTCGAGCACCGCTTCGCCGAAGGCTTCCTTGGACCCGAAGTAGTGATAGAACGAGCCCTTCGGCACCTGCGCCGCGGCCAGCACTTCCGACAGCCCGACCGCGGTGAAGCCCTTGCGCAAGAACAGCGGGTGGGCGACCTCGAGGATGTGCCGGCGGACGTCGGTGGCGGTGGTGGCTGCGCTCATGGGGGGCACGATAGCGCCTATTAGACCGGTCGTCTAGTTCTGGATGGGCCGCGAGCCGCGATTGCTTCCGGGTAGGAGCGGCGCGAGCCGCGACCAAGGAACGCGCAGGGGCAACAAGGCCGAGGTCTGCCGCCGAACCGGCGTGCCGTCGCGGGGTAGGAGCGGCGCAAGCCGCGACCAAGGAACGCGCAACGGCAACAAGGCCGAGGTCGTCCGCCGAAGTGGCGTGCCGTCGCGGGGTAGGAGCGGCGCGAGCCGCGACCAAGGAACGCGCAGTGGCACCAATGCCGAAGTCGTCCCGCCGAAGCGGTGTGCCGTCGCGGGGGTAGGAGCTGCGCAAGGCGCGACCACGCCGAGCGGTCTGGCGACGTCCCTAGCCTGTGCAGAACCCGTTGCCGTTGCCGTTGCCGTTGCCGTTGCCGTTGCCGTTGCCGTTGCCGTTGCCGCAAAGAGCTTGCCGCAATACCGCTCTTGCGAGAACACCTGGAGACCCGGAGGGCGCCGCACAGGACGTGCGGCGTTTTCCGATAAGACAGGGACGTCTTATCGGAAAATCCCGGCGCGGGCTGCGTGCTCGCAGGGGAGCTTCGTCAAGGAAGGCCTTTTCTTTGGTTAGCTTTCTTTTGGGCCAGCAAAAGAAAGTAACCCGGCCGCATCAGCGGACGGAAGCTTTGCACTTGCTTGAAGATTCTTTGAAAACAAGATCAAACGCCAAAAGCTTCCGCCACTAAAGCGGCGGGTTACTTTCTTTTGTCATAAGCAACAAAAGAAAGGTAACCAAAGAAAAATGCTTCTTTTTGAGTCAAGGGCCCGCGCGAGCGATGCCGACGCAGGGCTTTTTCATACGGGACATCCCTGTCCCGATGAAAAACGGCCCGCATCCCTGCGGGCCGCCCTCCGGGTCTTCTATGGCCTTCGCTAGTGCGTTGCTGCGCACAGCCACAACAAGGTCAAGGACAAAGCCGAGCGCCCGCACATCGACTCAACGTGCCGATGCAGTCCCCAATCAAGCCAACACCTCGCGCAGATACGGCGCGGTGCGGCTCGTCTTCGAACTCGCGACCTGTTGCGGCGTGCCGCTGGCGACGATCTGTCCGCCCTGCTCGCCCGCGCCGGGGCCGATGTCGATGACCCAATCGGCGTCGGCAACCACGCGCATCTCGTGCTCGACCACCACCACGGTGTTGCCGGCTTCGACCAAGCCGTGCAACTGCGCCATCAGTTTGTCGACATCCGCCGCATGCAGGCCGGTGGTCGGCTCGTCGAGTACGTACAAGGTGTCGCCGTGCTGGCTGCGCTGCAGCTCGGTCGCCAACTTGATGCGCTGCGCCTCGCCGCCGGACAGTTCGGTGGCCGGCTGCCCAAGACGCAGATAGCCCAGGCCGATGTCGCGCAGCAGGCTCAGCGAGCGGCGGATCGCCGGCTCGCCGTCGAAAAACGCGAACGCTTCGTCGACCGTCATCGCCAACACCTCGGCGATGTTGCGTCCGTTGCATACGACTTCGAGGGTCTTGGCGTTGTAGCGGCTGCCGTGGCAGGTCGGGCACGGCGCATACACGGTCGGCATGAACAACAGCTCGACCTGGACGAAGCCTTCGCCCTCGCAGGTGTCGCAACGCCCTTGGGCGACGTTGAAGGAAAAACGCCCGGCGTTGTAGCGGCGGGTCTTCGCCATCGCGGTCGCGGCGAACAGCTTGCGCACGTGATCGAACAAGCCGGTGTAGGTGGCCAGGTTCGAGCGCGGGGTGCGGCCGATCGGTTTCTGGTCGACGTTGACCAGGCGCTTGATCGCATCCGCGCCGGCGTGCAACCGCCCGGAAACGCGCGCAAGCGGGCCGGGCTGCGGCATGTCGTTGTCGCTCTCTTCGGGCACCGGCTCGTGGCCCAGGTGTTCGCCGACCAGTTCGACCAAGGCCTGGCTGACCAGGCTCGATTTGCCCGAACCCGACACACCGGTGACCGCGGTGAACGCGCCCAAGGGAAAACGCGCGTCGAGGCCATGCAGGTTATTGCGATGCAGGCCGCGCAGCTCCAGCCAGCCCGAAGGCTTGCGCGAGGGCCGCGGCTCGGCGGCGAGGAGATCGAACAGATACGGCCGGGTGCGCGAGGCCTCGATGTCGCGCAGGCCGTCGGGCGGCCCGCTGTAGAGGATGCGTCCACCGTGTTGTCCGGCGTCGGGGCCCACGTCGACCAACCAGTCGGCGCGGCGCAGGGTTTCCAGGTCGTGCTCGACCACGAACACGGTGTTGCCGGCGGCCTTGAGCTGGTCGAGCGCGCGGTGCAAGGCCTCGCTGTCGGCCGGATGCAGGCCGGCCGAAGGCTCGTCGAGCACGTAGACCACGCCGAACAGATTGGAACGGATCTGGGTAGCCAGGCGCAGCCGCTGCAACTCGCCCGGCGACAGGCTCGGCGTGGCCCGGTCCATCGCCAGGTAACCGAGCCCCAGGGCCTGCAAGGTGCCGATGCGTTCGACCAGGTCGTGGGCGATGCGCTGCGCGGCGATGCGTTTTTCCTCGGACAGGTTGGGCGTGCGGCGCACGTCGGAACTGCCGGCATGGGCCAGCCCGCCGGCGGCGATGCGCTTGGCTTCGGCGCTGCGACCGGCCGCGCGGCTGCGGGTGGCGGCGCTGGTCGGTGCATCGAAGCGGCCTTCCGCTGCCGGCTTCAGCACCTCGGCGATCCGGTCCAGCGACAGCTGCGACAGGCTGCCGATGTCGAGCCCGGCGAAACTCACCGACAAGGCTTCGCGTTTCAAACGCCGGCCGTCGCAGAGCGGGCACTGCGCACCGATCATGTAGCGCGACACGCGCTTCTTCATCAGCGCGCTCTGGGTGCTGGCAAAGGTATGCAACACGTATTTACGCGCGCCCATATAGGTGCCCATGTAGCTGGGCTCGGCCTTGCGGCGCAACGCGGCGCGGGTCTCGGCGACGCTGAAGCCTGCGTACACCGGCACCGACGGCTGCTCTTCGGTGAACAGGATCCACTCGCGATCCTTCTTCGGCAGATCGCGCCAGGGCTTGTCGATGTCGTAGCCCAGGGTCACCAGGATGTCGCGCAGGTTCTGTCCGTGCCAGGCCGGCGGCCACGATGCGATCGCGCGTTCGCGGATGCTCAGCGAGGGGTCGGGCACCATGGTTTGTTCGGTCACTTCATAGACGTAGCCCAGGCCGTGGCAATTCGGGCAGGCGCCCTGCGGCGTGTTCGGCGAGAAATCCTCGGCATACAGCATCGGCTGCTTGGCCGGGTAAGTGCCTGCGCGCGAGTACAGCATGCGCAGCAGGCTCGACAAGGTGGTCACGCTGCCGACCGTCGAACGCACGTTCGGGCTGCCGCGTTGCTGTTGCAGGGCCACCGCCGGCGGCAGGCCTTCGATCGAATCCACGTCGGGCACGCCGACCTGATCGATCAGGCGCCGCGCATACGGCGACAGCGATTCCAGGTAACGCCGCTGCGCCTCGGCATAGAGGGTGCCGAAAGCGAGCGAGGACTTGCCCGAACCCGATACGCCGGAAAACACCACCAGCGCATCGCGCGGGATATCGACGTCGATGTCCTTGAGGTTGTGTTCGCGCGCGCCGCGGACACGGACGAAAGCGTCGAAACCGGGGTCGCGACGGAGTTGTTTCTTGGCCATAGGGGCTGGATTGGAGCATTGGGGACGCGGGAGGGCGGTGAAGATACCCGCTCGCGTCCCGCTTGGGGAGCGAGGCGCTGTACCGAATCGGCCGATGCGGGCTCGCTGGGTGCCACCAGCGCGCGCCGGCCGCGCTCGTGCCGGCCTCGGGCGAGCCCGCTGCGATTCGTCCAGGCGAGACGGCACTGCGAAACGGACCAAGAAGTCTTAAAGCATCGCCGGGCCGGAACCCACCGCCCGAGCCAGCGTGCCCGATGCCTCGCGGCGCCAATAGCTCGCGACCGCAACGCGCGACGGCTGCCTCGACGTGGCATCGCCCCCGGAAGACACCGTTGTCTTTCAACGAAGGCGCCTGCGCTCGATGCACCGCCGCACAAACAGGACGACGGCGCCGATATCCGCAGTCGCCGCGCATTCTTCGCGACGCTTCCGTGGCGGCGCCAAGCGCGGATCGCGATGCAATGATCGATAACGTGATCGGCTACCGCCGCACTCCCGGATGACAACGATATCGGCCGTTCCACTGTGTCGTGCGGACCGCTAGGTTCGCGCTGCACCCACGCAGTGCGCCGATCCGCATTCGCGGGCGGCCCCATCCGCAAGAGGAACCGCAATGAAGAAGCTAGCTCTGACCGGGCTGATCGCAGCAGGCATGTTGATCGGGCCGACCGCGCAAGCCGTGGTCGTGGGTGGGATCGTCAGCACCGACGCGCATTGGCCGGCGACCACCGCCGGCTACAACCAGCTCACCTTCTACGATCAGGTCAATCACGACGGCGGCTCGCGGTCGAACTACTACTGGGCCAACCAGTTCTGGTTCCACGGCGGCGACGGCGGCTACATCGGCCTGCAGAATCGCAGCGGCCAGCGTTGGCTCAACTTCTCGATCTGGCTCGCCAGCGGCTGGGATGCATCCAGCCGGGCCAGCTGCGGCCACTTCTCCCACGAAGGCAGCGGCGTGCAGTGCCAGATCAAATGGAACTGGAAGCCCGGCCACAAGTACAAGGTCGACGTGATCCGCGCCTCGACCAAGGTGACCGGCGTCGTCACCGACCTGATGAGCGGCGAAAGCATCACCGTCGCCACGATCAACATCCCCGCCACCTGGAGCGGCTTCAAGAGCCAGACCGTCAGCTTCGTCGAGGAATACAGCCAGGGCGCGAACCAACTGCCCTCGTGCAACGTGATCGGCGCGCAATCCTCGGTGTTCTACCTGCCGGTCGCCAACGGCAACCTGCCGGCGACCAGCCAGACCACCAAGACCTACGGCAACTGCAACGACAAGAACATCGCCCACGCCGCCTGCGACAGCACCGGCAAGTGCATGAACATCGTCAGCAACCTCGACGGATACGCATCGCCGAGCGAGTAACGCGCGTCGGTGCGAGATCCGCAAAAAACCAAGGCCCGCATCGGCGGGCCTTGGTTTTTGCCGCGACGAGCGGGACCGGCCGATGACCGGGCACCGCCGCCACCGCGGTTAGTCCGCCTGCACGGCGCCG
>NZ_CP013141.1:5647479-5661137 GCF_001442535.1 Lysobacter antibioticus | reverse complement strand
TGGACGCGGCGGCGGGGGCCGCGGTGTCGGACGGCGCTTCTTGCGAAGCGGCCGCGTCGACCGGCGTGGCTTGCGCGGGCGCCGGGGCGTCGGGCTCGCTGGAAACGAACTGCGGCACGACGAAGCCGGCGATCAGGCCCAGCACGATCGCCGCGGCCCAGGCCCCGACGATGGTGCCGATGCTGCGCTTCTGCGCGGCGGCGATGACCTCGTGCCGGGTCGAGGCCGGCAACTGCGGTTCGACCAGCTCCCACAGCGTCTCGCCGCTGTACAGGTCCAGGCCGTTGGCGACGCGCTCGGAATTGCTGTCGAAGCGCCCGGTGGTGACCATCATCCCGCCCGCGGCGCCGTTGAAGCGCACCGCATCGGCCAGTTCGGCCACGGTCGCCGCCGACACGCGATAGTCGGCGTCGCCGAGCTTGCACGACAGCAGCCAGGGCTTGCCGGCGCGCAGCAAGCGCAGCTCGGCCTGGGTGCCGCGAGCGAGAGACTCCTCGACCGACTCGGCTTCGAAGCCGCGTTCGCGCAGGGATTCGACGATCAGGCGGGCGAACTCGCGCCAGCGCATCTTGGCCAGGCCGGCGATACCGGTGGCGACCTCAGTGCGATGACGGCGGTAGGACCACAAATAGGCGGTGGACACCAATCCGATCGTCAGTGCGACGGCGGCAGCAGCCCACAGGGAAAAACTCGACATGAAGCGCTAGGCCCATAAAAGACGCTGAGGATATACGGCCTGCGACATCTAGCACTTGTGTGAACTGAGACGTAGTTCGCGAAATTGACGTGTTCGTTATCGGCCGTTCCATCAAGAACGACGATTCGGTGTCAGCGTGAAGTCCATCCGCTACGGCATGGCGGATGTGCGGTGTTCGATGCGGGGCATCGTCGCGACCCGACCGCGGCGGTCGCAGGCATAAGAAAGCCCGCCAGTCCGAAACCGTAAGGGGAGGGGAGCATACGGAAGCGCGGACTGGCGGGCTTAAACGTCGCGCTGCGGATGACCCGCAGCGCAGTGAAGCCGGAGTTGAAGCTGGTTTACGGTGCGACCGGCGGCTTCGGGCGCGCGATGGACTTGCGCGTGGCCTTCTTCGCCGCCGGCGACTTCTGCGCCTTCGGCTTGGCCGCCGCGGCCTTCTTCGCGGCGGGCTTGGCCGGTGCCTTGGCTGCGCTCTTGCGTGCGCTCGGGGCGCTGCCGCCCTGGCGACGCAGTTCGCGGGTCAGGGACTCGACGCGCTCGCTGAGGTCGCTCAGGTCGTCGCGGCCCGGCACGCCGAGCTTGACCAAGGCGCGCTGGACGCGCTCTTCGAACACCTTCTCGAGGCGGTCCCAGGTGTCGGACGCGCGTTCGCGCGCCTGGCCGACCTTGGACTCGACCGCGTCGCGCAGCACGCCGGCTTGGCCGCCGGTGAACTTGCGCGCGGTCTGCTCGAGGCTCAGGCCTTCCTTGACCAGGCCTTCGAACAGCTTGGTGCCCTCGGCCTGGGCGCGACCGAACGCGCCGACGCCAGCCAGCCAGATCTGCTGCGCGGATTCGCTGAGCGTCTTGGACAGGCGCTCGGCCTGTTCCTGCGCGCTGCCCTTGCCGGCGCTACTGCTCTTGCCGGTGGTCTTCTTAGCGGTCTTCTTGAACTTGGCGGCCATGGACGTCCTGTAATGAGTGCTATCGCTGTGCACTCAAGATGGCCCCCCTGTCTAGAGTAATCACACCAACGCAGAGCGAGGGGTCGGTAATGAGAACGAGGAGTGAGAAACGGGTGAAAGCCGGCTCGCTTTCACTCGTTTCTCACTCCTCTCCACTCACTTCTCGCTTCTGGCTGCAGACGCCGTCCTGCGGCGCCGCGGCCGTGGCTGAGCCACCAGCCTGTCGACGTCGTCCAGTGCACGCCGCAAGCGTGCGGTGGTCTCGGTATCGCGTTTGGGCGGTGTGATGCCGTCGAGGATCGAGCGCTGGCTGTCGGCGATCACGTCCCGACGCAGGCGCAGGCCGTGTGCGGCCAGCACCGGCCCGAGCACGTCGGCGCGCAGGTGCAGGTCGGCCAGGGTGTTGCGATAGGCGATCTCGCAGATGCGCTGGCGCGCCGAGAAGCTGAAGGCGTTGGTGAAGAACAACTCGCGGTCTTCGGCGTTGGGCTCGAACACCAGTTGGTCGATGTCCGGGTATTGCTGGGCGTAGCGGGCCAGGCCGACCTGCATGCGCGACTGCAGCAGGGTGCGGAAGGTCTGCGACAGCACCGCCGGCAGGCCGCCCGCGGCGAGGCTGTTGTCCTCGGCGACCGGCACGCCCTGGTTGTGGTTGAACGGCACCAGCGGGTTGATGCCGATCAGCAGGTCGATGCCGCGATCCAGCACCACCGAGGCATGCATGGTCCGGCGCAGGGCGCCGTCGACGAAATGGCGGCCGCGGATCTGCACCGGCGGGTACAGCCCGGGCAGCGCGGCGCTGGCCTGGACCGCCTGCGAGATCGGCACGTCGCTCCAGTTGTCGCCGCCGAAGCGGACCGCGTCGCCGCTGTCGATGTCGACCGCGACCACGTACAGCTCGGCGTCGAGTTCGCGGAAGTCGTTGCTGCGGCCGCGGCGGGTGAAGACCTCGCGCAGGAACAGCTCGACCTGAGCATTGTCGAACAGGCCGTTCGGGATCAGGCCGCCGAAGCGGGTGATCAGGTCCGACCAGCGCGCCTCCAGCGGCGAGAACAGCAGCTCGCGCCACCACTCGGTCGCCAGGCGCGGAAAACTCGCCGCGCGCTTGACGTACTCGAGGAAGGCCGGGCGCATGAAGGTTTCCGGGCGGAACTCGACATCGGCGCTGTCGCCGGTGACGAAGATCCGGCACATCTCGGCGGTGTCCATGCGGTTGGCCAGGCCGGCGGCGAGGAAGGCGCCGCTGCTGACGCCGACGTAACAGTCCAGGCGGGTGAGGTCGAGGCCTTCGATCGCTTCGTCGAGCGCGCGCAGCGCGCCGAGCTCGTACATGCCGCCGATGGGACCGCCGCCGGCGATGGCCAGGCCGATCTTCGGTGCAGAAGCGTTGGTGCCGTGGGCCGAACGTTTGCGGCTCGCCCGGTTCCGGGCGGAATGGAGTGACAGCATGTGATAGGCAGCACGGCCCGGGCGGAATTCGGTCGAGTGTAGCCCAGGACGGGCGGAGCACCAGGGGGCTAGGACCAAGGTCTGAGCCGGGCCGATGGGCCGGTGCCGGTTGGCACGTCGGTCGGCTTGCGGAGGCCGGCCGGCGCCGCGATCATCGTCGCGATGGCCAGGACGACCGAACATAGCCAGCGTCTGGGGTGTCTGCTGGCCCGCCACCAGGCCCTGCACGACCCCGGGCGCGAACCGCGTAATCGCCTGCGCTGGCTGCCCGAGCTGCGGCTGTGGCAGGCACGACGCCTGGAAGCCAGCTTCGACCGCTTCCTGCGCGACCCGCGCCGGCGCCCGGCGGCGCAGTTCTTCCTCAGCGACGTCTACAACGACCGCGACTTCAGCCGCCGCGACGCCGACATCGCCAAGGTCTTGCCGATGATGCAGCGGCTGTTGCCCGGCTCGTTGCTGAGCACGGTCGCCGATGCGATCGAGCTGGGCCTGCTGACGCACGCCTTCGACCTGCGCATGGCCGAGCGCCTGCAAGAGCTGGCGCCGCGCCGGCGCCGTCTAGACGGCCCGCTGTACGCGCAGATCTACCGCGCCTGCGGCTTGCCGCGGCTGCGCGGCCACCAGATCGAGCTGATCGCCGCGGTCGGCCTGGGCCTCGGGCAGGCGGTGCGGATGCCGGGCATCCTGACCCTGCTCAAACTCTCGCGCGGTCCGGCCAAGGCGGCCGGCCTGTCCGAGCTGCAGGGCTTTCTCGAACGCGGCTTCGCGGCGTTCGGCCGGCTCGGCGACGTGCGCGAGTTCATCGCCGAGATCGAGCAGGACGAACGCGACATCGCCGCGCGGCTGTTCGCGGGCGAGGCCGATCCGTTTCCGGCTTTGGATTGAGCCCGGAGCGAATGCGGCCGGGCGGTGTCGCTGTTCGCGGCGACTGAGCGCCGCCGTCGCTATGCCTGCGTGCGGCCGCTTACTTGAAGCGTTCTTCCAGCACGCGGCGGATTTCCGACTCGATCGGGCCCTTGAGGGCGCCGAGCAGGAAGCCGAGTTGCGCGGTCACGTGCAACTGATTCGGTTGCAGCGAGATCTTGCCGTCGACGCCGCTGCGCACGAAGTTGAGGGTGTCGCCGACCCAGTCGTACTCGACATCGAAACGTTCGGCTAGCTTCTTCGCGACTTCCTCGACGGCTTTGCGGGCTTTGGCCGGAGCGAGCGAGTGCGGATGGCGGATATCGATGCTGGACATGGTCTGGGTTCTCCCTGGAGGCCGGTATTGTGGGGGCAGGGACGGGCGCATCCAAGCCTGGGGCGCGCTGCGCCGCGGCGCGGTGTTGCGAGCGGGCGAGGCGACGTTGCCGCCGGGTATCGGTGCGAACTCGCCGCAGCGCTCGGCTCGGTCTGCGCTCACGGAGATGTACGCGATTCGACAACCTGCTAGATTGCGGCGGAGTGAGCGCCCTCAAACTTCGATACCCGAATCGCGAACATGCCGACCTGGCCCTCAAGCCCGGGGTGCATGCGATCGGCCGCGATTCGGCCGGCCGCACCGTGCTGGTCGAAGACGCCGGTGCGGCGATCGCCCAACTCAGCGTCGACCGTCGCGGCGTCTGGCTGCAGGTGCGCGAAGGCCTGCGCGGCCTGCACGTCAACGGCCGTCCGGTGAAACGCGTGGCGATGCTGCGCGCCGGCGATGCGATCTTTCTCGACGGCGTCGAACTGCTGCTGATCGACGACAAGCCCGAACCCGCGCCGCCGTTCGGGGTCGACATCCCGGCCGATTCGCGCATGGTCGTGCGCGGCGTCGGCGGCATTCATCACGGGCGTTGCTACACCCTGGAGCAGCCGCGCCTGATCGGCCGCGCCGGCGATTGCGACATCCGCATCAACGAACCGGCCTTCGCCGACCGCCATGCGCGCCTGGAAGCCCATGCCGATGGGGTGGTGCTGCGCGACGTCGGCTCGGTCGACGGCAGTGTGGTCAACGGCCAGCCGGTGCGTCACGCCCTGCTCAAGCCCGGCGACCAGTTGCTGCTCGACGGCCAACACCGTTTCGTGATCGAAGCCCCGACCCGCCAGTTCAGCGCCGCCGAAGCCCTGCAGGCCCAGCTGGCCCAGGAAGCGGCCTCGAACGAAGAACGCATGCAGCCGCCGTCGGCCCTGCCGGCCTCGGTGCGGCGCATGCCCTGGTTGCTGCTGGCCGCCGTGGTGATGGCCGGCCTGCTGAGCCTGCTGTTGCTGTACGGCACCCGCTGAGCCCGAGACAGGGTAGGAGCGGCGCGAGCCGCGACCGTGTTCCTTCAAGTGACGCCGTGGCGTCGTATCAGCGCCGTTATTTGCTTTTCGCGGTCGCGGCTTGCGCCGCTCCTACAGAAAGCCGTAGTTCCGGGGAAGGAGCGGCGCAAGCCGCGACCGTCCCGTGTCCGGTCGCGCCGCTATCTGCTGCGGTCGCGGTCGCGGCTTATGACCGGAGGAAATCCCTGTGGGACGCCGCTCCTACAGGTGAGCGGTGAATCGCGCCTATTGCGCCGCGGCTCTGCGCCGCAGTCTCGCCTCGGCGACCTTGCGCCATACCCGCCAGCCCAGCAGGACGGCCAGGATCGTGGCGTACAGCAAAGGCTCGCGGATGTCCGACTTCACCAGCCACCAGAAATGCAGCACGGCCAACACGGCGATCGCATAGACGAGCTGGTGCAACTGCCCCCAGCGCCGGCCGAGGCGCCGCATCATGCCCTGGGTCGAGGTGACCGCGAGCGGGATCAGCAGCAGCCATGCCAGAAAGCCCACGGTGATGTAGGGCCGTTTGGCGATCTCCTCGAAGATCTGCGTCCAATAGCCCTTCAGGTCGAGCACCAGGTACGCGGTCAGGTGCAGGCTGGCGTAGAAGAACGCATACAGGCCGAGCAGGCGGCGGAAGCGCAGCAACACCGGCTGGCCGCTGAGCTGGCGCAACGGCGTGACCGCCAGCGCGATCATCAGCAGACGTAGCGCCCACAAGCCCAGGCGGTGCTCGATTTCGGCGATCGGGTCGGCGCCGAGCCCGCCGCTGCCGGTCAGCACTTCGGAGCGGATCTGCCAGGCCAGGATCGCCGCCGGGGTCAAGGCCAACGCGTGCACGGCGAGTTTGGCCCAGATCACGCCAACCGGAGTCCGGCGTTTTAATGCCGCCCCGGTCGGACGCCGGGAAGCGGAAGACGAGGCGGACGAAGGCGCCGCCGATCCGGATTCCTTCGCCATCTCAGAACCAGAGCCGCAGGCTCATGCCGGCATACAGGCTGGCGACCTGGTCGCCGTAGCCGTTGAACAAGCGGGTCGGGATGCGGTCGACGAACAACTTGCTGCCGGTGCCGGCGATGCGGCGCTCGGTCTTCTGGCTCCAGCGCGGGTGGTCGACGCTCGGGTTCACGTTGGAGAAGAACCCATATTCGCTGGGTTGCAGGTCGTTCCAGCTGGTCAGCGGCCGGCGCTCGACGAAGGTGATGGCGATGATCGACTTGATGCTCTTGAAGCCGTACTTCCACGGCACCACCAGGCGCAACGGGGCGCCGTTCTGTTGCGGCAGCGATTTGCCGTACAGACCGGTGGCGAGCAGGGTCAGCGGGTGCATGGCCTCATCGATGCGCAGGCCTTCGCGATACGGCCAGTTGATGGACGGATAGGCGAGGCCCGGCATCTGCTTGCGGTCGGCCAGGGTGGTGAAGGCGACGTACTTGGCCTTCGAGGTCGGCTCGAAGCGCTTGAGCACGTCGGCCAGCGGCACCCCCAGCCAGGGGATCACCATCGACCAGCCCTCGACGCAGCGCAGCCGGTAGATCCGCTCCTGCGGGGCCAGGCCCTTGATCAGGTCCTCCAGCGAGAGCTTGCCCGGCTTGGCGCAGGCGCCGCCGACCGCGACCGTCCACGGACTGGTGCGCAGGGTCCGCTCGGCCCGGGACGGGTCGGACTTGTCGGTGCCGAACTCATAGAAGTTGTTGTAGGTGGTGATGTCCTCGTAGCGGGTCAGGACCTCGTCGGTGCGGAAGCCGGCCTTCATCTGCTCCGGGCTCGCCGCCGGCAGCGACCGCGGCGCCGGCGGTTCGGCCTCGGCGCAGCCGGACAGGCCCAGCGCCGGGGTCAGGGCGAAGGCGGCGAGCAGGCGCCGGCGTTCGCGGTAGACGGCCTCGTCGGTGATCTGAGAGGAGGGGATAGCGAGGGCATCGCGCAACGACATGAGACGGCTCCGGCGGGGCGGGTTCCGAGTCCCCACGACATACGGGACCCGATGTGAGGATAGAGGCAGCCAACGGGGCAAAAGTTGCGCGAGAAACGGAGGCGCACACGGTGTTGCACTGCGGCATACTGAGGGGCCAACCCCCACTACGGAGTTTCCGATGTCCCGCGCTTTCAACTTTAGTGCCGGTCCCGCGACCCTGCCCGAACCGGTCCTGCTGCAGGCGCAGTCGGAACTGCTGGAGTGGAACAACGCCGGGGCCTCGATCGTAGAGCTCAGCCACCGCGGCCCGGAATTCATCCAGGTCGCCGCCGAGGCCGAGCGCGACCTGCGCGCGCTGATGTCGATCCCCGAAGATTACGCCGTGTTGTTCCTGCAGGGCGGCGCGACCGCGCAGCAGGCCCTGATCGCGCTGAACTTCGCCGACCCGGGCCAGACCGTGGACTACGTGGTCACCGGCCACTGGGGCAAGACCGCGCTCAAGCAGGTCAAGCCTTACGTCAACGCCAACATCGCCGCCAACGGCGAGGCCGACGGCTTCCGCACCATCCCGGCGCGCGACACCTGGGCCCTGTCCAAGGATGCGGCCTATGTGCATTACACCGCCAACGAGACCATCCACGGCGTCGAGTTCCGCGACATCCCCGACACCGGCGACGTTCCGCTGATCGGCGACTTCAGCTCCAGCATCGTCTCCGAACCGCTCGACGTGTCGAAGTTCGGGGTGATCTATGCCGGCGCGCAGAAGAACCTCGGCCCGGTCGGCGTCAGCGTGGTCATCGTCAAGCGCGAACTGCTCGAACGCGCCGGCCAGCCGCGCGCGGAGATCTTCGACTACCGCGCCCACGTCAAGGGCGAGTCCATGCTCAACACGCCGCCGACCTGGAACTGGTACCTGGCCGGCCTGGTGTTCAAGTGGATGCTGGCCGAAGGCGGCGTGGAAGAATTCGCCAAGCGCAACGACCGCAAGTCCAAGCTGCTGTACAGCGTGATCGACAACTCCGGCGGCTTCTATCGCAACGAAGTGGCGACCGCTGCGCGTTCGCGCATGAACGTGCCGTTCTTCCTCAAGGACGAAGCGCTCGATAAGCCTTTCCTCAAGCAAGCGCAGGACGCGGGCCTGATCTCGCTCAAGGGCCATCGCGCCCTGGGCGGCATGCGCGCCTCGATCTACAACGCCATGCCTGAAGAGGGCGTGCAAGCGCTCGCGGCCTTCATGCAGGACTTCCAGCAACGGCACGGGTAAGCCGCCGCGCTTGGCCGATGCCGCATCGGCATCGGCCGCGGCTGCGAACGCCCGGTCTCGGATGGCCGGGCCGTGCGATCCGAAGGCTTCGTGTTCCACCAGGGACGGCATCGCAACACCTTCGGTAGCGACGAGACGACAATGACCGACAAGTCACGCAAGACCCAGCAAGCAGACCGCAAGCCGCCGGCCAAGCCCGGCCAGCCGAAACCGGCCGCCGCCAAGGGCGCCACCGAAAAGAAGCCCGTCGGCAAGGCGAAAGCCGGGTCGGAACCGGCCGTGGTCAGTCCCGACCTGGCGCTGCTGCGCGAGCGCATCGACGGCATCGACCGCCACATCCAGGAACTGATCGGCGAGCGCGCGCAGTTCGCCAACCAGGTCGGCAAGGCCAAGGGCAAGCTCGCCGCCGCGGTCGATTACTACCGCCCCGAGCGCGAGGCCCAGGTGTTGCGCCGGGTGGTCGACCGCAACGACGGTCCGCTCAACGACGAAGTGCTGGTGCGGCTGTTCCGCGAAATCATGTCGGCCTGCCTGGCCCAGCAGGAGCCGCTCAAGATCGGCTTCCTCGGCCCGGAAGGCACGCATTCGCAGCAGGCGGTGTACAAGCATTTCGGCCACTCGATCCACGGCCTGCCGCTGGCGAGCATCGAGGAAGTGTTCCAGGAAGTCGAAGCCGGCAACGCCGATTTCGGCGTGGTGCCGGTCGAGAACTCGACCCAGGGCACGATCCAGTCGACCCTCGACATGTTCCTGACCTCCGGGCTCAAGATCAGCGGCGAAGTCGAGTTGCGCGTGCACCAGCACCTGCTCTCGCGCAGCGGCCGTATCGAGGACATCGAACGCGTCTATTCGCATCCGCAGTCGTTCGCCCAGTGCAAGGCCTGGTTGCGCGAGTACTTGCCGAAAGCCGAGAAGATCGCGGTATCGAGCAACGCCGAAGCCGCGCGCCGGGCGCGCAATGCCGACGACGCCGCCGCGATCGCCGGTGCCAGCGCCGGCAGCGTGTACGGGCTGCGCACCGTCGCCGGTCCGATCGAGGACCGCCCCGACAACACCACCCGATTCCTGGTGATCGGCCGCGAACTGTTCACGCCGTCGGGCAACGACCGCACCTCGCTGCTGATCTTCATCAAGGACGAGCCGGGCGCGCTCTACAACGTGCTGTCGCCGTTCGCCAAGCGCGGCCTGAGCATGAACCGCATCGAGTCGCGTCCGGGCCACACCGGCCGTTGGCAGTACGCCTTCTTCGTCGACATCGGCGGCCACGTGCAGGAGCCGGCGATGCGCGAAGCGCTGGAAGAACTGGAAGAGCTGGCGCACGAAGTGAAGGTGCTCGGCTCCTACCCGGTGGCGATCGCATGAGCGCGCCGGCCACGCAAGCGCAAGAGCCTGCCAGTCGCGAGGACAGGGGCGCGCCGGCCTATGACGAAGCCTGGTTCGCCGCGCGCGCGCAGGCCGGCATCCAGCGCCTGAAGGCCTACGACCCGGGTCACGACCTGGTCGCGCTGCGGCGCCGTTTCGGCGAGGCCAACCTGGCCGAACTGGGCTCCAACGAAAACCCCTACGGCCCGTCGCCGCAGGCGCGCGCGGCGATCCTCGACTCGCTGCACGCCTTGCATCGTTATCCCGACCCGCTTGGCGCCGACCTCAAGCGCGCGCTCGCCGCCAAGCACGGCGTCGACGTCGCCCAGGTCCAACTCGGCAACGGCTCGCACGAGTTGCTGATGCAGCTCGCGCAGGTGTTCGCCGGCCCCGGCGACGAGGTCGTGTTCTCTCGCTACGGTTTCGCCGTGTTCGCACTCGCGACCCAGGCCGCCGGCGCGACCATGCGCATCGTCGAGGCCCTGCCGCGCGACGCGGCGATGCCCTGCGGCCACGACCTCGACGCAATCGCGGCTGCGATCGGCCCGGCCACGCGCCTGGTCTACGTGGCCAATCCGAACAACCCGACCGGCACCTGGTTCGGGCGCGAAGCGATGATCGCGTTCCTCGACCGCGTGCCGGCCGATGTGCTGGTGGTGATGGACGAGGCCTATGCCGAAATGGCCGAGGCCCCGGACTACGCCAGCGCGCTGTCCTTGCTCGGCCGCTATCCGAACCTCGCCATCACCCGCACTTTCAGCAAGGCCTATGGTCTGGCCGGTTTGCGGGTCGGCTATCTGCTCGCCCAGCCCGGCCTGGTCCAGGTCATGGACCGGTTGCGCGAAAGCTTCAACGTCAACGGCCCGGCCCTGGCCGCCTGCGTCGCGGCGCTGGCCGACGAGGCGCATCTGGACTGGGCTTGCGCGCGCAACGCCGAACAGCGTGCCGCGCTGGCGGCGGCCTTGCAGCAGCGCGGCCTGCGCGTCTTCCCCTCGCAGACCAATTTCGTCCTGGTCGAGTTCGGTCCGCGCACCGCGCAGATCGAAGCGGCCCTGGTCGAGCGCGGCGTGATCCTGCGGCCGATGGCCGGCTACGGGCTCGCCGATTGCCTGCGGATCAGTGTCGGCTCGCCCGACGAGAACCGCCGCCTGCTGGCGGCATTGGACCAAGTGCTGACATGAGTGCGCTCATCGAAGAACAAGCGGCCTGGACGGCCGGAACGGGTTCGCCCCTGCGCGGTTCGCTGCGTGTGCCGGGCGACAAGTCGGTTTCGCACCGGGCGGTGATGCTCGGCGCGCTGGCCGAAGGCATCACCCGCGTCACCGGTTTTCTGGAAGGCGAGGACACCCGCGCCACCGCGCGCGTGTTCGAGCGCCTCGGCGTGCGCATCGAAACGCCGAGCGCGAGCGAACGCATCGTTCACGGCGTCGGCATGCACGGCCTGCGCGGCGTCGCCGAAGCGCTGGACTGCGGCAACGCCGGCACCGGCATGCGCCTGCTCGCCGGCGTGTTGGCCGGGCAGGATTTCGACAGCGTGCTGATCGGCGATGCCTCGCTGTCGAAGCGGCCCATGCGCCGGGTCACCGAGCCGCTCGCGGCGATGGGCGCGCAGATCGAAACCGAAGACGGCGGCCTGCCGCCGCTGCGCATCCGCGGCGGCCGTTCGCTGCAGGGCATCGAATACACCTTGCCGGTCGCCAGCGCACAGGTGAAGTCGGCGTTGCTGCTGGCCGGCCTGTACGCCTACGGCGACACCGTCGTGCATGAGCCGCACCCGACCCGCGACTACACCGAGCGCATGCTCGCCGCGTTCGGCTGGCCGATCGAATTCTCGCCCGGGTATGCGCGCCTGGGCGGTGGCCACGTGTTGCGCGCGACCGACATCGCGGTGCCGGCCGACTTCTCCTCGGCCGCGTTCTTCCTGGTCGCCGCGAGCGTGGTGCCGGGTTCGGAACTGCGCCTGGAAGCGGTCGGCATGAACCCGCGCCGCACCGGCCTGCTGGCGGCGTTGCGCCTGATGGGCGCCGACATCGTCGAGGAAAACCCGCGCGCCGAAGGCGGCGAACCGGTCGCCGATTTGCGGGTGCGCTACGCGCCGCTGCACGGCATCGAGGTGCCGGAAGCGCTGGTGCCGGACATGATCGACGAGTTCCCAGCCCTGTTCATCGCCGCGGCCACCGCGAAGGGCCGCACCACCATCCGCGGTGCAGCCGAATTGCGGGTCAAGGAGTCCGACCGCATCGCCACCATGGCGACTGGCTTGCGCGCGCTCGGCGCGAACATCGTCGAGACGCCCGACGGAGCGATCATCGAAGGCGGCGCTTTGCACGGCGGCGAAGTCGACAGCCACGGCGACCACCGCATCGCCATGAGCTTCGCGATCGCCGCGCAACTGGCGAGCGGCGAGGTCCGCATCGGCGACGTCGCCAACGTCGCGACCTCGTTCCCGGGTTTCGAAGCCTTGGCCGCGAAAGCGGGCATGCGGGTCGGTGCCGCCGAGTAGGGCGCCGGCGCAAGCTTGTTGCAGACGCAAAACGGCGGCCTTGGGCCGCCGTTTTGCTATGTGGGATCAGCGATGAGTGAGGCGAGTATCGCCGTCGTCGGCTTTCGCCGTCATGGGTGTTTTATCTCGGCTCACGGCCGGAGATTCATTGGCGGGGCTTGAATTCCACCGGCTGCTCGACCACCGAGGCCACTTCGCGGCCGTCGCGGGTCGCCGGGCGGAAGCGCCAATCGCGCACCGCGACCAAGGCGGCGCGGTCGAGTTCGCGCGAACCGCTGTGGCGCGCGACTTCGACGTCCTCGGGCTTGCCGTCGGCACCGACATTCACCCGCAGCACCACGGTGCCGCCTTCGCCGCGGCGCAGGGCGCCGGCCGGGTAGCGCGGTGCGGCGTTGTCGGCGGCCAAGGGCAGCGCCTGCGTCACGCGCGGCGTGTCGATCTTTGCCGTGACCTCCGGCTTCGCCGCGGCTTCGACGGCGGCCGCTGCAACGGCCGTCTTGCGCGCGGTGGCGGCCGGCACGGCTTCGGCGAGGCTGTTGCGCTCGATCGGCGGAACGATCACCAGCGGCATCGCCGGGGCCGGCGGCGGCGCCGGCGGGCGCTTGCCGTAGTAGTACCAACCCAGGAAGGTCGCGCCGAGCAGGAGCAGCAGCAACCACAGACCGGTGGAACTCGGTACGACTTCGATCGCAGCGGCATCGGGGGCCGGCGTGGCGTCGAGGTCGTGGCTGTTCGGGTCCAATGGATGTGATGCAACGCTCATTTTTGACCTCCTTTCTGCGGTCCCGGGGGGCGCGACCGAGCGCCGAGCTTCCAAGCGCGGTCGTTAGCCAGCGGTGAACGGAAGGTAAAGAAGATTCAGGCGAGCGACAGGCAAGGCCCGGATCACTGGTTCGCGTTGAAGGTGATCGGCACGATCACCGCATCGGCCACCGGGCGACCGTTGCGCATCGCCGGGCGGAAGCGCCACTGGCGCACGGCGGACACTGCAGCGCGATCGAGCAGGCGCGAACCGCTGCCTTCCACGACCTGCAGATCGCTCAACGAACCCTGCTCGTCGACCGTCACCCGGATCCGCACCGTGCCGCCTTCGCCGCGGCGCAGGGCCTGCGCCGGGTACTGCGGTGGACGGTTGCCGGGCAGCGGCGTGGCCGGCGTCTGTGCGGCGGTGGAAGCGGCGGGCGCGGCCGGCGGCGCACTCGGCATGGTTTGCGGCGGTGCCGGCGGGTTCGGGTTCTCGACCAGTTCGGCGC
>NZ_CP013141.1:5632802-5647443 GCF_001442535.1 Lysobacter antibioticus | reverse complement strand
ATAGCGACAAAGTAGTGGGAGAAGATCATGGCGGTCACCAATCGGGCTTTGGTCCAGCGACCGACGTAAATCAGCCACTCGCTACGACTCTCGGGCTTCTCCGTGAGCAGCGTGAAGAGATAGTCAATAGGCTTGTGGTTCGCGTACTTCTCGAGGATGTCATAATACTCCTTCGTCAGTTCAGCGTAATATTTAGCCGTCACGGGACCATTTATCCCGGCGAGCTTTCTAGCAAAGCGCCCAAGCTCGACGCCATTGCGGTGCATCGCCTCTGATCGCGAAACGAAGTTCTCTTGGCCGAGAAGTAGCGAGTAGACCAGGATGAGCACAGCAAGAACTGCTTGCGTGGCATTGAGATAGATCGCCTCGACACCAAAATGGATGTTGAACGCTTGCATCATCGGCACAAATACAAGCGCTGCCGATATGAGCGACACAGTCCATTGCGAAAACTTGTGGTGCCGCTCAAGGCGCTCGCTGGCTCGATACCTTGACCTGGTGGTGATCTTCGTCCGTCGCACCAGTTCGTTAATGCGATTCTCAACATTTTCCACGTTCCTCCCTCCCTGAGTCGCCGCGCTGCGCGTTGCGCGCCGGATAGCATACTGGCGCCGCCATTGCTCCAGGAGCACCACGGTGCTCGGATCGAGGGATGCGCGCGCCCAGCTAGGTCGCGTTCCGAACAAGTTCCTCGATTGCATCGATAAGCTTGGCCACCCTCGTCTCGCTGCCTGGCACCCCGGCGACCAACGCGTCAATCCTGGCGCCAAGCTCACTTGTCGGCGCTCGAACGGAAAAAGCGGACACCCCGAGAAATGTGCAAAGTTTGCGCACATTTGGAGAGAGCGTGATCATTTGCCCGCGCTCCATCTTCGAAATTTGCCCGGGGTCGACCCCCGTCTGCTCGGACACAAAAATAAGCGTTATCCCTGCCCTAGCACGAGCTTCACGCAAGCGCTTCCCTAGCCGCAAGGCGTCCGCTTGTGTGTTGAATCGCTCGGCCATATGTGCTAAATATTTGCACATTATTTGCAACTTTGCGAGCCCGGATGGCCGTCTATGTGGACTCAGAAGGCATTCGCTGGCGGGGCAAAGATTGGTGCCACTTGGTGGCCGACTCGATGGAAGAACTTCACGATTTTGCGGCCCGGCTCGGATTGCAACGCCGCTGGTTTCAGAATAAGGGGCGCTATCCTCACTACGACGTAACAATGAGGGTTCGTGACCGCGCCTTGCTGATGGGGGCGATCGATGCTGACCGCGCCACGTTGATCGCCTGCTGTAAGCGCGTCCGAGCAGATATGCTGCAGCGGAACGCTCAAGCGATGATGCCCTGGTAACGCCTCTTGGCGAAGGACTGCTAGATGATCCGCGCGCTACCCCAACCACAGCCGCTCTCGTTGCCCGAGTACGCACTTAAGGCTCGACAGACCAATCGATTTGAGAGCACGCCTGACGAGTTCGACAATCTCCGCTTCGGGTACTTCGGAGAGGCTGGGGGGCTGCTCGCCTCGGTAAAGAAGGCTGTCCGCGATCAGTTGACGGAACCACGGAGTGCTCTAGCCGCCGAAGAATTGGGCGATGCACTCTGGTATTTGGTTGGGACGGCGACCTTCCTGGAGATTTCGCCCAATGAGTTGGGCGAACACTGCATCCGTCGATTGCGCAAGCGCTTCGGAGAAAACGATCGACCCGTGTCCGAGCCCGTGAGTTTCCGCCAAATTGACGGGATCCTTGATACCCACAAAGAAGGCTGGGACCTGGACAGAGTCAGGCAGCTGGGCATTTTAGCTAATGCAGCCGGAAGTCTTGCCAGCACATCGTTAACTCAGTTTCGGGCGATGAGTCCACCAGCGCTGCGGGAACACTTTGGCACCCTATTTGCCGAGTGGGTTCTCACTTGTGGCTGCTTTGACCTGCGTGTCGAGAGCATTGCGCGGGACAACCTCGACAAAATTTCGAGTCGCTGGCCGGGCGACGACAGGATCTATACGGACTATTTCGACCCAGATGGTAAGTTCCCCGCTCACGAGCAGCTCCCAAGACAATTCGAGATTGAGTTCGTCGAACGCGATGGCTACGTAGTTCAACTGCTCAACGGCGTCTTCATCGGGGATCGCCTCACCGATAATAGCAACGAGGCAGACGATTACCGCTTTCACGATGTGTTCCATCTCGCCTACATTGCTTATCTTGGATGGTCGCCCGTAGTGAGGGGCCTGCTGAAGCGCAAGCGCAAGTCCGATGGAAAGATTGACCAGAACGAGGACGGTGCACGTGCCATGATCATTGAGGAAGGCATCGCCACTTGGATCTTCAACCACGCCAAATATTTTGAATTCTACGATGGTGTGGAGGCCGGCAAGCTCGACTACGGACTCCTCAAGCAGATTCAAAATATGGTTGCTGGTTACGAGGTGGACCAATGTAGACTCTGGCAGTGGGAGCTCGCGATCTTGAAAGGATTTGAGGTGTTTCGTCTTCTGAGACTGCACCGTGGTGGAATAGTCTCAGTAGACATGGAAAGCCACGAGTTATCGTTTCGCCCATTTAGTACGTTAGCAGTACAATGACCCCGACCGCCTTCGTTAAAGCGCTTTCCTCCCTGAGCCTCAACAACGTCTTCAACCCGTATGCGGACGTTTGTCCTGTGCATGATCGCGCGGATGCTGCTGAGTCCAGAAGGAGGAATCTGCGGACCTACTTGGCGGCAGCGTCAGAGATCGGCGTCGACACGATCTGGATGGGTAGGGATCTCGGCTACCGCGGCGGCCGCCGAACTGGCCTAGCCTTGACCGATGAGTACCATCTTCCGGAACTAGCGAGGCGCTATCCCGGTTGCCATTCTCGGCAAGCTACTCGCGGCCCAGCTGTTGCAGAACGTACGGCAGCCGAGATCTGGTCCGTCATCAGAGCGATCGAAACGCCACCGCTCTTGTGGAACGTTTTCCCATTTCATCCTCACGAGCCTGACAATCCGTTCACCAATCGCCGATTCACAGCTCGCGAGCTTTACCAGGTCGATGAATTGAACAGCGCCCTGATTTCCTGGTTGAAGATCCGGCAGATTGTTGGGATCGGGCAGGATGCGGCGTCCTATGCACAGCGGTTTGGTGTAACGGTGATCACTATTCGCCATCCGAGCTATGGCGGAGTCAAGGAATTCCGTGATGGTATGCAGCGCCTTTATAGACTGCCAGCCAACGCCTTGGACCGGACCCGGCAGGCCGTTCTGCTCTGACCCCTAGGGCTACGGTAACCGCTTTAACAATGCGGTTGCAGCGTCGGCACCTCCGAACGAGCTCACGTCCAAGTGAGCCAACGTGCTTATACAGGTTAAGACCCCGGGAGCGTATCCGGACTCCTTGCTTACAAAGTGTAGTAGCTGACTCAGCCCGACCAAGTTGCCGAGGGCTCGCTGCGCATAGTGATGTGATCTATACACTGCGGTTAGATCGACGGCGCCCGCCGCGGGGGTGAGCTTGAAGCTCAGGTGACTGAGACAGGGGATGTTCGTCGCGCGCCCCCCGTCGATAGCGGGCTCGTAAATGGGAAGTTCGCATCCAACTTCTCCTTCAAGCAAGTCGTTGACATCGTGGATGCCGAGCTCATAGGCGGACTTTATTTTCCGCTCAGTCTTGGTTTTCTGAAGCTTGCTAACGATCGTTTCCAGAGGATTGTTGGTCTTTCTCGACTTAGGATGGGAACGATCCATCATGCGCATGGCGTACGTACCCCAAGTCCCTCGCTTCTTCCCTGACTTCATGGAGTCCAGGTAGCGCTTATAGAAGTCGGGGCGGCCGAACCGGAGGTACGGCCCTTGCGGAAAGATGGTTCCAGCAACGGTATATACGCCGATCCCGTCAGCGGTTTTCCGAAGTGTGGAGTCAATTTCGTTGATGATCTGCAGTTCGCCGGCGCCGAGCAGAGTCGGCGAGGTGATCTCCAGTACAAAGTTTCGTTCTGTCTTCTGAGGTGTCGCATTCAAGCTTCGCGCTGCGGCCAACCAGACAGGAACAAATCGTTCATCACTGAATACCTTTGCCACGCTTACCCTCCAAAAGCACAGATTGCGTGCTCGCGAATATAGGTTTCAGGGAGCCAAGCCTGCCCGTGCGTTCCCCAACTGTCACCCCAGCTGTTGCGGATGCGGAAGTAAGGAGCACCGCTCTCGTCCCGACCAATCCCAACCACCGTGACAGCGTGAAGGACGGTGTTTGGCGCAGGCAACTGTTCGAATTCGATCAGTCCGTCCACTGGGTTGAAGAAGCTTTGAGTCAACCTCAGGCCAAGGCCAACAGGCCGATGATTGCTAAGCGTTTCAACAATCGATTCGGGATCATGCGGGAGCAAATCAAGCAACGTGCCGTAAAGGGCGAAACCAGCTGGGGGTGTCGCAACTGGCGCTGAGGGCTCCGCTGTCTGGTACGGGAAGTCTGCCTCGACAGGTTGTCCGGATGACGCCGCTTGCAGGGCAAGCCCTAAGCGGACACCGGCGCCCGGAGCCCAGTTAGGCGTCAAGTTGGCAGCGCCCTGGTAGACGTACTCAGGGCTTAGCACTTCGACCTGCGGAGCGAATCGAAGGTTTAGCTCCGAAAGCGCGAATGCAATGCAAGTTGGTCGCTCCCCTTGGTCTCGCGCAGGGTTGCCTGTCTGCGATAGGGAGATATCTTCCTTGATGATCACGCGACTGGCACCTCGCTCAACAGCTGCTGCTTGGCAACACGGGTTAGACCAGGCCCAATTTGCTCAAACTTGGCTCTGGTTTCGAACGCGGCGTTGACTTCGCCATCCTTCAGCCACGGACGCCTCTCCTCCATGGCCAGGATCATGGGGGCGCCGTTCGCGGCTTGAGACGGGTCGTCGACAGTCAACACGAACTCAGCCGTAGTGACACCGAACACGAGTTGCTTTGGGTCGGTCACCTTCTCGGCGGGGCGCTGGGCTGGGCAGACCTGGAACCCTTCTGATGCGAGTTCACCTAATGACCAGAGATAGCCCGATGAGGCTTTGCTCTTCAACCTAACCAGTATCTGATCGTCTGTGCGCGGCTCGAGGATGCTGGTGCGGTCCGTTTCATCCAACAGCCAAACCTCTTTGCGCGATTCGAAATGATGCCCCTCAAGCAGAGCGTGTTTGATTTCGATCGGTTGAATTCGTAGTAGGTCTTTGACCACGCCAGTCTCCAGAAGCTTCTGGCGGGCGAGTGACCATGCCGTAGCCGTGTAGCTAATTCCCAGCCGCAGGGAGAGCTGGTAAAGGACGGTTGGGTCCTTGAGCGACTGGACGCTCCAGCGTTTGCGGCGCATGACGTTGGCAAGCAGGCCGCGAGGGGTCAAGAGGTGATATGCGAACCAATCGGCCTCTTGTTCCTGGCGCTCCGACTTTGGCCCGAAGTCCATGGAATCGTCAGCCGTCGAGCCATGTCCCATGAAATAGTGCCCGAGTTCGTGGGCGCAGGTCAGGTGCACCAGTCCCGCCGACCGCTCGGAATTGATAAGGATCCCGGACACGTCATCTCGAATGAACGCTCCTAGAAGCTTGTCCATGGGGCGAAGAAGCACAGGAACGCCCTCTCCCCCAGCAATCAAGAAAGGGTCTACTCGCGTATACCCCTCCTGCTCGACACGGGCCTTGGCACCCGAGTCGTGATAGACCTCTCTGGCTCGATCGGCGGCGTTCCTGATGTGAGGGAGCATTCCTTACTCCTATCGGCTGGTCTTCGTTGAATGCTTCAAAAACTCTGCGAATCGGGCCACTTCATCGAGATCGCTCTCTGACAACCCCTTAATTGCCCGCGCTAAGAAGGCCAACTGCTCAGGTCCTTGCGGGGGCGGCTCCTTCCCCGTCAACAGGTATTCCAGTGTCCTTCTATACAAGCGGGCTAGAACGCTCAGCTCGGTGGCCTCCACTTTGCGACTACCCGACTCGATATGAGTCACCGCCGGGCGCGATAATCCTAATGCATTTGCGACTTCTTCTTGAGACAGGCCGACATATTCCCGCGATTGCCGCAGCCGCTCCGCCATCTCGGCCCTTTGAGCATCCTTGTCGTGGCTAGTCATCGGTATGCTCCGCCGCCACGTATTTGAGAACTTCCGCGGTCAAATCCTCAACGAATTGATCCCGCGATTCGTATCCACCTTTGCGGATAACGATGTCCGCTGGAATCTTTCGATTCAGCAGCTTGTCGATTTCCAGCATCACCTCCATTGCGGTCAAGGAGTCCAGGGGCGCACCGATCAAGGTCCCGGTGTCTTGAGGATCCTCGCCCATTTCGATAGACATCTCGTCCCAGAAGCGCTCAAGGCACGCCTCGATTTCCCGCTTTTTGTCGTCCATTTGGCCCCCCGCCGAGAATCGCACAATATATGTACGAAAAACGTACCATAGCCAAAAGCTCAGGAAAAGGGGCGCAGGCTGACTTGCCGACAAACGGTGCCAGCCCGCCCCATAGGTCAAATGCTCAATCGTAGGCTTGCCCTTGCTGGTAGGCGTCGACAACGCGTTACCTACCGCTGGGGAATGCTTGGGCAGTGGTCCGCCTAGTTGAACGGCCGGGTGTTGGTAGCCAAGGGCCTAGCAATTCGTCCGAGCCGAAGCCGCTTCGCGGCTCGGCTCGAATTCAGTGGCTAGCCCAAAAAGCACGCCCTATATCCATCGGCCCTAGACCCGAGGGGGGCCGACTTGCTGACAGTCGAACATTGGCTGCTACCCGATACATGCAATCTCACGCAATGTCCCGTCGCGATCCGCGACTGCACGTTTGGCGCGCACAAATTCCGAAGCCCACCAAACCTCACCTGTGGACGGCAAGCACATTTCAATTCTACGAGCGACGCTAGCTTTTCCCGTGGCCGCACATCAGAACGCACAACTCTCAGGAGAATGAGATGAAAGCGCAAGCGAAAATGATCATCGCCTTCCTGCTGGCAATGTTGTTTTCCAGTGCCGCATGGGCCGAGAGCTTGGTCTCTCCGCCTCTCTTCTCAAAGGGCGGGCCGAGCGGTGGGACGGTAACCTGTAGGATTTTTCAATTTGGCTCGACCGTGGGCGAACCACTCAGAGCTTTGGCGATCTATACCAACACAAGCGCCGCTCCGGTCCCCTTGGCCTTCAACACATGCAATGTGTCGAGTGGATTGAGGCAGAACGAAAACTGCAGTTACGGCGCCCGAATAGCTGGTAACTTGTCTTATACCTGCGTTTTCATCTCGGCTGGCGGGGCCGGAGCTCAGTACACGGGCACCATCGAGATCCAGGATAGCCAATTCAATGTCTTGGAGCGGGAGGCGATGCGGGTAGTCCCATAGGCGATATTTGAAATGGCTCCCCTTTCACGGTCGATAGTCTACAGCGGCATCAAGGGCTGACGGAGGGGGCGTGTGAGCGATTACTTCGGATATCTGCTGGGAGCAGCTGTAGTCGGCGGGCAACTAACGGCTTGGCTAGCCTCTCGTCTGTACCCGGCCGGCATCAGTCTCCGCTTGGGCGACCAAGATCTTCGCGTTTCTTGCGAAGCTGAGCGCATTGAGCTCTCAGGCGTTTAACGGTAGTGATGGTGTATCGGAACTAGGAACTGCCTGTAGAAGGGAGGGCCGCAGATTAGACTGCTGGAAGCAAACTATATGGGCGCTGCTGAAGGCACAAAGAGGGATCGACAGTGACTCTATATTTGGCAGACCGCTTCCGGCGATCTCTTTAGAGCTCGCTACGCAAGGGTTGCCTTCTTGGCGGGACGCGCTGGCAAGCGTTGCCGATTTGCGAACCGGGTGTTCGCGGTGCGTGCCTATGCATTCCAAGCCGTCTAAGGTATCTATCTTTCTAAAGAAGAAGATGGGCGGCCGTGCTGTTCGAGCGATCAAGTGCATCTAAAGAATCCGATAGAAGGAACATAGACAAACCAACCGAGGGAGCGGAAATGCAGTTAGACGGTATCTCTTGTTCTATCCTTTTGCTATCTTTCGTGGGCATGTTTCAGGCGGGATCCGCTCGTGATCGTGCCGCAGTTCAAACTGCTACGAAGAACGAAAGACCGAAATCTGCTGCGTTATCTACACACCGAAAGCAGCCAGGCGATGGCTCGTGGGGACGAGTCAGAAGCTCTACCCGTCGTTGTTAGGCGGGAGAAAGATGGGCGCCTAGCTGTTCAATGCGAAGGGTGGTGCAGGCGCTCCCTCAGGAGGCGAGGCGCACAAACGAGAGCGCATTCTGCTGCTTGGCTGCCGAACACACAGACTTCCCCGGCGGCCCCTCGCCCTCGTTTGCCCTTGCGCACTCCGCCAAAGTCGCTCTCGCTGCATCCGAACACCGCGATCTCCGGTTCGACTTCGGCCATCCGAGCGGCAATGCATTGGCGCAGCTTGGGGAAGTTCAGCACCGCCGAGTTGCGATGAATTCCCATCAGGTCGACAGCCGTACGCGCCGTGACTTGAGTCACGAACAAGTCGATCAACCTAAGTTGGAATTCTTTGCCTATCTGACAACGACTATTCGCTATTTCGCATCCTAGATCTAATCCCTATCCAGGACCGCCCCATGTTTGCGGCAAGAGCGGCCCGATGCTGCCGCGATACATGTGCCATGCGGTAGGTGCGATCAATTGAGTGCACTCAGAATATCTATTTGCCGGATTTGACTTTACTGGGGAGAGTCGCCGGACCCTCATAGGATTTTCTATCGCTGTCAGGCGGCGCAGGAGCCGCCGATAGAAAAAATTTCGGGCGAAGATCGGCGGAGAAGATATTCGCGCGACTGCCCTCAAACTTTAGAATCAATAAAGGGAGTGATGATGAAAAAGGCGATCTTATGCGCATTTGCGGCAATAGTGCTTGCTTCGCAGGCCATGGCTCAACCCGGAGCCGATACGTTCGAGGGGGCTGTATTCAGAAAAAAACGGAAGTGGAGGGGGGGCGAAAATTGAGCAGTTCTACAATGAAAGCCACCTCCCTTCGCAGCGTGGCGTTTTTACGGACAATCTCTTCAGTTGGGACGATCAGTCGGCAGCGACGAAAGTCGCCCGAAAGATATCAGCCTTGGTGAAGACTAGCGATTTTTCGTTCTATTCGGCGTTGGACACAGCGGAGGAATTAGCGCCGGACAATATGAATGCAATCAGCGCAAGGTTTATCGACAGGAAAACGCTGGATGTGAGTCTCATGGCCAAGACGCCGATTCTAGGCTTCCAGAGATTGACTCTCGTCCCGCCGACTTATGAGAAGTTCGTTCTTGTCGATTTGACGCGCGAGGTTGAATCGACCTATGCGTTGTTTACGATGTACATCGTGCCGGACGAAGAGGTTCCGTCGGAATTGCAAGGTAAGCTGCCGCATTATATCGATTACGGTGGCTTCATGGTCTTCACCATGAATGAAGCCGAGATAGTGGATGGCCGTGTCGTTCTTGGCGCTCAGCTCGCTTCGGGCCGGGTTGAGGAGCAAAATTCTGTTTCTGATCGTATTGCGCTAGATAAGAAACAGGTCGAACTGTGGTCGAGGTCTCCATACCTGTTCGCCGGGCCGCAGGACCCTGGCCCCTGGAGCCTTGGCCCGTATTCCATGCTCGGCATCCTATGGAGAGAAAGCAAGCCGGATGCGTGGGGATTTTACCCTCCCAAGCGCTACGTGGATGCTGCAACGAGTGCCTTGGCCTACGTTGAAGACATTAAAATTCCGCTCGTTGAAAGGAGCGAAAGTCATCGGGCCAGGAGATGTGTGCGGGCAATCGATTGGCTTGGTGGTGCATTTTATCAGTTTATTCAGATTATCAGGGGGCGAGGGCTTTGGGCTTTGCCGGGGGCCGATGCTTGCCCTTCAAGTGAGCCTGACGTGATTCCCGTAATCGACACTCAGCCCACCAATACACCTTTGTTGACACTGATCGACAGCCATACCACTGCCGTCACCAACGACGATTCGTTCGCCGCTGCGATGAATTACCAGGTATGCCTGGATCGTCCGGAGACGGATGATGTAGACGAGGGAGTCTGTACGGCGGGCGAGCGCACCGAGCTCACCTCTATGGCTGAGCTTTCGTTCACCGAAATTCAAAGTGCGATTACCGCCATTACGACTTACCTGGACGAGGCCGCGGTTGGGGCAGGAAGTTCCCGTTTGCCTGTCACCACCAGCGCGGCACTGAATACCATCATCACCAATAATCCCCAGCATGCACTGGGGTTGCTCAACAATGCCGCTCGCATTGCCTATAGCTCGGGAGCAAGCGCAACCCCGATCGCGCCGATTGCGCCGCGTGTCGACTCGGCCAAAGGAAAGAAAAAAGGAAAGGGGTCGGATCGGCCAGTTGCACCACCAAGACTGTCGCTGCGGACGACGGCTTCCAGTGCGTCCAACAGGGCGTGCGCAGGAGACGACCGGCTACAGAGCAAACCGATGTCATCAGCCTTGGGGCCCAGGTTTCGAATGGCGGACACTATTACCGGCCAAGCGACGCCGGCTATGCTCAACTCGCAAGGACGGTGGTGAATACCCGCGTCGGCCTGCCGTTTGGCATGACGGAGGCGAATTTCAATAGCGGTTCCGGGTATATCGCCGCGGCTGCCTATGACGGTATGCGCGTTGGACAGGGCAGGCTCGTGGTCTACCTGCCGAACGTCACCGGACAGCACGGCGACACTGCGCGATTCGGCTACGGCCTCCAGCATATTTGGACGACCCGCCCCGGCGGACACCAGAACGAGTGGGAAACGCTGGGTGTAACCTCGTCGGCTATGTTGACCGACCTCATCATGTCGGCGCTCGTGAGCCATGGGCCAGTGGATATTACCAGGGACCCCGCCAGGCCTACTAATCAGCGGCGGAACTATGCGTCAATCTCGTTCGCTTACGGGAGTCGGACCTATGTGGCAACCAACGTGGTCATTGTGGTCAGCGATAACGGCATGGTCATAACGGCTTACCCGAGCACCAATCGTCGTAATCCTTCGACGCTGTCGGCGGCCAAAGAGCTGAAACGATAGGCATCGGGCGGGGTGTATCCGATGCGGATAGCCGCTCCGCCGAGTAGGCACCCCTCACTTATCGCGTGATGAGTGAGGGGCATTAATATCGATAGGACATGTGGGTGAATCGAGATCATGGCCCGACTACACAAATGGTCGATCGTAGGTTTAGCGGTTTTGGGTATGCAGGCCTGCACAGGCAAGTCTTCGCCCGCTTCAGATGCGACATCGAATGCGGCAGCGAACACCGATGCACGCACGGTGCCATCAATCCCGTCGGGGAGCACCGATCCGGCGGATGCAACCTATTCGATCGACGGAGAGACCGTCGTGCTGAATCGTGGTGTTGGTCAGCTGTCTCAAGCCGCTGGCAAAGCCCTCGGTGCGGACCGGATACGGGTGGTGAGCGGTCCTTTGTATAAAGATCTGGATAATGACGGCGACGAAGACGCGATCGTGCTGATGAGCCTAGAGGCTGCTGGCAGGCCATCGAGATACTATCTTGGTGCCGCCCAGCAAACGCATGGAAGGTTCAGTGGCAGCAACTCGCTATTTTTGGGCGGTGACATTGGTCAGCCCACTATTCTTTTCAGTAATGGCTTGGTTTCAGCGAGCTACTACTGGAGCGGAGCGTCTGCGGGCTCATTAAGAGGGCCACGCACCGTCCAGGCTCGATGGAACGGGCGGCGGTTCGAGTTGTTGTAGTCGATGGCACCCATGTCTGTGCCGGAATGATGCCGACGCCCTTTGCCGAGCCTCGCCAGAGCGCCAAGCCGTGATTGACTCGCAAAGTGGAGGGTGCGGGCCGCGCTCGGCCAAACCTGTTCTATCTCGGCAACCGAAGGTGCATACATCAGAGAGCGCCAGGCTTGAGCTTGCCCCGACCTCTGTGCAGAAGCAGACCGGTCCGCGTAGCCGTCAGCGTCGCCGTAGCATGCGCCTAGCACTCCAGCTTGCGGAAGGACGCTTTCCTCATGAGTCCGAACCGTACTCGGGCTGATGGAATGATCTTGCGCCACCATCTTGCTGCCCCCACCGAGACTGATGATTCGCAACATATCCCGCTAACGCTGGCTTTAGACCGGCAATCGACATGGCCATCAGCTTTGCTATATCCAGCCGATTCTTCTGTAGGGCTTGAACAACGTCGACGTCGAATCGTTCTGCCGCCGCTTCCGACTCTGCAGCAGGTTACGTGAGCATCTCACGTTATGTACTCAGTCGTTCCGGCTCACAGTTCCGGTTTGTCCTGGACGCGGGCAACCACGAACCATTCTGACTAGCGAGCTCTACAATGCGAAGGGTAGTGCGGAGGATGGTATCGAATCGGTAAAGAAGAACTCAGTGCTCGATGAACGCTATGAGCGTAAGGACTCCAGCAGCGGCAAGCCGATGTTCAATCTCAAGGCATCGAATGGCCAGGTTATCGGAACGAGCGGGCTGAGTCGGCTCGGGATGGTGGCATTGCGTCGGTGAAAGCGAACGGGCCGATGGCGGAAGTCGACGATCAGATCTAGTTCAAAGTCCAAAGATCGAGGGGGCACCCCTCGATCTCCTTCAGACTCGGCGATGATTGCGAAGCGGCTTCGGCTTGAATGAATTGTTAGCAGCCATTGTTGCGCACGTTGAACCGCTACGGTTCTTTGGCGACGGGCCGGCAACTTTGGGGCGCGCTTGCCCCGTTGAACGAATTTTTTGACCGTTCGTCGGCGGCGTCTAGAAGTGTGACGAATGTATCAATTATTCATGATAAATAGGGGGTGAAGGCGCGCGATCCTTCCCCCTGGTCGCCCCGTCTTCGGGAGGCGGCTTGTCTCCGCGAGTAAGCCGCCTCCGCCTACAGCTATCGGAGCACGATGGATGTAAATGTCGCTAAGGATGGCCGCTTGGAATGCTTTGCCGTCTATGTCCGGCATCAGTTGCTATAGCCCGACTGTTCAATAGAACCTCGGATGTCTGAGCGTTGCAATGGCATTCGTGGTTCGATCAGCTAGGGTTTCACGTGTGGGAGGGCAGGCCATGAGTCGAATCTACCGCGCCGTCGAGCCACAGGCGCTAGCAGTTCGCTATCTGACACTCACCAAAAATAACGCTGTCTCACGCAAGAGATGAAGTTGCTCGCGCGGAGAGCCTCGCTGAGGTTCGGACCACTATGTGCGGAGTGATGCAGCAAGGAGAGTTCGCTTGCACCGTAGCCATTGTGTAGACGCTTTCGCAACCGAGAGCTAACGCTTACCACTAGAGGGTGGCTCGCGCTGCCTCGATACCGCGCATCGTGCCAGATCTCGTCGTGCTCTCAGGTCGCCGGCCTGGCCGTTCCACGAAGGCTCCCGCCCTTCTGATCGCCGGATTTGAAGCATTTGTCGCGCCATTCGAGATGGGATCGCTTAATTCCGCACATCACCTCTATCTGTACATAGCGACCGTCGTTGATGTAGCAGGCGCGTCATCGTGCTGCAGGCGAACCGGTCACCCGGAGAAACTTATGAACCGCATCTTCCGCATCCTCTGGTCGCACGCACTGAATACTTGGGTCGTCGCGTCAGAACTCGCTACCTCCCGGGGCAAGAGCGGAGGAGGGGTCGACAAACGCAGACGCACATGCGCCATCATGCTCGACCGGAACCAGGTCGAAGGCTCCCCCCCGCGCGCAGTTGGCCACTGCAGTTGGGCGTGTGCTTGGCGCTGCTGTCGCTGTATACCCCGGCACAGGCGGTGAATCGGTTCTGGGACCCTAACGGCACGGCTGTTGGTCGTGGAGGCAATGGCACGTGGAATCTCAGTAGCGCGTTCTGGAGCCCCAACGGCGACGGCGTCAGCGGGCCTTACAGCGCATGGAACAACGCCGTACTCGACGATGCCTTCTTCGGCGGCACCGCCGGCACCGTGACTCTGGGCGTGCCGATCACGGTCCACAACCTCACTTTCGACGTCAACGGCTACATACTCAATAGCAGCACTTTGACCCTCGGCGGCGTGACGCCGACCGTCACCGTCAACGGCGGCACCAGCATCAGTACGACCATCAACTCGGTCATCGCCGGATCGGCGGGGTTGACCAAGGCGGGCACGGGCAATCTGTTCCTAAACGGCGTTAACACGTTTACCGGAAGCGTCAACGTCAACGCCGGCAGGCTGGCCGTCAATGGCAACTCGGCCCTCGGCAATATCGCCAATACCGTCAATATGGCCAACGGGACCCGCCTCGATGTCGGCTCGACGGGCGGCGGTTTGGCCGGGCGAACGGTGTCGCTCAACGGTGGTGTCTCGCTGTTCGGCGCCGGTGTCGGCAGCGGCTTCTTTACCGGCAGTGGCAACCCGCAGTTCAACGGCGTGGCGGTAAGCAACAACCTCAACAACTACACCGGCAGGACCAGCTTCTTTGGCGGGTCTGCGTCCAGTTTCACTTCCATTGCCGACCTGGGGGTGGCCAGCTCTCTGGGTGCGCCCACCACCGTCGCCAATGGCACGATCAGTCTCGGCTCTTCCGGCCAGACCGACGCCGTTCTCGATTACCTGGGCGACGGCGATAGCTCCAATCGCAATTGGCAGTTGGACCCGCCCGCCGGCCCGAGTGGCGAGGCAGCGTATCTGCGCAACCGCGGCAGCGGCACCCTGACCCTGACCGGCAATATCGCGATGGGCGGCGGTTCGGGAATCGCGTTGAGTTCGACGCGATCA
>NZ_CP013141.1:5618112-5632766 GCF_001442535.1 Lysobacter antibioticus | reverse complement strand
TGCGCTCGTCCCCGCCGTGGCCGCGGGTTCGGCCGCGGCCGGCTCGCCGGCTTCGAACGAGGTCCAGAAGCTGCGTGCCGGCCCGGCCATCGCCGTGGGCACCAGGGCCCCGGCCAAGGCCAGCGCCAAAGTGTGCTTCGCCACTGCCCATGCGCCCTCGCGGCGCGCGCTCCACGTTGCCGACATTCCCGCTCCCGTTGCCCGGACGGCGACCGCCTCCGATTCGCACTGTGCCGACCGGCACAGGCCCCTCTCTTCGATTTAAATCGATCTAAATCGAGCTTGTCAAACCGCGCCGCAGCATTCACAGCCCCGTTTTGACAGCAAAAAAGCCAATCCAGACAAGCACTTCCAGCACCATTCAAGAGATGGACGGGTCCCTTGGCACACCTCTTGCAGCACTCCACCTGTAAATGTGATTTTCATCACATTTCTGTCTTCGAATAAATCACACCTGCACACCCCCGCCTTACGGACCCTGTCGCTCATGCCGACTCCGCATCGTCTTGCTCTCTCCATCGCCTTGGCGACCGTGAGCGCAATCTGTCCTCCAGCGTCAGTATTTGCTGCGGAGCGTCAAACGACCGCAACGAATCCGATGCCGGAGATCGAGCGCCTGCGCGCCGACCGGCAATGGCTGGCGGCGCTGGCGCGTATCGAAAGCGCCCAAGCGGCAACCCCGAGCGACGACCGCCTGTACCGCCTGCAAGTGCTGACCCTGGCCGACCTGGGCAGCGCGCATCGCGCCTGGGCCTTGTACCAGGCCCGCCCCGACCTGTTCGATGCGCAGGAGCGCCAGCGTCTGGATTCCGGCCGCCTCGCCCGCCTCGCGGTTTGGGGCAGCTTGTACCCCGAAGACGAAGCCACCCGCCTCGACGAAATGCGCAGCGCGCGCGACGCCTTCGAGCAGTACCGCGCCACCCAGACGCCGGAGCAACGCCAGGCCGACCTGCGCACGCGTTTCGACGAGCTGATCCTGCTCAACCACCTGGAACGCCATGCCGAGGTGGTCGAACGCTACCGCGCCCTGCAGGCCGAAGGCGTCGAAGTACCGATGTATGCGCTGGCCAAGGTCGGCGCGTCCCTGCTGGCGGACAAACGCCCCGAGGAAGCCGCGAGCGTGCTCGAACGGGTCGTGCGCGAGTCGCCCGAGGACCACGGCTCGCAGTTGCAACTGGCCTATGCCTATTCGGAAAGCGAACGTTTCGACGACGCCCTGGCCCAACTCGACAAGATCAAGGCCGCCGAACCGGCCTGGGTACGCGTCAAGGGTGCGAAGCAAAGCGCCGAAAACTGGCGCCATTACGACGCCGACAGCACCCAGACCATGATCCGCCTGTACGGCGAGGACACCGTCGGCGCGCAGCAGCGGCTGGAAGCGATGGCGGCGATCGGGCCGGACAACCCCGGCGTGCAGACCAATCTCGGCGTCGCTTATTACAAGCGCGGCTGGATCGATCGCGCGCTCGAACGCTTCCAGATGGCGAGCACGCTGCAACCCGACGGCGTCGGCGCGCGCGTCGGCCAGGTCGGCGCTTATCTCGACCACGCCCGCGTCGACCTCGCGCGGCCGATCCACGACGAATTGATCGCCAACCGCCCGCGCGACGTGCAAGTCCAGCAGATGAGCAAGTCCTGGGACAGCCGTCTGGGCTGGCAATGGTTGTTCAGCACCGCCAGCGGCCGCAGCGATGCGCGCGGCGGCGGCGCCACCGCCTCGCCGCTCGGCACGCGCGATGCCGTGCACCGTTTCGAGGTGCGCAGCCCGCTGATCAACGACCGTTGGCGCCTGACCGCGCACGCCCAGGATGCCTGGGCCGATTACCCTGGCGACCGCGTCCACGATCGCCGCGCCGGCATCGGCGCGTTGTATGCCTACGACCGCCTGAGCCTGGGCTTCGGCATCGACCGCGCCAACGACCGCTGGCTCGATCGCGGCGACCGCACCGGTTATTACCTCGATGCCGGCTGGCGCTTCAACGATGCCTGGCACGCCAACGCGTCCTGGTATCGGCAGACCCCGGAAGCGTCGTTGCAGGCGCGCGGCGCCGGCATCGATGCCGATGCCCTGAGCCTGGGCCTGCGCTGGACGCCGAGCGAGCGCACCTCGCTCGCCGCGACCGCGCAACAGCTGCGCTACAGCGACGACAACCGCCGCAGCGCCGTCGCCTTGAACCTCGACCAACGCATCTACACCAGCCCGCATCTGCAGATCGCCGGTCTGGCCGATCTGTCGGCCAGCCGCGCCAGCCGCCGCGACGCCGACGTGCCCTATTTCAATCCCAGCCGCGACGCTTCGCTGAACCTCGGCGTGCGCCTGGATCACATGACCTGGCGCCGTTACACCCGCCACTTCCTGCAGCGCCTCACCGTCGCCGCCGGGCCGTATTGGCAACAGGGCTACGGCAGCGCCTGGGTGCCGCAACTGCGTTACCAACACGAATGGCGTTTCGGCACCGGCCGAACCCTCAACTACGGCCTCAGCTGGTCGCGCCCGGTCTACGACGGCGTGCGCGAAGACCGCGTCGCCTTCGACCTGAGCTTCCGTTGGGGAGAGGAATGAACATGTCCCGCTTCGCTGTACTCCTCGCTGCCACCCGCGCCGCCCCCCGCCCCGCCGCGATCGCTGTCCTGCGTCGCCTGATGCATCGGGCGCTCGCATTCGCCGTGCTGGCCGTGGCCGCGCTGGCGCCGCTCGCGGCCGGCGCCAACGAACTGTTGGTGCTGAGCTATCACGACGTGCGCGACGAAGTGGCGCGCAAGGGCGATCCCGATGCCTACGCCGTCAGCACCCAGAATTTCGCCGCGCACCTGGACTGGTTGTCCGGCCACGGCTACCACCCGGTCGCGTTGAGCGACGTCATCGCCGCCTCGCGCGGCGGCAAGCCGCTGCCGCCCAAGGCGGTGCTGCTGACCTTCGACGACGGCCTGCGCAGCATCTACACCCATGTGTTCCCGCTGCTGCGCGCCTATAACTACCCGGCGCTGATGGCGGTGGTCACTTCCTGGGTCGATCTGCCGCGCGATCAGAAAGTCGACTACGGCCCGCGCATGTTCACCCACGACGACTTCGTCACCTGGGACCAACTGCGCGAGATGCAGGCCTCGGGCCTGATCGAAGTCGCCTCGCACAGCCATGCCCTGCACCGCGGCGTGACCTCCAACCCGCAAGGCAACAGCATGCCCGCGGCGATCACCCGCGCCTGGGACGAAAAAACCCAACGCTACGAAAGCGAAGCCGAATACCTGGCCCGCATCCGCAAGGACCTGGGCGACAGCGCCGCCGAGATCAAGCGCGAACTCGGCGTCGGCCCGAAATCGGTGGTCTGGCCGTACGCGGCCTACAACAGCCAGACCAATGCGATCGCCGACGAACTCGGCATGGCGGTCACCTTCGACCTGGAAGGCCGCCATCAGAAGATCGGCGCCGACCTGCACGGCCTGGCGCGGCAGCTGGTGTTCGACAACCCCACCGTCAACGACCTGGCCTACGAGTTGCGCCACGACGAAGCCCTCGACGGCCTGCGTGCGTTGCAAGTCGACCTGGATTACGTCTACGACGCCGACCCGGCGCAGCAGGCGCGCAACCTCGACAAGCTGATCGAACGCGTCAAGCAGGTCGGCCCGAGCCACGTATTCCTGCAGGCCTTCGCCGACCCCGACGGCAACGGCTCGGCCGACGCGCTGTACTTCCCGAACCGGCATCTGCCGATGCGCGCCGACCTCTACAACCGCGTCGCCTGGCAGCTCAAGACCCGCGCCCACGTCAAAGTGTTCGCGTGGCTGCCGGTGCTCGGCTTCGAGCTGCCGGACAAAGCGCTGAACCAGCGCCTGGCGATCCAGGCCAGCAACCCGAAAGAAACCTTCCGCCTCAATCCGTTCGAGCCGCAGACCCGGCGCATCGTCGCCGACATCTACGAAGACCTCGCCGTGAGCGGCTACACCGAAGGCCTGCTGTTCCACGACGATGCGCTGCTGCGCGACGACGAGTTGCGCGGCCAGGCGCCGGCCGACCCGGCCGCGCGCACCCGGGCGCTGATCGAATTCACCCACGAACTGGCACGCGCCGCCGGCAAATGGCGGCCCAAGCTGATCACCGTGCGCAACCTGTTCGCCGCGCCGGTGCTGGAACCGCGCAGCGAAGCCTGGTTCGCGCAGAACCTGGCCGCTTTCAACCAGGCCTACGACTACACCGCGGTGATGGCGATGCCCTGGATGGAAAAGAGCCGCGACCCGCAGGCGTGGATGGACCGGCTGCTGGCCGACGTCAAACGCTCGCCGCGCGGCCTGTCGCACACGATCTTCGAACTGCAAACCGTCGACTGGCGCGACGACCGGCCGATCCCGGCCGCGCGCCTGAAGGCGATGGCCCACCGTTTGCAGGCCGGCGGCGCACGCCACCTGGCCTGGTACCCCGACAACTTCATCGACGACCAACCCTCGACCCGGGACGCGCGCGAAATCATGTCCGCGCGCGGCTTCCCGTACATCGAGCGCTGAGCGCCGCCCCGACCGCCAATCGCCGCCGATCAACATCAGGTCAGCCTGTACACGCTGCCATCGAGCCCAACATGAGCCAGGTCACTAATCCGCTGCTCACCGCGCTGTTCCAGTTCGCGTTCTTCTATCCGATCGTGATGTCGTTCTTCTGGATCTCCGGCGGGCTGTACTACTACTTCCGCCGCGAACGGAAGGGGCGCGTGCGCACCGATCCGCCGCCGCTGGAGAACGCTCCGTTCGCGTCGATCCTGATTCCCTGTCACAACGAAGGCGATCACGTCCACGAAACCATCGCCGCGGCCCTGGCCCAACGCTATCCGCAGTTCGAAGTGATCGCGATCAACGACGGCAGCCGCGACGACACCGGCGAAAAGCTCAACCGCCTGGCCGCCCTGCATCCGCAACTGCGCGTGGTGCACCTGGACCGCAACCTGGGCAAGGCCAACGCCATGCGCATGGGCGCGCTGGCGGCGCGTTCGGACTACCTGGTCTGCATCGACGGCGACGCCCTGCTCGACGAATACGCAATGCACTGGATGGTCTGGCACCTGTGTTCGGGCACGCGCGTCGGCGCGGTCACCGGCAACCCGCGCATCCGCAACCGCTCGACCCTGCTCGGCCGCCTGCAGGTCGGCGAGTTCTCCTCGATCATCGGCATGATCAAGCGCGCCCAGCGCGTGTACGGCCGCATCTTCACCGTGTCCGGGGTGATCTGCGCTTTCAGACGTAGCGCCCTGCACCGGATCGGTTACTGGTCCGACAGCATGGTCACCGAGGACATCGACATCAGCTGGCGCCTGCAGATGGACCACTGGGACATCCGCTACGAGCCCAACGCGATGTGCTTCATCCTCATGCCCGAGACCCTCGGAGGCCTGTGGAAACAGCGCCTGCGCTGGGCCCAGGGCGGCGTGGAAGTGTTGATCCGGCATGGCCGCGACCTGCTCTCGTGGCGCCGCCGGCGGATGTGGGCGGTGCTCGGCGAGTACGTGTTGAGCCTGGCCTGGGCGCACATCATGGCCTTGATCATCGTCCTGTGGGCGCTGGGCCTGGTCGTCGACCTGCCCGAGCAATTGCGCGTGACCACCCTGCTGCCGTCGTGGCACGGCGTGATCCTCGCCCTGATCTGCCTGCTGCAGTTCGCCGCCAGCATCGTCATCGACCGCCAGTACGAAACCGGGGTCGGGCGCAACTACTACTGGATGATCTGGTACCCGATGGCGTACTGGTTGCTCAGCTTCACCACCACCGTCGCCGCGCTGCCCAAGGCCTTGTCGAAACGCCGCGGCACGCGCGCCACCTGGGTCAGCCCGGATCGGGGGATTCGATGAACGCTCACCTCTCTCCGGCGGCGCCGAAACACGGCGACCATCGCACCTCGCGCAAGCGCATCGACCACAAGCACGATTCGCGCCTGATCCAGAAACCCGGCGCCCAGGACGCCTGGCCGCGCACCTTGTGGGGCGTGGTCACCGGCGCGTTCTGGCTGGCGTATCTGTACCTGTGGATTCCGGTGGCGACCCTGGTGCTGTGGCTGTTCGGCATCCGCCGCACCGCCTCCGAGCTGTATCTGCGCGAACACGGCGTCGACCCGTTCCTGATGCTGGTGCTGCCGGCAACGGCGGCGGTCGTAGTGGCGCTGTTGCTGATCTGGGCCGAGTACAACCGCTGGCGTTTCGCCGCGTCCAAGGGCGATCGCCGCGGTGCGCAGCCGACCGTCGGCCTGGACGAAATCGCCGACCATCTTGGCGCAAGCGCCGAGGTCGCGCAGGCGCTCAACCAAGGCCGCATCAGCGTGCTGCACATGGACCCGAACCACGCGGTGCCGTTGTCGCTGACCGCGGTAACCCCGCCCGCCATCAGCCAACCGTTCCCGCCGGTGGCGCCGATGCCGCGCTTCGCCCGCGACATGACGCCGCAAGGCTCGTGGATATTGATGATCGCGCTGGCGATCTCGGTCGCCATCGTCGTCGGCGTGCTGGCGGTGGTGTCGTTCGGCTATCGCCAGATCCAGAGCGTGGCGCCGAAGCGCACGATCGAGGGCACCCCGGGCCAGGACCGCCCGGCCTTCCTGCCCGAAGACGCCGATCCCGCCCTGGCCCCGGTCGCGATCGGCCGCGCCACCGCAGTCGGCATCGAAGCCGCGGTGCGCGATGCGCGGCAACTGCGCGATGCCGAAACGACGCGCCGCGACACCGTGCGCCCACGACGCAACGCCGACGTCCTGGCGCCCAACGCCAAACCGCGCCCCCTGCCCGGGCACAGCCCGAAACCGCCGTACCCCATCGACGCCCTGCGCCGCGGCGAAGGCGGCCTGGTGACCCTGCGCGTGCAAGTCTCCGCCGAAGGCCGTCCGCTCAAAGTCGACGTCAGCAAACGCAGCAGCAACCGCGAACTCGACCGCGCCGCCGTCCGCACCGTGCGCACCTGGCGCTTCGCCCCCGCGGTGCGCAAGGGCAAGGCCATCGCCGCGGTGGTGATCGTGCCGGTGGAGTTCAAGCCGGAGCGCTGAACGGTCTCTTCTTCCGCTAGCGGAAGGCTGACCCTTCCCTTCTCCCGCTAGCGGGAGGCTTGCCTTTCCCTTCTCCCGCAAGCGGGAGAAGGTGCCCGTAGGGCGGATGAGGGCGCACGAGCGCCGACACGTTACCCGTCACCGAGCCGGGCCAACACCGCCTCAGTGCAGACTTCCGGACGGCACAACCCCGCCGCCGCCCTCCCCTGCACTCGCCCAAACACAAGCCGCCATCACCGGATCCAGCCGCCGCGACAATGCCTGGAACACCTCCCTCAGCAGCCGGTGATTCTGCCCCGCGGGATAACCGATCTCGGCCAACACCTCAGGCTGCAGAGTCCGCACGATCCCGTGCAACTCCTGCTGAAAAGCCGAAAGCGCTTCGAACGCATCAACGGGCATAACCACCCCTTCCTGCGGGGGTGTGAACTCGGGCTTGCGGGGCATACGCGGTACTCCTGTCCTTAGGCGAGGAACCCGCGCGGCGCGACTTGCAGCCGGCGGGATGTCGGGAGGCTCTAAACCGCGCATAGACGGCGGGCGTATTCCCCTTGCGGGTGTTGTATTAGCCGCCCTCCCGACGCAGGACGCAGCGTCGGCCATGCCCAAACTTCGAGCATGAAAAACCCACCAATTGACGGAGGTGGGTACCGCTATACGAGGAGTTTAGAGGCTCCGTGAGCCTGACTTTGCAGAGCAAACCAATAGTTGTCAATCAGAAAAGTCCGATTTCATTGGCGCAACACGTATCTGTATAGAGGACATACCCGGCAGTGTGCTGGCGGCACTAATGCCTCACCCAAACCAAACCGGAATTTGGAATTGATTCATCCCGCCGCACCTGCAAGTTTATTCGCCATGGGTCACCGGCATAGCATTGCGCCGACAGAGGGGCACCGGATTTAACCAAGTGAGTCGAACCCATCAAATCGAATGCCATACATCGCCCAAAGAGAGCATAGATCACACAAGGGAGACCCTCTAACTGTTGCCACCTACGTACCCTATCGAAGATTAGTCATCGCGCAATTAGGTGTACGAAACAGTCTCGAAACCTTGTCCAAGTGAAAGAGAGATTCGTGCCGAGATCTATACATCGAGGGAGGATAGATGAAGCGCATTAGAAAGCTACGGGTAAAGAACTTTAAGGGATTCTCTGATAAGACTTTCGAGTTCAACGACGACATCAACGTCTTGGTGGGCGATAACGGCTGTGGCAAGAGCACGGTACTAGAAGCTATCGAGCTCTGCCTAAACTACTCCCATCGCGGCAGGCCACTTTCCCCTGAAGTCATGGCAGAACTATTCAATGCTTCATGCATCGAAAAGTATCTAGTAGGTGACAAGTCGCAAGCATCACTGCCTGAGCTCTTGATCGAGGCCTACATCGAGGGTGATCCAGAGCTTAAGGGCAAGATCAACAGCGAGGGAGTCGACACCCAAGGTGTCGCGCTGAAGATGTTATTCAACCCATCTCTTTCGCCCTATTACGCGCAGTTCATCGGCACCGACAATGTTCTCACCGTGCCATTTGAGCTGTATACGATCGAATGGACCAGCTTTGCATGGAAAACTTTGGCTCAAGCCGTCAAGCCGATTACCTGTCTCTTTGTGGATCCAACGCGCCTGCACCCTAGCCTCGGCCGGTCCCGCTATATCAACGGCATCATCAACTCATCGCTAGAGAAACATGCACGACCATCGTTGAATCTGAATTATCGACAATTAAAGATCGAGTTCAATGACAAGCCAGACGTCAAAGCCATTAATAAGCAATTGAATGCAGATAATGAGCTATCCGAAAAGACACTTACGGTAGTCGCTGACATCATCCCATCGGGCAGTTGGGACAGCAACCTTGCGCTTGCTGTCGACGACATCCCATTTGGGCAAATAGGAAAGGGCGAGCAAAGCAAAATCCAAATCAAGATCGCAATCCAAAATAGGGCAAAGGATGCCCACATCGTCATGCTGGAAGAGCCTGAGAACCACCTTTCTCACATAAATCTCACCAAACTCGTTTCATACATAGAGAAGAAGAATCCCGGGAAGCAGATATTTCTTACCACGCACAGTTCCTATGTCCTGAACAAGCTAAGCATCAACAAGCTCTGTTTGCTTTCAAAGAACTTTATCCGCCTGAGAGATGTAAGCAATTCCGTGGAGAAAACGCTCAAGCGGCTACCCGGATACGACACGCTACGCTTGGTCTTGGCCCAGAGAGTCATTCTTGTCGAAGGTCCGTCCGATGAACTTATCCTCAAGAAGATCTATCTCGACCGTAAGCGACGGCTACCAGAAGAGGATGGCATAGATATCATCGTGGTACGCGGAATCGGATTCAGGGTCTATCTGGACATCGCCAAGAGCTTGAAACATCCGGTGCGCGTAGTAAAAGACAATGACCACAACCATCAGAAAAACATTGTGGATTGGCGCAATGAAAATTATGACGGGTGCGATTACATCGAAATCTTCTCTCCCGAGGACAACGACCATCATTCACTCGAGCCTTCGATCATCGCGGCCAATAGCCAGAACGATGTATCACTCGACAAGCTCGCCGAGGTGATGCTCTCGAAAAAGACCTATAAAGAATATACCGGGCATCCCGAGTTAGGATCCAAACAGAAATTCCTAAGAGACTGGTACAGCGAGGGTGGCGCGGGAAAAAAGGTTGATTCTGCAATGCGCATCTTCGAATCGAACGTCGCCATCAACTATCCAGATTACCTGATTAGGGCGGTGGACTTTGGCCCGTAAATTGCTCCTCGCTAGCGCGGGAGCCGGCAAATCACGACGCATAGCCGAGAAGGCGCTGGAGCACGCAGCCGCCGGCAGAAAGGTCCTATTGTTGACTTACACGATCAACAACCAAGGCGAGTTGGTTAAGGAAATCTGCAGACTAAACAGCTGCCAGCCCGAGAACGTGGTAGTGAAGGGATGGTTCAATTTTCTGCTTGAGGACATGATCCGCCCCTATCAGCAATGCATTGTTCCGGATCGGATCTCCGGCGTCCTCCTAAACCCGGGAAACCCTCATCTCGTGCCGGGGAAGAATTACGCTATGAAGGGCCGGAGCGAGAGGCTTGACGGAAAGTTCAACCCCTTGCATTTCGTGACTCCCGGGGACAACAGAGCCCACACCTACTATCTCGCCAAATTGGCCGCGAGAGTCCACTCGGAAACCAAAGGTCGCGCGGCACACAGGCTAGCTGAGATCTATAGTGCGATATTTGTCGACGAAGTGCAGGACCTAGTCGGATGGGACTATGACATCATCAAGGCACTGACCGAAACGAACATATTAGAAATCGAGTGTGTTGGCGATTTCCGACAGGCCGTCTATCAAACCTCGGAAACCAACAAGCTGCCTCAGGACAGCACAGAGAAGCTGGCACAGTTCAACAACATGGGTTTTATCTCAGAGAGCTTGGCAATCAGCTGGCGTTGCCTCCAAGCCATATGCGGAATAGCCGATCGCTTGCATTCACAAGAAGGACACTACTTGCCAACGATGTCCAATGTCGAGGACGTTCCGTTGCAGTATGCCGGACACCAAGGCGTATTCGCTGTCCCTAAAGCGAGGCTTCGCGAATACATCGAAACCTACCGTCCCGCAATCCTTCGGTGGAATCGATCTACTCAGAAGGAACTTTGCGACGGCCAGACGGCCTACAATTTCGGCGAGTGCAAGGGGCTCGGATTCGAGCGCGTCCTGATACTCCCTCCCGCAAAACACGCCAAGTTTCTTTCGGGGGACATGCAGGCCTTCGATGGCTCTGAGACCGATGACTCGCGCAATAAACTCTATGTTGCGATCACGCGGGCGCGCTACAGTGTCGCCTTCCCTTACGAAGGCGGAAACATAATTGAGGGCGCGCAAGCATGGCCCCTGGAAAACCTAGACTCATAACCTAGCCGCACTGAGTCCCTCCCCCGGCTGGCAAAGGACCTGGACGAGGACTAACTTACAGCCTGTCTTATCAGCCGCACGTGCAGCCCCTTGCAACTATTAAGAATATGTTCGTTCGTCAGCTTGCCAGCCAGCCCCCCCCTAGATTGAGCCGCATTAATTCGAGCCCAGCCAATAGATGGCAAGGCCTTTCTTGAATCCACATGGAGGCGGGATGAAAAACCTAATCACGCGAATTGCTTATATCCCCCAGAGTGAGCGCTTCTCGGCATTCTTTGCCATCTTCATGGTGATGCTTAGTTTAGTTGGACTTTGGCTGGACATCACACTCAAAGATGGCTTCTATTGGTTTCAGCGAACAGGAGCTCTGCTAGTACTCGCTGGAGTGGAACTTCAGTATGCGAAGCTCACGAGCCTTTGGAAGAACGAACTGGGTGACGAGCTGAATGCACCAACCGTCCGAGAACGCTTGAGTAGTGGTCAAGGGATAAGCATGCTCCAAGAAGCCCAGGCCGCCGAGGCGACCAGAGGGCTCGCTGTACGACTGCATCGAATCGTTACTGATAAGAGCATGAAAGACGTTGCAGCCGTCATTTCCTTGATCATCGGAACGATCATCTGGGCTTTTGGTCGATTTACCATTCAGGATTTGACAAACTAGTGCGACTTCGTGGGTGACGACATAATTCGTGCGCTCAATGTCGCTTCTGGCTGAAGAGTTCAACGACTCAACGAGATCTCCAAATACCCCGTATCACCGCACACGCATCGGCTCACCGGCATCGGCGATGCTCTCCCCGGCCACCGGGTTGCTGCTGCCGTGGCGCGCTCCTGCTACAGATTGCGCACAACACCCACCACCACCAGCCGGCTGCCGGACTGCATGCGCTTGCTGGTGGCGCGGCCGGGTTCGAGCTGAGCACGATGCGGCGGTCGGTCTACAGCGGTTGTCTGCGACTAACATCGCCGACGACGCTGGCACGCGATTGGTAGCGTGAGATTTCGAAATAGCGCTCGTCAAGCAGTTGCTCGTCTAGCAAGATGTTGAAGTCAAAGTTGCGCTTGTTGGTTTCGACTTCCAGCCGGCCGCAGAACAGACCGCTGGATTCCTCGGCATCTTTGAAGGGTTCGCTGATGAAGACCAAGCAGTCGGCAGTGTCGAGTTCGCGGTCGACGATGCCGCCGCTAAGCACGATGCGATACCCGTAGTTGCGGTCGCGCAGTTTGAAGGCCCGTTCAGCGCAGACGCACCTGAGATACTAGTCATATCTCTGCATCTTCGGCGCCGCTTCTGCTTGACCCATGACGGGCACTCTTCCAGGATTAGCCGCAAGTGCGCCGGCAATTCGGACGCCGATCGCGGCATACATGGAGACGTAAATGCCGAAGCTCGACTCTCATCTCCTGGCGAAGAGACTGGTCTCGATGGTTTGCGTGCTCGCTGCCTTTGCGTGCGCCGCTACGACTACCGGTCCCGCTTCAGTTCAGGAGAAGGCCGCCATGACGGAATCGGCATCGCCCGCCATCAACGACTCCCTTAGCGCGCAACAACTCAACGACAGAATCCTGGCCTGGATTCTGAGCGTGAACGACGCTCGTGATCTGTCCGGGCCTAACGTCGAAAAGCGCACCGGCCTTGACCTGGGGATCAAACCGGAGACTCCCAACATTTTTCGCGGCGTCGGGGCGCTGCCTGAAGGTTGGCGTTATTCGCTGTCTTCGGTTAACAACACTCCTGAGCAGCGACTCCGCGCCGTCCTGTTCAAGATGGGACGTGCCGGCGACCGCTACGCCGATATGACCCCTGTGTGTGTTGGGCTGGAGCATTACCAATCCCCACTCATCGCCACTGGATTCAGAATGACCGAGATGCCTCCACGGGCGGGCACGGAATACCGGATCTTCAGAAATAAAATGATCTATGTGCGCGTTGAGCTTCACGGAAAGACAACACCCATCGACCCGAATTTGTGTGTTTACAGGGTATTCGTCACGGCCGCGGCCCCTCAAGGATGATCGGAAATGACGACATTTCATTAAGCATCACAAGGAAAAGCTCGACGCCTTGACTCGTCGCGCACGCTCTTCCAGGATCAGGCCGCGAATGCGGCGGCAGTTCGGACGCCGAACCGTGGCACATATGGAGACGTAAATGCCCAAGCTCGATTCTCACCTCCTAGCGACGAGACTGGCCCCGCTGGTCTGCGTGTTCGCTGCCTGCGCGTGCGCCACCACGACCGCAGGCCCCACTTCGGTCCAGGAGAAGGCCGCCATGACGGAATCGCCATCGCCCGCCATCAATGACTCGCTTAGCGCGCAGCAACTCAACGACAGAATCCTCGCTTGGATTCTGAGTGTGAACGACGCTCGGGACCTGTCCGGGCCGAACATCGAAAAGCGCACTGGCCTTGACCTGGGGCTTGACCCGGAGACCCCCAACAGCTTCCTCGGCGTCGGGGCTCTGCCTGAAGGGTGGCGCTATTCGTTGTCTTCAGTAAAAACCGTCCCAGACCCGAGCCCTCATGCCGTCCTGTTCCACATGGGGCGAATCAGCGACAGCTACGCCGATATGACACCTGTGTGCGTCAGCTTGGAGCACTACCGAACCCCTCTCATTGCCGCAGGATTCAAACCGTCGGAACGCGCGCCGCGGCTGGGCACGGAGTACAGGTTCTTCCGTACTGCAAAAGTCTCCGTACGCGTCGAACTTCACGGAAAGACAAAGCGCTACGACGATCAATTATGTGTTTCAAGGGTATTTGTCACGGCTGCCGCTCCTCAAGGATGATCAAGCATGGCAACACTTCAGGAAGAGTTAGAGGCTAGCAAAAGCTGGACGTGATGCTGGCTGAATTCGAGCGACAAGCCCGAACCGAAGACACGAACCCAGGCAGGATTTTTCGCGACGCTCTCGACAGCACGCCGGGGCTCCGCACGCAATTCGAACTCGCCGTTGAGAAAGGGCATTTGGTCGCGATAGAAGCCGAAACCGACCCAAGATTCAACGGCAGTTACGAGGCTCTACCCGCACCATGCGTTTGTCGGTTGAACTGATAAATGACGCTGATCCGATTGCCAATCCGGAAGATGCCAAGGAAGCCGTCAACTTCATTCGTTACACCGCCGGCCACGAGATAGACCATGCGGTGAACCGCGACGAGAGTTTGTTGATGGAACAGCGCTTCCACGAGGAGGTCGCAGCCATCGTAAACGGCCCCTCGCCGCACGACTTTACCGACCCGGTCAAGGAGTACAACGAACGGGCACGCGCGAGGGAGGCACGGGCAGAAATCGCGGGTTTCAACACGGTTGCAGCACAGGTAAAGTACGAGAATCCGCGGGCGACATTGGCTGACGTGTATCGAGCCGACGGCGGCGCGTCCAACTACATCGACAACGACGCCCGAAAGCCATTGACTTACACCATGGATCAAGGCTTGCACATCAAGCCCGATTTGCAGCTAGACGCCGACAAAAGCGTAGACGCGATGGCCAAAGCCTTCTACGACAGTATCGGCGGCTACCCAGCCCGCAACATCGACTGGGCCTTGGGCGAAATCTACCGCCAGGAAGTCATCGCCCAGGCCGCACATCCTGGGCGCGACGTCCCTGAGATCCGGATCAATGTCCAGGCGCTCGGCGCGCAGGTGAGCTTGCCGCCGAACTTCATCGACACCAGCCGCACGCCGGGCACGCCGACGGCGCCTGCGCAGCGCCCTGCTCCGC
>NZ_CP013141.1:5601686-5618076 GCF_001442535.1 Lysobacter antibioticus | reverse complement strand
GATTCTTCACCTTGATCGGACCCGAAAACCCGTGAGGCACGGTGAATTTGCCGGGAATGACATCGTAGCCGTTCGCACTATTTATCTCGCCCGCCAAGGGCAGCGCGACCAGGGTACGGCTGGATCCGGTATTGAGGATGGCCGACGGCCGCGTCCCTGGCGGTACCGAGGCATCGTATTGCATTTGGTCATAGAGGTTGACGACATACAACCCGGTGTCTTTGCTGTCTGGCGTGGTCAGGCTGTCCACCTGTTCGAAGGTGGTGTAGACGAACGCCGGGTAGTTCTCCATCTTGCGCAGGATGTGCAGGCCGACCAGACCGAAGGTGGCCACCTTAGCCTGGGTCTTGCCATTCTCCTCCTTGTAGTACACAGCCTCGGCCGTGTGATAGCGGCCGGACCCGATCAAGGCGGGAGTCATTTCCCGCCATGCCGACTTGACCTCCACGGATTCTCCCGGGTTCGTCCCGTTGGGAGGCAATTCCAGTGAAGCTGGGGGCTTCTCGGCGTTGTAGATCGATTTTATATAATCATATTCAACAGGGTTCACCCTGGCCTGGAACAATATGATGTGGTCGTCCTGGGGATTGGCCGACGGCGTGTTGCCGTTCTTCGGGAAGAAGATCTGGTTTTGGCCGATCTGGGTATTTTCGTCGAGATTGTTGAATCGGGCGTCGGTTGCCGCGACCTTGACGTTTTGGAAGGCGTACTCAGGATCCAAGGCAGCCAGGTTCCCTCTGGGGGCCGATCCCGCCGGGAACAGCTCGGACCGGTGAGCGAAGGTTTCCCAGACCAGCTGATTGCTGCTGAAATTGGAACCGGCGGTCATGCCGCTCTGGTGGAAGTCGCTGGCGCCGGATGCAGCGAAGTTGCGGGTCGGATCGATGCTCCCCCGCACGACCGGAGACTTGCCGGCGGCATCGACGCCATTTTTCTGCGCCGGGGAATTAAAGTGGATGAACTGCCGCCAGGCAAAGCGGGCGTATTCCTTGTGGGTGATGTTGGGGTTGTTGGGGTCGTAGTTGTACGCCGGCGGGGCGGCGGGCAGAGGCGCCGGGGTCGCGATCAGGTCAGCCGGCATGATTTCTGCACCGCCCGGAAACGTTGTTTGTTGATCCTTCGAGGTCGATGAAGCGGCGACAGTGGGTTCGGTTTTCGTACATGATGTGGACATCGCCAGCGCACCGGCGAGTGCACCGAACATAATGATTCCGGTCTTCATTGCTGCACTCCGTCATTGTTGCGCTCCGTGGTGAATCCGGACGATCCATCGCGGCAGCCATGGGAATTCATGAGTGATCACGCCGCCCCATCTGAGTCGGGAGCGGGAGCGGGAACGAAGGCCGGTCAGCCCGCGAGCGCATACCACTGGATCACGAAGCTGGTATCGTTGAAATCATTATCGGTACCGTCTTCGGTCGCGTATAAGGTGCCCCCGCCGAGTATTTTGTTGTCGCCGAGGAACTCGATTGGATTGCCCGCCGAGACCTGCGGGATGTAAGGCCCGCTGCTGCCAAACTGGACCTGCATTCCGGATGCCATGGTGAACCTGCCGGCTCCGTTCTGGAGGAAGTCGACCTCGACGCCGCTTCCCGAGTATCGGGAAGGTCTCCTGAGTGCCATCCAGGCGATAGAAACTGATGGGCTTGCCGCCGGAGTCGATGATCTGGACGTATTGCGTATATGAGGCCTGATGCATCGCCGTAAACGTCACGAGCTTGCCGGGGGGGATGTACTCCAGGGACTGAGCGTTCGACCATTGGATCGTTGGCATAATGAAATCTCCTTATCTTGATTGGCTTCCAGGACTGGGTGAGGCGCCGCTGCCGCCTTCATCGGCTGGGGAACATCGTTCCAAACTCCCATCCCGGCCCAGCTCGACTCTCGTCGAAACACGCAGGCCTGAATCAGAAACTGGTGCTACGCGCGGCGACTTTCCTTGCTCAACGGCACAGAGCGATAAGCGACGAAGCAGTCTTGTGATTCATGGATAGCCTTCTGTGATTCAACGGCAGCGCCGTCGTCTTAGGTTCAAGCATCTGCGTCTTAGCGCATCGCCAGCTACTACGCTGTTAGGCGGGAGCTGCGGCCAATTTCTTTGATCGATTCTTGATTCAGCTCACAAAATTTTGCTTCTATTTCGCGTCAATGCGACTTCGTTCGCAAAAGCAATGGGAGAAGTGATCAAACGCTGGACGGCCCGTCGCAAGTCGGCGCTGGTGCTGGAGATCATCCACGGCGAGACGACGGTGGCGCAGGCCAGCCGGCAGTTCGACCTAAGGCCAGCGAAGATCGAGGGCTGGGTCGCTCAGTCGCTTTCATTACCTCGGCGCTTCGCTTGTAGTGGTAATTCAGCAACGGCGACACTCACCGCTTCTAACAATAGAGCACGCCCGACGCCGTCGCGTGCCCGCACAGATACTCCATGAAGCACGGTGGCGTAGAAATCTCCAAGTGCCTGGACATCGATTCGTTCAAGCAATTCGCCTCGGTCGCTAGCAAGCCGAATTCGCTCGGCACTCGATTGAGTACGTTGCAGGCGATGCTGCGCCAGCCAGTCCTGAACAGCTATGCGCTCCGGCGCCGCACTCGCCGCGGCCGACACCACCAGGCAGCCAGATGGGCGTCCACGCCTGGTGTATGTCGAAATGAAGGCTGCCCAAAAGACTCGGATAAGGATCCGCACCACAACCAAGTGCCCGGAAACTCTCTAAGTTTTCGGTTGTCTATTTTCTGGATGCGTAAGGACCTACTGAGATGGACTATGCGGCCTAACGTCCGAATTGAGCCGAGTTGCGAAGCGGCTTCTGCTTGGAAATTTAGAGCCTAGGCTTAGGCGAAGCGGAGAAATGCGTCTCCAATCTCCCTGGCGCGCTTCATGGAAAGTCCCTGGCCACTCATGGTTACGTTCGTCCCGGGCGTATCGACTAATGGGCGAGCGCCAACGACGCGACGTTGATATCGATCGCGCCAGGAAAGCCCGCGCACAATGCGTACATCGAAAGCTTCAACGGAAAGTTCCAGGACGAGCGCCCGAATGAAAAACAGTTCGTATCGTTGGATCATGCCGAAGCCGCGATTGGGTCTGGCGCCGTGATTGCAACAAGGTAGGGCCACACCAACTTTTGGCAAACAGACATCCGCTCAGCTCGCTGCGGCGCTCGGCGAGCACGGCGTCCTTCAACGGCGATGAGTCTCGCGCCGGCGGGCCTTCGCAGCGCAGGGGCGGTCAGTCGACTTTAGACACGTGCCGAGCTACGCAGGCGGCATCAATCCCGAATATCCATTGACGTCATCAATATGCGCCATTGAAAAAATCAATTTCGCCGAGAGGCACTGGCGAGGCAGTATCGCCCAAGAACCCCACTACAGCGGCCGTGACAAACTTCCTGATTTGTCGCCCTATCCGTCCACGCCAACGGCAGGATTGGTGCGCCACATCATCTTCTAAAGCGCCGAGTTCGAAGTCGTCGGATCACTCAAACGAGAAAAGGATGTGCGATGTTGAGAATAGTTCAGTCTCGGACTAAGCAAATAGTCGCTGCTACGTTGATAGCTCTGGTTACCGCCAGCTGTAGTAACGGATCGTCTTCAATGAATCATTCGACGATGCCGCCAAAGCGAGAGGCCAAATCGACAGAGCTCGCGATCGAAGCCAAAAATCTGGATGAGCTGTACGTTGACGCGCAAAAGGAAGGCGGCGAGCTCACGGTCTACGCCGGCGGCGATTTTCAGGGGATGTACTCGCCGCTTGAGTCCGCATGGAAACAGCGCTTCCCCAAGGTCAAGCTCAACGTAGTGGTTGACTACAGCAAATTCCACGACGTCCGTTTGGATAATCAACTCGCCACCGGCACCCTGGTTCCCGACGTCGTTTCGTTCCAGACCCTGCACGACTTTCCTCGTTGGAAGTCTCAAGGAAAGCTCCTCGCCTACAAGCCTAAGGGCTGGGACAAGGTCCACGACAAGTTCAAGGACCCGGACGGCGCTTGGACTGCGATCGCGGCTTTCGCATTCAGCTATCGCATCGATACGGCAAAGGTGCGGGAAGGAGAGATAACATCTATCCAGGACTTAGCCGATCCGAAATGGAGGAATAAGCTTGCATCATCCTATCCGAGCGATGATGACGCAATGCTATTTCTTTACAAGAAGTATGTTGACAAGTACGGCTGGGAATGGCTCGCGAAGCTGGCAGACCAGAACATTTCGCTCGGGCGTGGAAGCAATTACGGCGGCGATCAAGTCTCTCTCGGCGAAAAGCCTATAGCTGTCGGCGCATGGCGTTTAGGGGGGCGAGTAACGCCCACTATCGATACAGAGCAATGGATCTTGCCGACGAACGATCCGTTCATGGCCTGGGGGCAGCGTGCGGCCATCTTGGCAAAGGCCAAGCATCCCGCGGCGGCCAAGCTATATCTGAACTGGTTGCTCAGCAAGGAAGTTCAAGAAGCCGGCAATGCGTTCAGCTGGCCCGTACGTGTGGATGCTCAGACGGCACCCGGCATCAAGCCGATCTGGGAGTACGACAATGCGAACATCGACGAGTTCGTGGCATTCATGCAAGACCGCGGGGAAGTGGAGCGTTGGCGGCAGACGATGTCGCTGTACTTTGGCGAGACCCAGGGCCCGCCAAGCCCAACCTTCCTCGGCTTGCATCCTGGCCTCCAACGTAACTGACGTCAGCGATGAGCGCGGTCGGGACTAGCCATTCCGATCTCGGCCGACTCGTTGTGATTCCGAGATGTTCAGGGTCCTCCGTTATGCAACGGAAGGTGTCACTGCGGCGCGCCCTGAATCGGGTGGACCACCAAAGCGAAGTTTCAATTCGATTGGTGGTCGCTCGGTTATGGACGAAGTCCTACTCCATACGATCTGCATAGAGACCCGTCATGGCAAACGAATCCAACCGCAAGAACGAGTTCTCTTGGGCAAGAAGTCACTGGTACCTTGCTCCAATTGTGCGCTGGATCGGCTTGTTGCTGCTGTGTGTGCCCTTCCTGAAAGGCGGACTGCAGAAGGCTCTAGACTTTCAGGGGGCCGTGGCGGAAATGGAGCATTTCCAGCTATGGCCGGCCACCGGCCTGGCGATTGCCGTGATCGCGCTGAATCTTGGTGCTGTCACGTTGCTCCTACTAGGTTACTTGCGGTGGCTCGGTGCGCTGGCCCTGGGCGCCTTCACTCTCGCTGCGACTCTCGTGGCTTTGCGCTATTGGGAGTTGGCTCCCGGGCCAATGCGCCACATCGCGGCCAATTCATTCTTCGAGCACTTCGGCCTGATCGGCGCCTTCATTCTGGTTGCTTGGCAAGACCAGCGGGAGCGCACCCAGATGCAGCGACAACCTGTCAATCAATCCAGGTAGGCGCTGCACTGGGCTGGTGAAGAATACGCGCCTGGGCGCTCGAGGCTGCTCTTTATGTGAGCGAAGGGGCGAGTTTCTTGCTGCTTGCAGCAGAATGCGAAGGCATGGCGGCAGTGGCTGCGCACTTCCACTGTACAGCCGCAGGTTGGACAATCCAACGGCAGGCCGGCCGAGCCGATTCCGGCTCCGACGTCGGTCCAGTCGATGCCGGCAGCGGCGCTCATTGGCTTACGGCCCGGCTCGCTTCGATTCGATCCTGCGCGTCGCGCTCCAGAAGCGGACGTCGAAGCTCAGGCAGGCCTTCTTGCCACCGGGAAGTCGCGATGCGCCAGAATCTTTGCCACGGGACGCGGCTGCGAAGCGCGCCGAGCTGCATCTCAGGCGTGCCGAACTGATATTGCTTGAGCGTGCCAGCCGGCTTGCTGCACCTGCCGACGCAGCCCGATCAAGCAGATCGCGATCTTGTCGCGAGTGCACCCTTCGAAGCAGGGACCGGGCTCGTAGCCATATGCTACGAAAAACCGGCTCGCAGCTGCCTCTCTATCTCTAAAAGCTCCACCCTCATATTGAGCTTGTCGCGACGAAAGCCAGGCAATGCTTGTAAGCGCTTGAGTTCGTCCCAAGCCTCGTAATCATCAAACGGATTAACACAAGTAAGATTGATAAGCGCATCTGCCTCAGAGCGCTTGGACCGGTCACTCATGACAACTGCCAATCGGTCGATAGCCGAGCCCAAGTCCCACCCGGACACAAATAGCAATAATGTCGCGAACGCAAGCAGTGTGGGCTCGCGCGATGATTTCTTCGCCCCTGGCGCACGGTTGATTGGCGAACAATTGATCGATATGAATGTCGCTAAACGCATCGCCTTTTCATACTCAAGCCGAATTGACGCGCGATCCAGCACATACTGGCCGTGATAAGTACCCGCCAAGCTCTCGACCCGCCCGGCTGACGCATGCAACCACAACCGTTCGCGGTCGAGAATTTCAAGCAGCTCTCGATACTGACTTCTGTACACGACCGTGGCTGCCGTGCGCCAATCAAAGCCAGGAATTTTGACTATTCTCTTAGTCAGTACGACTTCGTACGGCAGCGCGTCGTAGTCCACTTCTAAGGATCCGTGCAACCCTTGAATCCATCTCGGCAAGCGCGGATCCAGCGTCACAAGAAATTTCGACTCCTTCCTTATATCGAAAAGCCACGCGCGTAAACCTCGGGCGGCCCGATCATCGATAATATCCAAGCTTATCGCCCTGGCGACAAGCTCTCGAACTCCTCTATCGATCATGGTTCTATCGGTATCAAACCGCACCATGTTCGCAGGCAGCTTTCCAGCCTTGCTCCCTTTGAAATCGCAGTCTGAAGAATGAGGCGAAGGAAAGTCCTTATCGGAAAAGTGAAAGCACCACCGACGCTTCGATATCCCGGAAAACGCGGCAGGCAATTTGGCAACTTCAGCGCCAGTCACAAAGCAGGATGGGCATTCGATATCCCGGCGAATATGTTCGCGCCACCTTCTGGGAATTTCATCGGTTTCGGCCGAAAACTCAATGTGTTCGCGACTCGCGAGAATAGACAGCAGTTGCTCTACGCCCACCTCGCGCCCAATTGAACGAGAAAATCCTGTCAGCAGCATGCGCACCCCCCTTGGTTGAGCGTGTCATATCTACTCTACTGATGGGCTACAGGCAGCCCCAATTCCTTGAGACGTGAACGGCGATGTGTTTTATACGTTATTCTCTTTGCGCTTAGAGCATTCGCTCTATGAAAACCAGTCCCACCCAGCCATAGAACCCAACTCGCCGGGCGAGTGACGGTTCGCCAAGCGGCTTTAATACCCGCCCGGAACCGCCAAGCCAATAGTCACGTTGATGAATCGGTGAGAATTGATGCGCCAGCCCGCGATTGATGTGACCATTTAGCTGCGACAACTGTGAGTACGCATTGCAACCCTGAAAATATGACCATTACCCGTCGCTAGTACGCTTGCATAAATACCTCGGGCGTTAATACTCCGACCTCCATCCGGCACGATGAGGAAACGGAAATGAAGCGTTCCGCGAAAAATTTCGCAACACTGCTTTTCCTATGCAGCACGGGCGCACAGGCTGAAACGACGTTAGGACGACTCGAGCTGAGATGGGGGGATCCTGCCGTATCCAATAGCCCTCAAGTAGCGGAACATCGGCTGCTCGTTACATTGGTGACCGATCAGGGGCTGCGAGTCGCGATAGATCCCAACAGCGCCTTAGCCGGAGCCGAGGATCTGTACTCGTTAGCCGGCAAGCGCGTCGCTATCGAATTTTCCGCTTCGCCCCCGAAAACGAATGGACTTCGAATGGCAGGCGCCATCGTCCCCTTGAATTCGGCCATAGACGAGAAGATTTCGGGAACGACAACCTGGGTAACGCTCATGTGCAAATTCCAGGACAACAGCAACGAACCGAAGAGCCTCGCTTTCTTTCAGTCTCAGTACGGCACGGCCCCCGGCCAGCTCGACCACTACTGGCGTCAAGTTTCGTATAACAAGATCGACTTGATCGGGAGCAAAGCTTACGGATGGCTATATCTGCCGCGGCCACGTTCCGCCTACATCAGAGCCAATGGCTCCGCCAATCTTGACCAACTCTTCTACGACTGCACGAATGCTGCGAATTCGGCCGTGAATTTCGCCGCTAACGGTGGAGTCCAGGGCATCAACATGATGTTCAACAGCGATCTCGACGGGTATGCCTGGGGAGGCGGCAAATGCGCGACGCTGGACGGAATCTACAAGTGTTGGAGCACGACCTGGAATCCGCCTTGGTCGTTTAACAATCTTGCACCGCTGGCCCATGAGATGGGACACGGATACGGCTTACCCCACGCGAACAATTCCGACGGCGACAGAGATCCATACGACAATCCCTGGGACGTCATGAGCGACCCCTGGAACAACGCCGTGAGCGACTCGACCTATGGCCGGCGCCCTAAACACCTGAGCACATACAGCCGCGCAAGACTGGCTTGGGTCGACTCGGCACGACGGATTACGCTTGCCGCCGGCAGCTACAGGCTGAACATAGGGCTGGACCGCGCCAGCCTTTCGGGATCCGGCAATACCCAGATGATCCTCGTGACCCTGCCCGGCCAACCTTCATCGCGCTATTACACCATCGAGGCGCGCAAACGAGGTGGAGAGTACGAAAGCAATTTGGCAGGCGACGCGGTCATTATCCACCGAGTCGACACTCAGGCTTCGACACCGGCTTTCAGTGTCGATGCAGACATCCCGCCGGCCAATCGCTCGAACAACGAAGGCTCGATGTTCAAACCTGGCGAAATATGGACCGCGCCTGACGGTGCTTTCCGCGTGCATGTGCAGGCCGCAACGCCAGAGGGCTTTTTGGTTTCGGTCTGCGGCCCAAAGCCAACCGGCAGCGACCCGTGTTTCGCTTCGCGCATCACGCGCATGAAGTAGGCCGCACGACTCTCAATCGCTTGCATTATTTTCTGGGCCCATAGATACAACCCCACCCACGTATCGAAGGATGCACGCCCCGGCTTGATCGATTAGCCTTCTTTGGCGCCTTCGCCGATTAGCGCCCCGATCGTACGAATCGGGTGCCTTAGTCGTCTCAGGCGCCACTCTCTTTACATTGCTATCGATTGGCGAGCTACGCGTAACAGATCGGCGATATGGTTCCCGCTATCGGCCGGCTCGCAGTTTCGACTTGTCCTGAAGGCAGCCGACCACGAGACGATCCCCACGAGCGAGCTCTACGACGCGAAGGACAACGCTGAGGATGGCATCGAATCGGTAAAGAAGAATTCCGCGCTCGATGAACGCACGGACTCAGCCCCCGCCGATGATGTTCGCGTCAAGGGTCGCTCCACCGACGGCACCACGCCGGGCTGGGAGGCGTGTGATTTCTGAGCCGCGCGCCGCCGCCTCACTGAGGCGGGCCGACCCAGGCCAGCGGATCGAGCATCAGCCAGAAGCCTTCGGCGCCTTTTTCCGCCAGCACCATCTGCGCGCCGAGGTCGCTGGCGCGTTCGCGGAACTCCAGCTCCAGCCCAGTCCAGGCTTCGACTTCGTCGTCGCCGTCGTCGTAGATCTGGCGCACCAGCAAATGCCCCGGCGCCTGCATCCGCCATTCGAACGGCAGCGCTTCCTGGCCGAACGCCGGCGACCAGCTGTGCAGCACGCCGCGGCCGCCGTCGTGGAATTCGATGCGGTCGCCGGTCAGGCCGGCGGCGGTGCCCAGGGCCGATTGCCAGCGCCCGACCGGGCCGCGCAGCAGGATGTGCGATCGATGTTCTGCGTTCATGCCCTGCATTTTGCCGGAATAGGATCGGTATCGGATCGGGGTCGGGCCGCGCCGTCAGCCGCCGACCTCGATCGGTTTGCCTTCCACCACCAGCTCGTAGATGGTCTTGGTGATTTCCGAGCCGGCCATGTAGCCGAACGCGCCGGTCGCGAGCGTGCCGACGCCGTACGCAGCCCAGCCCCACGGGCCGGTGGTGTTGACCGGCGCGGCGACGGTAGCGAACGCGCCGCCGGCGGCGGCCGCGCCGGCCCAGCCGCCGGCCACTTCGACCACGGTCTTGACCTTGTCCTCGGCGGTGTAGATCCGGTACGCGTCGGCGGCCACGCCGACCACGATCAGCACCCGACCGCCGACCCGGAACGCGCCCTCGACCTTGCCGGCCCAGCCCTCGCGTGCGGCCAGATCGTTGGCCGACTTGAGCACCTCCGGGTCGGCCTTCACGCCGTGGTTCTTGATCACGTCGAGCAGGCCTTGCGCGCCGCCCTGGACGCGTACGTTCTCGGGGCGGCTGGTCAGGGTGAACTCGCCGTTGGCCGAGCGCGAGAACATGCTGTCTTGCAGGCTGACCTTGCCGACGCCGCTTTCGGACTTGGCCACGGCTTCGCCGACCTCGGTCCACATCTGCCGCTCGGCCATCTTGCTGGCGCTACGTTCGATGGTGTTCTGGTTGCGCTTGGACAGCGGCTCGTCGGGGCCCTTGCCGGCCTTCTCGCGCACCTGCTGCTCCACCGCTTCGGCAGCGGCGGCGTACTTGCGGTCGTAGATCTCCAGCAGTTCGCGCTCGCCGAATTGCAGCGGCGGCTTGCCGCTGGTGTTGGCGACTTCCACCGGCACCACCACGCTCTTGTCGTTGCCGACGCCGACGTGCGGATTGCCTTCGGTGACGAACCACGACACCGGGCCGACTTTGCCGAGATCGGGACGGAACGGCGGCTTGCCTTCGGAGATGTTGCGCAGCATTTCGGCGGCGATTTCCGGAGTGACCGCGCCGTTGCCGGGCGCGCCGGCGCGGCTGCCGTCGGGCATGAACGGAATGCCGGCGGCGGCGCCGGTCGGCGCGCTCGGATCCAGGCCGGAGCGGTCCTGCGCGGCCAGCAGCTTGAGCAGGCCCGACTGCGCCGAGGTCGGCGCCAGTTCGATTTTGCCGTCGCGTGCGGCCGACAAGTCGATGGCCGGGCCCTGCTTTTGCGGATCGCCCGACGGCGCGTGCAGCGTGCCGTCGTCCAGCGCCGGCGCGCGGCGCGCGAACTCGGCGACGGCCTGCGGCGACAGCCCGGCGTCGGCGGCCATCTGCCGGTAGCCCTTGTCGAGCACGCTGCGCTCGCTGTCGCCCGGGGCGACGTCGACGGCGACGCCGTGCTGGGTGCCGATCGGCTTGGCCTGATCCAGGCGCTGCACGGTCTGCACTGCATTAGTCAGGGCGATCTGATCCATCGGCAACAGGCGCGAGCCGATCGCGTCCTGCAACTGCTGGCCCTGATCGGGATGCTGGCGCGCATAGTCGGCGACCGCGTAGGCCATGCCTTCCACATCGGTACGACCGCAGTACTGGTGGGTCGAGACGATGCGGTCGGCTTCGGCCAGCACCGCAGCGTCGTAGCTGGAACCGGTGGTGGGCAGCGGAAAGATCGGCGGAGGCGCGACGGGACGGGTGGGGTCGGTCATGGACGGACGCGGGCGCGAGTGGGGTTTGCCGGAAACCTTAATAGGGGATTGGGCGCCCGCAAGCTAGGAACGACCCTAGCGCCGCGGCGACGCCTGCGCGGCTGCGGCTTCGAGCCCAGCCGCTGCCGCGATACGGCGCTTTTCGCTGTGACCACGATCACGCCGATGCGTCGCAAATAATCTTGCGCCGTGCTTACGCGGCCGGCGAGCAATGTCGTGTCTCGGCTTGGCCTAACGGCGGCAAATCGCCCTCAACGACAAAATCGCTCAGTTAATTCGGGCACGGAACCACTCTTCGACCTCGGACTCGATCCAGCCCACGCAGTTGGCACTCACCTTGATGGGCCGCGGGAAACTGGGGTCGTATCGCGGGGAACGCTCGTTCAAGAATTCGTAGATCATCGACCTGCACACGCCGACCCGGTCGGGCATGAAGCGCATGCGGATCACACGGAGGTGGTTCATATCGTCATTTCCCGCTGTGTTCGAGGATGGCCCCACGATGCGGGCGATCGAACAACGGGAAAAGGACGTGTAGGCCTTGGCGGGAATTCCCGCGCCACGCGCGTGTAGATCCGGGCGGGCGTCGGACGCCCATGGACTCGCAGCCCCGGGCCATCTTGGTTCCTCCCCCCAACTTAGTTCCATCGTGTTGCGAGATGGTTCCTCCGACCGCATCGGCGCCCCCTCAAGCGGAAGAAGGAGTACCGACAGCCTGGATCGCTTTGGACTACGCGGGATCGCTATGGACGCTGCAGGAGAACTGGGGGATCAGCGGTCGATGCCCAGATCCCGATAGAACGCCAGGACTACAGGATCTGTCCGCACGTCGCGCATTGCGATGGGACGGACTAGGCTGATGCCATCCAGCGTGCGCGAGCGTGAGAGGGCTACGTAGGTCTGCCCCTCGGCGAATGCGCCGCCCCCGAGGTCCAGGGTCAGATTGTCCAAGGTCAGGCCCTGCGACTTGTGGATGGTGATCGCCCAACCCAGGGCAAGGGGAAACTGCCTAAAATCCCCGACAATTTCGGCTTCGACGCGGCGGGTCTGATAGTCGTAGGCATACTTGTATTTGTGCCAGGTCTCGCGTCCGACAGCGACTACATTGTCCGACTGGTCCTTCCGAACGTGGATCAGGTCGTCATCGAGCTCCACCACGGTGCCGATGTCGCCGTTGATCCAATGGGGCTTGCGGTTCTTTAGAAAGATCGTCTTAGCTCCTACCTTGAGCTCAAGGCGGTCCGACACCGGCAGCTTCCAGCGGTTGATGGGAACGTTGCCTCTGATTTCCGCCTCATATAAGCGAACCGGCTCGGGCAGCGTGTTCAACTCGCGCATGTTGAGCGTTCGTGCGGCCTGGTTTGTCGGTACCAGGTACACGCCAGCAGGCGAGCCGGAGGGCTTGTCTCGATAGCAGTGTCTGTTGAACTGAGCCACCGCTTCTCGGCAATCGTCATTCAGACGGATCCGGTTCAGCGCGTCGATGAAGGTTTCGTCGGCCTGGCGGCGGACCTTGGTCAGCACGACAGGAATGATCTTTTGTTCCTTGAAGATGTCAGCCGAGAAGAAGTAGGGCGTCGGGTAGCGGTGACTGAAGTACACCGACTCTTCAGGTGTACTGACCACTGGGGGCAGCTGTAGCAGATCGCCGACAAAAATCACGGGGACGCCACCAAATGGCAGGCTATTCCCGCGCGCGCTACGCAGAATATTGCTCATGGTGTCGACCAGATTCGGCAACACCATTGAGACTTCGTCCACGACCAGGCATTTGATGTTCTCCAGCACGAGCCGAACCTTGGTAGTCGTAGAGTGTTTTTCGGCGGGGTCGATCAATCGCGGCGGCAGGCCAAAGAAGGAGTGAATGGTGTCGCCTTGGACGTTGGCCGCAGCCACGGCTGTTGGGGCAAGCACAGCGCACGAGTCCAGCTGACTGCGCAGCCAATGGATCAGGGTAGATTTGCCGGTGCCTGCCTTGCCTGTCACGAAGATGGCAGGGCAACCGGCCTTCACCGCTTCAAGGATGAATCGGTACTCGGGCAGTACCTCCACCTCGAACAGCGCATCCGGCTCCGAAGTGAACTTGTCTCGTCGGCCTGGGGGTGATGGCGAGGCAACAGAGAGAGGGCGCGATATGTCCCTTGGTCGCACAGACTTTCCGCCCTCTCCGAGGAGCGTGTCGGCCAATTTGGTGATGGTGTCCCAAATCCCCATACCTACAGTCCCGCCCCTAACGGAGCAGTGCTCTCAACAAGCCTAATCCGACCATGGTCAAGAGCAGCCATGCCCACCCTGGCATGCTACGCGACCCAGTCATACGGGGACCTTCCGACGAGCGAGAAACCCATGCTTTTGGCAGGATCGGCGCCTCCTGTCGCGGGGGCGGTGGGGGCCAACGGGTAATGGCGGGAGTGATTGTCGTCGCTGGCAGCCACGGTCCCACCCTGCGCTCAACCTCCCGATTGACCTCGCGACAACGTACGTCCAATTGGTCGAAGTCGCGTTGGTCCTGAAAGATACGAATGACAATGCCTTGGCCGGGTGGGTAGAAGCACACGAAATCCAGCCACTGACGCCGGCATACCCACAGCTGGCCCTGTACCTGCCAGCGGTAGCGCGAAGGCATCTGGCGCGTATCCATCACTTGGCGGAATGTCTTGATCTGCGGGCACTTGATCTCGATCAGGCCGTCATCGGCGACGAGGCCATCGGGTGAAATGCCGACGAAGTCGTGCTCCGGATGCACTACGAAGCCGGCCTCTGCAACATGACAACCGCGCGATCGCCCATACCATTGGCGGGCATTGTTCTCGTGGTCCATCCCCCACTGCATCGCGGCGTTCATGTACCCGCCGTCAAGGCTGCGTCCGGTTCGACGCTCTTGGACAAGTTCATCAATCAGACTGCGGTAGGTACTCGAGTGCTTGGAAGCCATGGCGCGGGCGAAGCGGGAACCGGTGATCCTGCCCGCGCGTGCCTTGTACCAGGCTTCGGAACGCTGCTTCATTTCTGACCCCTAGGCATGGACGCTAGTCGGTATCGGCCGATTCGTTCCATGCCGGCCCGTCCTGGTCTAGCACGAAATGCTGCCACACAGGATCCACACGTAGATTGACCAGAAGTTCGGACAGCGACGGGCGGACTCGGCCACCTTAAGCATGGCTGCCTCGCTCGGTGAGAACGGATCCGCGAGCCGGCTGATCAGGAGGGGGACCAACGCTTGGACAAAATGGCGCTCGCTGTAAGCATTCATCTTAGTCGCTCCCCTGTGCTGGTGAAACTAAATTTGTCGAACCATACCTTTCCTGGTTCGGATCGAATCACGACGCTGGTTCTCTTAGCGTAGGTCGCAAGTAGTCGACTTACGGCCTCCACGGAATATGGGCGGTTCCCGCCTGGCTCACGACCGCCGCGACCGATGCACTGCTATCCAGAGTGCCCATCATTACCAGTGCTGTGCCGCCGGCGGTCACTTCCACGCTGGGTTCGTGCAGCGAGCGAAAGCGGCTGCGCCGCGGCTTGAGCCGCAGCAGCGCAGTGCACAGCGCATGTGCATCCACAGTGGCATGCATGATCCCTCCCCGTTTCCCGATTTAGTTACCAGCGAGTGCAGACGCCACTACGGTAGGAGCTACGGCGACGTCGGCGGGGCGTGGCCAAACAAGCAATGCGGCCTTGCACAGGGTTTTGGAACGGACAGCTATTGCAGCTTCCTCCCATTCGGATATCCCCGCATGATGGAAATAGGTGTTCATTAGCAGGGCGCTTTGGCCGAGCCTGGAACGCTTGCCCAGCATTCGCCCACCGGCCGCATCCTCCGAATCGACGAACGGTCCATTGCTGACGGAGCTATTCAGCGGCTGGGTTAGCAGGGTCAGGTTTCCGAAGCTATGAACTGCAGCCTCCCTGAGCTGACGCTGGACGTCAGTCATGTCGGTCATCTGGTAGGTCGGAAGCTTTTCCCAGCTTTGCGGCATCACGTGCTCGACTGTTAGGTCAGCCTGTACCGGTACATGATTGCTCCCCTGCATAGTGCCGCGGGCGGCGTATTCCAGCGCGCGCAAGATGCCGCAGGTCTTGGCAGGCCGAAGTTCGATATAGGCCGCGCGATGCCGCCACTTGTCGCGGAACGTCGTGTCATCCGGCCACGCCTCGCTTGGCGCGGTGGCCTCCAGAAGCACCTTGCGCAGGGCCAAATGGGGCTCCGCGTCCGCGCTCGTCACGGCTTGAAGCACACGCATGAAGAAGCGGTTGTAGCTCTTGGTGGTCAACGCGCACACCGTACGCCGCGTTAAGTAGGACGCCAGATCGCCGAGCGCCTGCCTCAGTTCCGCGCTGTCGCTATCCAAGCGCTCGCGCAATACCAAGTACACCGGGGTAACCGTACCCACGTCCAGGGACTTAATCAGTCGCGCGAACTCGGCCAGATAACCCGTGCCTTCCGGTGATACCAGCTCCCTGAAGTGCTGGCTGGATGCAACGAGACGCGCCAGCTCCACTTCAAGCTCCCGGGGCTGCTTCTGCCACCATGTTTTGAATGCCTGGAACACATGGCTGGCCAGGGTGACCTCCTGGCTGCGCAGAACGGTGTAGTTGTAGAAGAACAGGTCGATGCGCGGATAGGTCAGGCGACCTTGGCGCTCCTTCTCTCGCCAATAGGCATTGGCCGAGACCCCTTTTCCGGTCGTGGCGACAAGATCGAACGGGCTCCAGTACTCCGCATAAAGCTGCTGCACAGGCCGTCCCTGGCGTGCTGCTTCAAGGAAGACGAAGTTGCGAACCAGGTCCGACGCCAACAGAGGTTCGCCGCGTGCGTTCAGCGTCTCGAAGATGACTTGCGGGTCGTCCTCCACCTCAAGCGTCAGGGTCATGATCTGGACGTGGTCGGACAAGGCCATGTACAGCGCTTGGGCACGGGCCGGATCCAGTTGACGGTTCGCCCCCAAGGGCGCCACGGCGTTGCTGCGACGGATGTCGGCGACGAGTGCATCTCCCAGCGTACCGTCCGTTGTAGGATCGACAGGGTCGGTGAGATCAAGGCCGCGCATT
>NZ_CP013141.1:5583373-5601650 GCF_001442535.1 Lysobacter antibioticus | reverse complement strand
AAGTTCTCAAATACGTGGCGGCGGAGCATACCGATGACTAGCCACGACAAGGATGCTCAAAGGGCCGAGATGGCGGAGCGGCTGCGGCAATCGCGGGAATATGTCGGCCTGTCTCAAGAAGAAGTCGCAAATGCATTAGGATTATCGCGCCCGGCGGTGACTCATATCGAGTCGGGTAGTCGCAAAGTGGAGGCCACCGAGCTGAGCGTTCTAGCCCGCTTGTATAGAAGGACACTGGAATACCTGTTGACGGGGAAGGAGCCGCCCCCGCAAGGACCTGAGCAGTTGGCCTTCTTAGCGCGGGCAATTAAGGGGTTGTCAGAGAGCGATCTCGATGAAGTGGCCCGATTCGCAGAGTTTTTGAAGCATTCAACGAAGACCAGCCGATAGGAGTAAGGAATGCTCCCTCACATCAGGAACGCCGCCGATCGAGCCAGAGAGGTCTATCACGACTCGGGTGCCAAGGCCCGTGTCGAGCAGGAGGGGTATACGCGAGTAGACCCTTTCTTGATTGCTGGGGGAGAGGGCGTTCCTGTGCTTCTTCGCCCCATGGACAAGCTTCTAGGAGCGTTCATTCGAGATGACGTGTCCGGGATCCTTATCAATTCCGAGCGGTCGGCGGGACTGGTGCACCTGACCTGCGCCCACGAACTCGGGCACTATTTCATGGGACATGGCTCGACGGCTGACGATTCCATGGACTTCGGGCCAAAGTCGGAGCGCCAGGAACAAGAGGCCGATTGGTTCGCATATCACCTCTTGACCCCTCGCGGCCTGCTTGCCAACGTCATGCGCCGCAAACGCTGGAGCGTCCAGTCGCTCAAGGACCCAACCGTCCTTTACCAGCTCTCCCTGCGGCTGGGAATTAGCTACACGGCTACGGCATGGTCACTCGCCCGCCAGAAGCTTCTGGAGACTGGCGTGGTCAAAGACCTACTACGAATTCAACCGATCGAAATCAAACACGCTCTGCTTGAGGGGCATCATTTCGAATCGCGCAAAGAGGTTTGGCTGTTGGATGAAACGGACCGCACCAGCATCCTCGAGCCGCGCACAGACGATCAGATACTGGTTAGGTTGAAGAGCAAAGCCTCATCGGGCTATCTCTGGTCATTAGGTGAACTCGCATCAGAAGGGTTCCAGGTCTGCCCAGCCCAGCGCCCCGCCGAGAAGGTGACCGACCCAAAGCAACTCGTGTTCGGTGTCACTACGGCTGAGTTCGTGTTGACTGTCGACGACCCGTCTCAAGCCGCGAACGGCGCCCCCATGATCCTGGCCATGGAGGAGAGGCGTCCGTGGCTGAAGGATGGCGAAGTCAACGCCGCGTTCGAAACCAGAGCCAAGTTTGAGCAAATTGGGCCTGGTCTAACCCGTGTTGCCAAGCAGCAGCTGTTGAGCGAGGTGCCAGTCGCGTGATCATCAAGGAAGATATCTCCCTATCGCAGACAGGCAACCCTGCGCGAGACCAAGGGGAGCGACCAACTTGCATTGCATTCGCGCTTTCGGAGCTAAACCTTCGATTCGCTCCGCAGGTCGAAGTGCTAAGCCCTGAGTACGTCTACCAGGGCGCTGCCAACTTGACGCCTAACTGGGCTCCGGGCGCCGGTGTCCGCTTAGGGCTTGCCCTGCAAGCGGCGTCATCCGGACAACCTGTCGAGGCAGACTTCCCGTACCAGACAGCGGAGCCCTCAGCGCCAGTTGCGACACCCCCAGCTGGTTTCGCCCTTTACGGCACGTTGCTTGATTTGCTCCCGCATGATCCCGAATCGATTGTTGAAACGCTTAGCAATCATCGGCCTGTTGGCCTTGGCCTGAGGTTGACTCAAAGCTTCTTCAACCCAGTGGACGGACTGATCGAATTCGAACAGTTGCCTGCGCCAAACACCGTCCTTCACGCTGTCACGGTGGTTGGGATTGGTCGGGACGAGAGCGGTGCTCCTTACTTCCGCATCCGCAACAGCTGGGGTGACAGTTGGGGAACGCACGGGCAGGCTTGGCTCCCTGAGACCTATATTCGCGAGCACGCAATCTGTGCTTTTGGAGGGTAAGCGTGGCAAAGGTATTCAGTGATGAACGATTTGTTCCTGTCTGGTTGGCCGCAGCGCGAAGCTTGAATGCGACACCTCAGAAGACAGAACGAAACTTTGTACTGGAGATCACCTCGCCGACTCTGCTCGGCGCCGGCGAACTGCAGATCATCAACGAAATTGACTCCACACTTCGGAAAACCGCTGACGGGATCGGCGTATATACCGTTGCTGGAACCATCTTTCCGCAAGGGCCGTACCTCCGGTTCGGCCGCCCCGACTTCTATAAGCGCTACCTGGACTCCATGAAGTCAGGGAAGAAGCGAGGGACTTGGGGTACGTACGCCATGCGCATGATGGATCGTTCCCATCCTAAGTCGAGAAAGACCAACAATCCTCTGGAAACGATCGTTAGCAAGCTTCAGAAACCAAGACTGAGCGGAAATTAAAGTCCGCCTATGAGCTCGGCATCCACGATGTCAACGACTTGCTTGAAGGAGAAGTTGGATGCGAACTTCCCATTTACGAGCCCGCTATCGACGGGGGGCGCGCGACGAACATCCCCTGTCTCAGTCACCTGAGCTTCAAGCTCACCCCCGCGGCGGGCGCCGTCGATCTAACCGCAGTGTATAGATCACATCACTATGCGCAGCGAGCCCTCGGCAACTTGGTCGGGCTGAGTCAGCTACTACACTTTGTAAGCAAGGAGTCCGGATACGCTCCCGGGGTCTTAACCTGTATAAGCACGTTGGCTCACTTGGACGTGAGCTCGTTCGGGGTGCCGACGCTGCAACCGCATTGTTAAAGCGGTTACCGTAGCCCTAGGGGTCAGAGCAGAACGGCCTGCCGGGTCCGGTCCAAGGCGTTGGCTGGCAGTCTATAAAGGCGCTGCATACCATCACGGAATTCCTTGACTCCGCCATAGCTCGGATGGCGAATAGTGATCACCGTTACACCAAACCGCTGTGCATAGGACGCCGCATCCTGCCCGATCCCAACAATCTGCCGGATCTTCAACCAGGAAATCAGGGCGCTGTTCAATTCATCGACCTGGTAAAGCTCGCGAGCTGTGAATCGGCGATTGGTGAACGGATTGTCAGGCTCGTGAGGATGAAATGGGAAAACGTTCCACAAGAGCGGTGGCGTTTCGATCGCTCTGATGACGGACCAGATCTCGGCTGCCGTACGTTCTGCAACAGCTGGGCCGCGAGTAGCTTGCCGAGAATGGCAACCGGGATAGCGCCTCGCTAGTTCCGGAAGATGGTATTCATCGGTCAAGGCTAGGCCAGTTCGGCGGCCGCCGCGGTAGCCGAGATCCCTACCCATCCAGATCGTGTCGACGCCGATCTCTGACGCTGCCGCCAAGTAGGTCCGCAGATTCCTCCTTCTGGACTCAGCAGCATCCGCGCGATCATGCACAGGACAAACGTCCGCATACGGGTTGAAGACGTTGTTGAGGCTCAGGGAGGAAAGCGCTTTAACGAAGGCGGTCGGGGTCATTGTACTGCTAACGTACTAAATGGGCGAAACGATAACTCGTGGCTTTCCATGTCTACTGAGACTATTCCACCACGGTGCAGTCTCAGAAGACGAAACACCTCAAATCCTTTCAAGATCGCGAGCTCCCACTGCCAGAGTCTACATTGGTCCACCTCGTAACCAGCAACCATATTTTGAATCTGCTTGAGGAGTCCGTAGTCGAGCTTGCCGGCCTCCACACCATCGTAGAATTCAAAATATTTGGCGTGGTTGAAGATCCAAGTGGCGATGCCTTCCTCAATGATCATGGCACGTGCACCGTCCTCGTTCTGGTCAATCTTTCCATCGGACTTGCGCTTGCGCTTCAGCAGGCCCCTCACTACGGGCGACCATCCAAGATAAGCAATGTAGGCGAGATGGAACACATCGTGAAAGCGGTAATCGTCTGCCTCGTTGCTATTATCGGTGAGGCGATCCCCGATGAAGACGCCGTTGAGCAGTTGAACTACGTAGCCATCGCGTTCGACGAACTCAATCTCGAATTGTCTTGGGAGCTGCTCGTGAGCGGGGAACTTACCATCTGGGTCGAAATAGTCCGTATAGATCCTGTCGTCGCCCGGCCAGCGACTCGAAATTTTGTCGAGGTTGTCCCGCGCAATGCTCTCGACACGCAGGTCAAAGCAGCCACAAGTGAGAACCCACTCGGCAAATAGGGTGCCAAAGTGTTCCCGCAGCGCTGGTGGACTCATCGCCCGAAACTGAGTTAACGATGTGCTGGCAAGACTTCCGGCTGCATTAGCTAAAATGCCCAGCTGCCTGACTCTGTCCAGGTCCCAGCCTTCTTTGTGGGTATCAAGGATCCCGTCAATTTGGCGGAAACTCACGGGCTCGGACACGGGTCGATCGTTTTCTCCGAAGCGCTTGCGCAATCGACGGATGCAGTGTTCGCCCAACTCATTGGGCGAAATCTCCAGGAAGGTCGCCGTCCCAACCAAATACCAGAGTGCATCGCCCAATTCTTCGGCGGCTAGAGCACTCCGTGGTTCCGTCAACTGATCGCGGACAGCCTTCTTTACCGAGGCGAGCAGCCCCCCAGCCTCTCCGAAGTACCCGAAGCGGAGATTGTCGAACTCGTCAGGCGTGCTCTCAAATCGATTGGTCTGTCGAGCCTTAAGTGCGTACTCGGGCAACGAGAGCGGCTGTGGTTGGGGTAGCGCGCGGATCATCTAGCAGTCCTTCGCCAAGAGGCGTTACCAGGGCATCATCGCTTGAGCGTTCCGCTGCAGCATATCTGCTCGGACGCGCTTACAGCAGGCGATCAACGTGGCGCGGTCAGCATCGATCGCCCCCATCAGCAAGGCGCGGTCACGAACCCTCATTGTTACGTCGTAGTGAGGATAGCGCCCCTTATTCTGAAACCAGCGGCGTTGCAATCCGAGCCGGGCCGCAAAATCGTGAAGTTCTTCCATCGAGTCGGCCACCAAGTGGCACCAATCTTTGCCCCGCCAGCGAATGCCTTCTGAGTCCACATAGACGGCCATCCGGGCTCGCAAAGTTGCAAATAATGTGCAAATATTTAGCACATATGGCCGAGCGATTCAACACACAAGCGGACGCCTTGCGGCTAGGGAAGCGCTTGCGTGAAGCTCGTGCTAGGGCAGGGATAACGCTTATTTTTGTGTCCGAGCAGACGGGGGTCGACCCCGGGCAAATTTCGAAGATGGAGCGCGGGCAAATGATCACGCTCTCTCCAAATGTGCGCAAACTTTGCACATTTCTCGGGGTGTCCGCTTTTTCCGTTCGAGCGCCGACAAGTGAGCTTGGCGCCAGGATTGACGCGTTGGTCGCCGGGGTGCCAGGCAGCGAGACGAGGGTGGCCAAGCTTATCGATGCAATCGAGGAACTTGTTCGGAACGCGACCTAGCTGGGCGCGCGCATCCCTCGATCCGAGCACCGTGGTGCTCCTGGAGCAATGGCGGCGCCAGTATGCTATCCGGCGCGCAACGCGCAGCGCGGCGACTCAGGGAGGGAGGAACGTGGAAAATGTTGAGAATCGCATTAACGAACTGGTGCGACGGACGAAGATCACCACCAGGTCAAGGTATCGAGCCAGCGAGCGCCTTGAGCGGCACCACAAGTTTTCGCAATGGACTGTGTCGCTCATATCGGCAGCGCTTGTATTTGTGCCGATGATGCAAGCGTTCAACATCCATTTTGGTGTCGAGGCGATCTATCTCAATGCCACGCAAGCAGTTCTTGCTGTGCTCATCCTGGTCTACTCGCTACTTCTCGGCCAAGAGAACTTCGTTTCGCGATCAGAGGCGATGCACCGCAATGGCGTCGAGCTTGGGCGCTTTGCTAGAAAGCTCGCCGGGATAAATGGTCCCGTGACGGCTAAATATTACGCTGAACTGACGAAGGAGTATTATGACATCCTCGAGAAGTACGCGAACCACAAGCCTATTGACTATCTCTTCACGCTGCTCACGGAGAAGCCCGAGAGTCGTAGCGAGTGGCTGATTTACGTCGGTCGCTGGACCAAAGCCCGATTGGTGACCGCCATGATCTTCTCCCACTACTTTGTCGCTATGGCCTTCGTCGGGTACGTATTCGTCAAGCTTTTCTTGGCGATCAAGATTGGCCAGTGAACCAGATCGGCGCCAGTGTTGTAGAAAGTCGGAAAGGACCGCAGCTTAGTACGCCAGCCGAGGCCAGGAATTGCCAAGGGTTCGCCTAACGAGTCGGCGTGATGAAACGGATCAAGCCAGCGGTGAACGCACCAAGCTTGTAAGCTGCGCTCCAATGTTCCTCGACGTTCCTTGGCGTGAAGAGACTGGTTTGAACTTAGTAGCCGTGGGCGCGTCAGTTTCCGCGGTCAACCGCAGCGCTCACATCGAGCCGCGAAGCGGCTTCGGCTTGCATGAAAGACTAAACCTTACTCGTCTATTCTTTGACCAACTTTTCCCAGTCATCGTCGGTATCTTCTACGACTATAGTTACTGCGCAGTTGCTCTCCTCATTCGCACAGATGTAGCGAAAAAGGCGAGATCTCACCTTTCCCGTAAAGCTGGATCGTCCTTCACCGCGATACATTGAATTATCAATCAGCACATAGTCACCCACATTGGGGAGTAGGGACGGATCGCTGCCGGCGCTGATTTTAAGTGGCACGACTTCGCCCTCATCGAGCGGTCGAAGAGCCCCCTTTGGCATGCGCTGGAAATCGACAAAGTATTTCATTGATATCTCCGTCGCGTTGACGCTTGAGTTATGTTATCCGGACTAGATGTTAATGCACCTACGGGCGAAGCGGCTTCGGATTGGACAAATTTAGCTGGAAGCCGCGGGCTATGGGGACTGCAACTGTTTGGCCGATTCGCTTTGCATAACGCCGAAGAAGTTTCTGGACCCGGCGAATCGCGGCCGATATATTCTGGCGGCGATTAGTTCTGCAGTTAGAATGGCAGCAGTTGTGTCTGCGTGAATTTGGGGAGAGCACGAAGCGAATAGATAAATTGGCTCAGCGGCTCGCAGCCTGACTTGTCAGCGATACTCAGGAGCGAATCGCTAAGCGGAGTGTGAGCCCAAATGCCAACAAGCCTGTGTTGAGCGATCTCCGAAAAACTCGGTCTCGCCCAGGCCAGCTTCTCCATAAACACTTGATCTAGTTCTTGCGCCCGTACGGAGTACATCGTCTCCGCTTGATGCAAAGCGTCGTCTAGCGCGAACGCCTCATCAATTACGAATGGCGATTGTCCGTCCGTTTTATCTGAGTACGAGAACCGAGTGCCGAATGCAAGACCATCCGTCACTGACGTTTGCATCAGGACGAAGCACTCAGATTTGAGATCGCTTCGATGATCCCGAAATGCAGCACAGATCGCGAATGCCTGTTTGCCAAAGGGCGCGGGGCTGATTCGAAAAAGTCGGAAAGGTGCGTGACTCGGTTGCTGATCCATGTGCGTGTGCTCCTGGGGCTCAGCGGAGCCGAGCTGCAAGTGTAGCCCTAGGCAGATCCCAAGGGAGAAGCTTCCGTGAGTACTACAAATCCTTACCGAATATCAATTGGCGGCTTGATGAACAGTGACAGATGGAGTGCTACGACTTCAGCGAGCGCTACAGGTAGTGGAGATGTCTGAAACGGCAGCATAGGGCAGCCATAGGGCTGATCTCGGAGGCATACGTCGTATGCTTCCACACATCCCAAGCGGGCGTCATTGGTCGGATCAAGCGGTTTGATGTCTTCTTGGGGTCAAAAGGTCAAAAGAACCGGCCTTCGTAAGTGACTGAATTTTAAGGGGCGAGCAATGGTCGGCCGACCAATGGCTTGGAGAAAAAGGCCTGGAGAGAGGCGGAAAAATCGCCAAATTGCCTGTCTGTGGATAACTCGCCGACCAATGGATACCGCCAAAAGCCTCGGAAATAAGGCCTTTTTCGTCGTTGCGACGAGGCGTAGAAAAAGTTGAGGCTGGGAGTTTGGCGCGCCCACGGCAACTGGGGACCTACTCTCTTGATCCCCCAGTTTCCCTCCTTGCCCCCTCCTGTCCCCGCTGGCTTGGACCGAGGTCGAGCCGGTTCTCGGTCGGCAGACCACTTCCGGTCAGGCGGCCTCACGTCGCCCCGTCGCGCACGCGGTGCCACGCTCGCAACTACCGGGCGGACGTCCCCTTGGGCGGGCCAGGCTAGGGCGACGTCGGCTGGTGGGGCTCGTAGCTAGAGGCGGACTACGGGCTTCCTTGCCGTTCCGGGGCCGGCGGACTGGGAGCAATCCAAATGAACGCTTCATCGTCTCCGATCACCGGTCGCAGCCACAGAGACCGGCCGGCGCAGAATCTGCTCATGGCTACGACACGACCCCCATCACGGTATCGGTGGGAGCGTTGGCGCCCCCGGAACATCCACCATTGGAAACCGGGCGACCCCAACCCGGACGACGAGATCTGGATTCTGCACCTCGACGTGTACGTGGTCGCCAAGATCCTTGCACTCGGAAACGGGCAGTGGCTCGTAACGGTCTACGCCTGGTGCCGGTTGGACCAGCGCAAGCACGCGGTCGCCGACTCGGAGGCACAGGCTCGGCGCTGGTGCGAAAAATGGGCCGCTAAGAACGATGACTTCTTGCGAGACAGGTTCCCGCTCGCCTTCGTACGCTGCCTTGGAGAGACCCATGACGCCAGAAACCCTCACGCTCCTCACCGGGAGCCTTAAAGCCCTTGAGCGGCATGCGGTCGAGATCACTCTCCAACACCCCGACGACGCCGAGTTCTGGCCCGCATTCGCTTGCTACGCGGACCCAATTGTCGAGCTAGCCGGTAGCGATGGTGATGCCCACGAATATGTATGCGCTCGGATCGACGAGCTCCTGATCGCTCTAGGCAAAATGGACCCGGCGGAACGCCAGACCTGATCAGGCTGCCGCGGCGAACTGATGGTCGTAATAGGGACGTTCGCGATCGTCAAGGATGGCATGCATGGCGGCGAGGTTCTCGGGGTTTGGCTGCAACCAGGCGTCCACGTTTTCTGGCTTGATCGGAATAACGCACCTATCGTGCCCCGCGGCGGCGACTTCGGGGGGCGGGTCATCCGTGATGAACGCAAACGACTGCAGGTCTGGCTCGTCAGGCTCGCCGGCACTGGCACCATCCCAGTGCGACCAGATGCAAGCGATCAGCATCGTCTTGTCGGTGTCCGGTACGAATTCGAGAATCACGTCTTCTCGCTTTTCGCCTGGACGCAGCTCTCGGCCCTCCATGTCGTGTCGCCAGACGTGCTCGAAGAAGGTGTCGGCAATTACGATGCCGTGGCTGTAGCCGAATTGCTTTCGCCAGAAACGTTCCAGGTTGTCGCGCCGAGCGTTGTACGTGCCAGACATCCGCTTCTGCTTGGTTACCCGGTCGATGACCCAGTCGCTGCTCGATGGCGCGCCAGCCTTTCGGCACTGAAAGCGCATCATCTTGACCACGCGCCGGCCGTTCTCCCACACCATGATGGGCGCAATCGACTGCGGGAAGATTCGGGCGGTGTCCGCCGCGGCATTCGGTTTGGTGAGCAACTTCAGCATCGCTGCCGTTGACTCAATCTTCGCCGTCGCTTTGCGGACTTCCTCCTGAGCGGTCTTGGTGACCTTCTTAGCCAGCTTCCGCTCGTTCTCCTCCAGACGGGCGAGTTGCTTCGCCAGCTCGGCTTCGTATTCCGGGATCTGCCTGGCAGTCCAATCCTCGATGGACTGGCCGATGTGTGCTTTGGCCTTGGTCCCCGGACCGCGGAACCAGGCGCGCAAGGCCGAAGGCATCTTCTTGATCCAGTCGTCCCCCATCTGCTCCCAGAATTCGGCGACGTACTGGTCGAGCGAGAGGATGGCCCCGAACTCCTTCACATACTCCCGGTATTCGGCTCGGACCTTTGCGGAATAGCACATGGCTGGTCTCCGGCTGGATCTGACCAGATCTTACGCCCGGCGACCTAAAAATGTGATCAGCGTCCGGCTACCATATGTTGGCCATGCCGACCTGTATCTCCCGATACCCCTGCCGACTTAAGAGCACCAGCAAGGCCGACTTCTATGCGGATGGCGAAGCCGTGGCCGTCCTGATCGAGGAGCGAGAGGCCGATGAATGGGGGGAGCCTTCGCGCCTGGTCCACCGCAAGCTGCTCCGTGTGGAGGGACCCTTTGGGGACACCTGGGCCGACATGCATCGATCAAAGCAGTCCGAATGGCAACTTGTCCTTGGACCAAGGATTGGCGGCCTGAGCTGGGATCGCACAGGAACCTCGGCCCCACGTTAGACGAGATCCGCAACTGGCTCGCGGGCAGCGGATGACCCCAGCATGCGATCACCACCCGAGGTGGCCGACCGGGTGAACTCTCGTGGCTGAAGGTCTAGCATCAGCTTAGTCAACTCACCAGCGACACCACTATGGGCGACATAGCGGACATGATGGCGGACGGCTCACTGTAGGCCGCCCACGCCGACCACATACGGGCCGGCGCGCTGATCGGCGAGAAGGTAGACCATGTACGGTCCCGTGGTTCCGCGTTGCATTCGACTTCTCCAAGCGATCTTATCCGCCAGGCCCCGTTTTCCTCGTCGGCAAGGGAGCGCCACTGGCAGGATCGGTACGAGATTCCTCGCCCTTTCCGAATCTGGACAACGCCAACTGGGTTGCTTGGGTGGCTGCCTTGTAGTTCAAATAGTTGGTCAAGGTGTAGCCAGCCAGAAAAGTGTAAACCTCGGTGCTGCCATCCTTGGATACGACTTTGCCCAGGCGACTCCAGCCTTTGTCCGGTTTTCTTGGGTCAAAAGTCCATACATCTCCGTACCCATCGGCCTGCTGATTTATTTTATTCGTTTCAATCCAGCTGGTTAACTCCTTGTTGCCGTCTAGCGGATATATCGCGATATTGGCGCTCCGTGATCGTGAGGGTGGCATTTTGGATATATCGATGCCAGGTCCGATCTGATCCCAAATGATTGGGGCGGGCTCATCACGGTAATCGGTTGCACTGAGAGTCCAATGTGAACCCTTGTCCATGCTTGGATATATGACCATATCCGTTGGAATCAGGGCGCCGTCTCCGCTCCAGACAAAGCTGACAAATTTTTGTTGCTTGTCAGGCAAAATTTCTCGGCTGGTCATTCCGTGCGGCGGGTTATCCGCCATTCGACCAAACTCTCCCAGGACGCCAGTAATCTGGCGAGGGAGGATGTACATTCGGCAGCGCGAATATTTGTTTCGGAAGAAAACATAATTTCCGTCTGACGTGCGCCAGCTGTCACCTATTTCCCCTATACCAAACTGCCTGTCTTCATCTCCTTTCAGGCGAGTGCCAACCTTATCCAACGCTTTGGCAAATTCGTCTGGCTTCGATCGAAGCACAAGACAATGATCATGAAAAAGCTTGATGGCATGTTTGGCGTCAGAGTCGTTGTCAGGTGAGGCCGCTTGCACTGGCACACAGCAAGCAATCAAAAAAGGTAGGGCGGCAAGGCGAGTGCGCTTCGTTTTCATCGTTGACATTTTCCTTTGTCGAGCCGGTTCTCATGTCGTTGCAGATGGGATGTCATACGCGGTCAGGCAGGGACTGCTTTCCGAGCGAGATATGCGCGTCACCAACTGCGCCAATCAATTCCATCCTTCACTGTGAACTCACGCTCCGACAACTGGGCGATTAACTGGAGAACACGGTAGCTCTTCCGATTATCGTGAGGGGCCACGGCTCGGGTCATCCGGATTGCGCTGCGATGCCTCCTGCGCCAGCTGCTGCTCGCGCTGCTGATTGAACGATTGGGTTTCACGCAAGGTGTGTTGCATCGGCGGGGCTGGGTCGATGGCCGAGACACCGGTATGGTAGCCGGGGATCTGCGCCCCGACCCAAAGCTTCCCGTTGGCGACGCCGACTGGCCCGATGCTCTCCGCGTCCGGGATACCGTTGCGTTTGGCCGCTAGCATCACCGCCGCGACCGTTTCGTCTGGCACGTCTACCGATACCTTTCCGCGAATCTTCGCGAACATCGCCTTATCCGCAGGAGACAGGCCGGACAGGTCCGGACTCGCTGTCGACCGATCTGGAATAGCGTTGCCGGCGGCATCACCGTTCTGCGCGTACCGCTGCTCGCGTGCGGTTGACTGGCTATCGTTAGGCGCAACCGGTGGCTCTGGTCTGAAAGCGGCAGCTTCGTTCGGACGCACGCCGGGCGGCGACGCAGCCATCGCTGCCGTGACCGACTCTACGACGCCACCGTCGCGCGCCGAGGCCGGTTCCGCTGGCTTCGGAGCCTTCTCGGTAGCAAGGGCTTCGACTTCCGACTTTCCGGCCTTCTGCGTCTCAATCTTTGCCTGCTGAGCTAATGCGAGTGCCTGGACCGTATCCGGGTCGACACGCCCGGTATCCGGCAGGCCATGGTCGCGCTGCAGCTGACGGACAGCATGCTCAGTCGCGGCGTCGAAGTGCCCCCGCTCTGGGATCGGATTCTCCTCAGTTCCGCGATAGCCGACGCGCTGCAAACGGAACTGCAGCATCTCGACGTCATCACCTCGGTCGCCGCGCCGCAAGGTGCCGTCGTCCGGTGCGGACGCGGCCTCTGCCGCCACAGGCGGTGTGACTTGAGGGGCGGGTTGGGAAGGCGTCGGAGTCGGCACGTCCGGCGCAGGCGCGGGGTGTGGTGTGGGCACCTGCTGCGCCGGCGGCTTAGCGACCAGGACGTCCGGCTTAACTGGCTCAGCCGGCGCCACCGTAACCGGCGCGGGCTCGACCTGATTCGGTGCTGATGGCGATTCCGGTTCGGCCAACGCACGGCTGTTCTGTGCATCGCGAACTGGTGGCGCTGTCGCCAGGGAGACGACCGAAGGCGCGGCGGCTGTCCGCTGCGCGCCGTCCAGAGATTCGGCGGGTGTATGCCCATCTTCTGTACGGTTCTGGCCCCGCTGCGGCTCCTTCGGCTTTTCCACTGCGATCTCAGCAATCGCGGGCTTGGTTGGCGCGGGTGATAGCGCATCCGATGACGCCTCAACCTTGGGCGCCGGTTGCAGGCGATCGACGTCGATTGCCCCAACGACTATTGCGGGCTCCCGATCGGCCGCACCCGCTACAGCCTGGCGGGCAGTGTCCTGGACATCATCCCGCTTCAGCCCTAAGCGATTCGCTTCGCGGACGACTTGCTCTAGGGCGTCGCGTTGCTGCGGCGACAAGTTGGCGATTCGCAGTTCCGGTGCTTCCGGAGTAGTCGGCGGCGGCGAGCGCAAGTCCAACATCGCCATTTGAACTTCCAAGGGGCTTGTAACGGCTTGAACCCGGTTCGCCCCGTCTGCGTCACGGCCCACATGTTCAATCGGGCTATTAATGTCGAATTTTTTATCTGCGCTTAGTCCGAGATGAAGCGAGGTCGTTAGCGGATTGATACCTTGCTCCTGCTGGGTACGCCTCACCGCTTCCAGCATCGCCTCCAATTGCTCGGGTTTGGTTTGGACCTCGTGCACGTTCAAGGTCGTCAACAAGTCTTTCCGCTCAATGTCCTCCAAGGTCGGCGGCTGTCGATTCGGAATCGCGGCGACCTGCTGCTCGTGCTGTGCCAATTGTGGTTGCAGCGCCGCGCGTGTGCTTTCCAACTCCTGACGCAAGTTGCCGGAGGCCACGACGGACTCGCCGTTGCGCTGCCACTGCCCGTCCGCCGTGCGCTGGTACAACTTCCCATCCGATGCAGTCAGCGAATCGTCGCGGAGCGCCGATTCAATGGAAGGCGGCACCACGCCGAACCGTTCCCAGCCTTCGCTCCGATGCACCATCTGAAAGCGAGCGGCCATCGGGGCCGGGCCGTTGGCAATGTTCTCGCGGATGACCTGCTGCGATGCCTGATCCAGTTCGGCCGCGCGCTCCGCGCTAGCCCGGTCGATTCTGACGATGGGCACGCCGGGCTGCTCAAAGCCCTGGACTACCTTTCGCTCCCACGCGCCCGACTGCGAATTACGCTCCCAATCGGCGCGGCGCATGCTCACCGGGTCATTCTCTGCCGCCGGCTGCGAGTACGGGTTTTGCGGAGATCGCAGCTTCCCTATCGCCATTTCGGTTGCGACCTTGCTCGCCTCGTAGTTGAGCTGGTCCGCTGTTTCGGGATCGGCCGCAAAGTCCTGCCTGATAGGCTCGTTCTGGCCGTCGTCGATCATGTCGCCCAAGTCTTTCCGAACCCATTGCCGCCCGTTGGACGCCCATTCAACGCCCTGTAGGGTATGCGTGTAGGTCTTGTAACTGTCTAACACCGTGGCGACATGCTCGCCCACATGCGCGCCAGCCACGGCCGCGCCGCCGACGACAATGAAGCCCACAACACCGGGGCCGGTCGCCGCCGCTGTAGCGACCAAGCCGGCCGACGCGCCGCCTATCCAGCCGCCCGTGCCGCGCGCGGCGTAATGCGTCAATTCCGACTGTGCGGCCAGCGGATTGTCTTGAGACAGCAGCGTACTGGCGCGGTCGGCGCTGGCCTTGGCGTCCACCACGCTCGCGGCGATGCCGGCGACGCCGGCCGCCGCCATCACCTTCGCGCCGGGGCTCAACTGCATCGGCGGCTGATACGGCTGGAGTTCGACGTTGCCGACCTTCTTGTGCCATTCCGCCATCGCTTCTTCAGCCGGAAGCGCCGCAAACTGCTGGGGCAGCGCGCGCACCACGGGCGTGGCGCGTTGAGCCACTTCAACCACAGCCGCCGACATCGGTTCCGGCCGATGCCGGGCCGCAGCGGCGACCGGATCACTCGGCGTCGGACTGCCGTCGTCCGGCATCAGCTTAGTGACTTCGCCTGCCGGCAAGTCGCGCTGGGTTTTCGGTAGGAACCTGAAGATGCTGCCTTCTTCGGAGCGATGAATGACGTTGAGACGCGGGTCATAGGTCTCGGGCAATCGCCGCAACAGCGGCTCACTGAATAGCGCGTTGTGATAGTCCGTCATCAGGTTCTGGCTTCGCGTACCCAGACCATTGCGCTGGTAGCTGCCGCCGATGTCGGAATGCGCGCCCGCCACGCTGACGCTAAGAAAGCGACCATCCTCCGACAGGCCAGCCGGAATGATGCGATCCACTGGAAACTTGCCGCGCTTCTCATCGGCGGCGTTGATCTGGAACCCGGACACCACCGAAGGCGGCAAGCGCCGGTCCAGCTTTTCCATCGCGCCGGTCGGCACCGGGTCATACAGGCCCACCGACATCGGAGTATGCCCCGGTGCCTGATGGAAGTGTGGATAGGTTTCCGTTATGTTCCCACGCGCGTCTGAGACGTACTCAGGTCGATACAAATTGGGAATGCCACGGTCGTGAATCATCCGTGCCAGTATCGGAACCTGACTGGCCCCGCGACTGAATCCCTCGATATGGATTGCGATTTTCGCATCCGGATCACGCTCATAAATTTCCTGCGCACGATCCACCAAATCCTGGTACATGCTCTCGGCGATTGACTTGCTGGTGTGTCCGGTCGCCGCATCTAAGTTTTCGGCAACAATGTTTTTTTGCGTGCCGGGGCCGGCTTTGTACACGACATCGACACTGACGCCAGACTTCTTGAGCTTGTCGGCCTGGGCCTCAAACCTCGCAACATTCGTAGCATGCAGTGGGTCTTTAGCGACATCGTTGCCGGTACCATCCATCAGCCCGATCAAGAGGTACGAATGCCGGTCCTTGGTGTCGAGCAACGCCGGCACCTTGAATCTGTAGAGTTCATCGGCAGCCCGGTCGTAGCTTGTCAGATGCTCTGGCGTGGCTGTGTAGTGCGAAACGTCGGCTTTCGGCAGTCCGTCTTCTGCGAGTTGGACTACCTTCTTCTTATTCTTTCGGTCTTCCATGCCGCACCCCTTCCTTAGTAGGTCTTCGTCCAGGCCAGAATTAAGTCTCGGCAGCCGATAATGTCGGGACGATCAGGATTCGGGGGGGAATTGGTGAGTACCATTGCCTTCATGTAGACATTGACGGTCCGGTCGTTGACCTCCATCAGTATCTGGGGCGGCCTAGTTTTTCCGCCCTCGTACCGCGCCCAATCTTCATTGACATCCTCTTTGGGCACGCTGTGCAAAACCAGCCGCTGAGGAAAGATGTCTTCGATCAGGTCTATTTCCGCGTAATGTTCTGCGCCGTCCAGTGATGTCCAGCGAAGTTCTACCGGATCGGGGGGCATTTCTTCGGCCATGACGATGAAGCCAGCTGTCCAGCCATCTTTCCATTCAGGCGAGCTTGGCTGGCCGGATGGACCATCGAGTTCTACTGCGAACTGATGGTTCATGAAGATGATGTTGCTAGCCAATGTGTTGTAGCAGCGAACACCGAACGAAAATGCATCGAAAGTCAGAGGCCAGGGGATATCGACCAGTCGCGCTCCGGGGGAAGTACCGTGGGTTGTCATCCTTGAAAGCTCCTTCAGCAAATTGGAATGGATAGACGGTCTGTCTCGACCCTGCAAACCGCGAGTATCGCCGAATTGCGGAAACGAAGCCTCAGAATTTTCTGAGATGGGCATCGGACTAGTCCGCTGATTGCCACGTTTACGACGGCTAACAAGTGCAGTTCCAGGCCGCCGGAGCGAATAGGGCACGGGATGACAAAGCACACTTGTCATGGCGATCAGACCGCAGGTCCATGGCATCGCTTATCGCCAGTTTGGCAACCCTAGGAGCTATCGCACTTCGCAAAGTTGGAGCAGGGCCATGTGGTCCTGCTGGTCCGTCGACCTCGTCGTTCTGTCGGCACTTCAGCCCCGAGGGCAAGCGACTCGCTCGCTGGAAGAACGGAAGGACCCGTCGCCACCCATCGAGCGGTCGAAGTAGATCTGCCTCAGACACTCGCTGTTAATGCACGAGGTGCCAACGAGAGTTAACGTCACGAAATCAACCACTTAGCGGAGTCGCCGCGCCAGCGTTGCAATCCATAAAGCAGCGAGTTGCAGATCATCCAATTGAGCCCTTATGAGCACCTACAAGCACCCACCCCACGCCGCTACTCTGATCAACGCGTAAGTCTGAGCCTCGATTAGCTGTCAGAAAATTCCTACTGCCTGCGCGTCAGCGACTCCGCATGACACGGATGCTTCTCGCATTTAGAGCGGCTTCTGCCGCGCTACTGAGCAAGGCGCCATCGGAACGCATGATCATGGTGGCGCGCCTCCAAGTTCTCTAGATGATGGCGATCTCAGATTTTGGCAGTAATGACAACACCCCTTCGTTGGGGCAAGACTACGCACATAGCGACTGGGGCCGGAGGCCACCAAGCAGAACGAGCTTAAGGATAAGTGCATGAAGTATGTCGTTGCAGATGACCATCTTTCTTCGGTGTTGATGGTCACCAAGTTGTTGCAGGACCGGATGGACGTGCGGGAAGAGGCCATTTCATCGGCCAAGGATAGCGAGGCGCTTTTTGAGGTGCTCGATGGCGTGGCCGACGGCCCCGTCGTCGTGATCCTCGACCTCGTTATGCCAGGCAAGCTGAAGCGGTTGCCGCTCCTAAGAGCTGTGTTGGACCACGCCGCTGACATCCGTGTGGTCGCCTACTCGGGATCGGATAGCGCCCTGCTAGCGGAGGCCGTCTTGGATGCAGGAGCATTCAGTTACGTAAGCAAGGGCAGCTCAAGGTCGGTGCTACTAGAGGCGATCAAGTCTGCTACGCAACGGAACAAGTATATGGACCCTCAGGTCGACGTCCAAAAGAACCAGGGCCACCCGTGGCGAGATCTGACGCCGCGAGAGGCAAGCGTGATCATCATGCTCTGTAAGGGCGAATCGGTGTCCAGTGTCGCGGAGGCTCTAGGTATTACCAACAAGACCGTCTCTTCACACAAGGTGAGAGCCCTGCAGAAGCTGGACCTGCCTGAAAGCGCGGGGCTTACGTCTTATCTGATTAACAGCGGACTGACCTACCTGCTGGACGACTAATAGGAGTCAAGAAGAACCCATGGATGGAAGTAACGTAGTTCCGTTTCCCGTCGCTAACGTCTCAAGTGAGGACGCGGATGTTATCGAGGCGATCATTCACTTCTATTGCAACGGCGAAGATGTGCCGCTGTCCCGTCTAGAGGTCACTACGGAGTCGTTGGCAGACATGGTCCGACGCCTTCGTCTGGATGGAGCTGTCATGCAGCTGGACAGTCAAGCATTTCGCTTTCGCGTTGCCCAGTGGAAGTTCAAGCAGCGGAAAGGCAAGCGCCTGGTGCTGATCGTGATTGACCAGGGCAAGCATCGCTTCCTCCACTACCGAACAGAATTCACGAGCATTGCGCAGTTGCAGGGCCCATAGCTCACCG
>NZ_CP013141.1:5562933-5583337 GCF_001442535.1 Lysobacter antibioticus | reverse complement strand
CCTAGCCTCTAACTCTTCCTGAAGTGTTGCCATGCTTGATCATCCTTGAGGAGCAGCAGCCGTGACAAATACCCTTGAAACACATAATTGATCGTCGTAGCGCTTTGTCTTTCCGTGAAGTTCGACGCGTACGGATACTTTTGCAGTACGGAAGAACCTGTACTCCGTGCCCAGCCGCGGCGCGCGTTCCGACGGTTTGAATCCTGCGGCAATGAGAGGGGAGCGATAGTGCTCCAAGCTGACACACACAGGCGTCATATCGGCGTAGCTGTCGCTGATTCGCCCCATGTGGAACAGGACGGCATGAGGGCTCGGGCCAGGGACGGTTTTTACTGAAGACAACGAATAGCGCCACCCTTCAGGCAGAGCCCCGACGCCGAGGAAATTGTTGGGGGTCTCCGGGTCGAGCCCCAGGTCAAGACCAGTGCGCTTTTCGATGGTCGGCCCGGACAGGTCACGGGCGTCGTTCACACTCAGAATCCAATTCAGGATCTTGTCATTGAGTTGCTGTGCGCTAAGCGAATCGTTGATCGCGTGCGATGCCGAGTCTGTCATGGTGGCCTTCTCCTGAACCGAATTGGCGCCCGCGGTCGTGGTCGCGCACGCACAGGCAGCGAGCACGCAGACCACAGGGGCCAGTCTCGTCGCCAGGAGGTGAGAATCGAGCTTGGGCATTTACGTCTCCATATGTGCCACGGTTCGGCGTCCGAACTGCCGACGCACTCGCGGTCTTATCCTGGAAGAGGGGCCGTCAGGGGTCAAGGCGTCGAGCTTTTCCTGGCCTCGGATTCTTCCGGAAGTGTAGCCATGCTCGGTCATCCTTGTGGGGCGGCGCTTATGAAAATTCTGGTGATGCACAATTGCGGGTCATAGAGTTTTGTTCTTCCGCGCAGTTCAATGCGTACGGAGACTTTTTCGGTGCGGAAGAACCTATATTCGGTGCCGAGCCGCGGCGGACGTTGCGAGGCTTTGAATCCGGCTGCGGCTAGCGTGGATTGATAGCGCTCCAGGCCGACGCATACGGGCGTCATATCGGCATAGCGGTCGCCACTGTGCCCCATGCTGAACAAGACGGAGTGAGGGCTTGCGCCGGGGGCGGGCTTCACCGAGGACAGCGAATAGCGCCACGACCCAGTCAAGGCCCCGACGCCGCGGAAACTACCGGTACCTTCCGTGTCGATCTTCAAGCTAAGGCCAGTCTGCCTTTCGATGTTTTGTGCGGACAAGTCTCGGGCGTCATTCACGCTCAGAACCCAGGCCAGGATTCTGTCGTGGAGTTGTTGCGCGCTAAGCGAGTCATTGATGGCGGGTGATGCCGCTTCCGTCATGAAAGCCGTCTCCTGAACCGAAGCGGGGCCGGCAGTCGTAGCGGCGCACGAAAAGGCAGCGAGCACGCAAACCATCGAGGCCAGTATCTTCGCTAGGAGATGAGAGTCGGGCTTCGGCATTTACGTCTCCATGTATGCCGCGGGTCAGCGTCCGAATTGCCGGCGCACTCGCGGCTAATCCTGGAAGAGCGCCCGTCATGGGTCAAGCAGAAGCGGCACCGAAGACGCCGAGATATGACCGGTATCTCAGGCGCGCTTGTGCTGAATGGGTCATCAAACTGCGCGATCGCAACTACGGGTATCGCATCGTGCGCGGCGGCGGCATCGTCGACCGCGGACTCGGCGCCACGGACAGCGTGGTCGTCGTCAGCTGGTTCTTCAATGACGCCGAGGAACTCAATGGCCTATCCTTCGACCAACTGGAGGTCGAAACCAACAAGCGCAACCTCTAAGTCCCATACTTCGCTGAACAAGCAGGTGCTGTGAAAATGTTATTCGAACTCTTGCGTTAGTTATCGCGCGTCAGCTGCTTGGGCGAGGTGAGTCGCTGACTCGCTGCAATCCAACGCGGCGCAATACTGAACTTCAAAGTAACCACGCGATCAATAAGCGCATGCGGCCCGGCAGTCGGCTGGCAGATTGGGTGCTGCTTAACCCGCAGCAGGAGATCACCACGGCAGCGGCAAAGCGGTGGCAGGTAACAGCATCGAGGATGCGGGCGAGGCGGCTCAGGTGTGGTTGAATGGCGGCAGCTACCTGAAAATTCCGCTGAGCTGTTAAAGCCGGCGAGCGCCGAGTAATGGCAGAGGACCGAGTTCGGCGGTGCATTACAGCGCCTCAGACACGGCCGATAGAAGTCCGCTATCGGCCAGAAGCAGACGCAGGCCATTGCCCATGAATTGTTGATCGAGCCTTCGTGGTGCTGTCGTCTCAACCCAGCATCGACTGCTGGGCGAAAATACCCGCCATCGCGCCTTGCCATGATGCAGTGGTGACCGAGGGCAAGAGAGGGTTGGTAAGGTCGCCCGCAGCGTAGATGCCGGGCATGCTGGTTTCGCGGCGCTCGTCGACCTTGAGGACGATGCCGAGGGGCGTATCGACCGTGGCGAGGCCCAGTGATTCATGCAGGCTTGCGGACGGCTTGTTGCGCGGATGCGCGAACAGGATGTCGACCGAAACCTGGGAGCCGGTGTCGAGCCTGGCGATGGCGTTTTGCTCCCCGTGATGAGCGATTTCGGCAATCCGGCCATCGACGACAGGTATACCGCGGCGCGCTAGATCGGCTCGGATATCGGGAGCAATTTCGCGACCATCGGCCAAGACCGTCAGCCTGTCGGTCCAATCGTGGAACAGCCTGACCTGATTGTGCGACTGCGGGCCGGACCAGACGAGCCCCCAATGCTGGCCGGCGACTTCAAAGCCATCGCAATAGGGGCAAGGCACGATGGACGTGCCCCAGCTTTCGGCAAAGCCCGGAACATCAGGCATCTGGTCGACGACGCCATAGCTTAGGATCAGACGGCGCGCCCCAAGACTTTCACCATCGGCAGTGAGTACGGTGAAATCGTCGATAGCGCCGGAGATGCTGTCGGCCCGGCCATTGACCAGTCTGATCGTGGGATAGCGCGCCAGCTGCTGACGCGCCTCGGCCAGGATATCCAGCGGTGGCTTGTGATCGTGTCCAAGCAGGCCATGTGAGTGGCCGGCGAAGCGATTTCGCGGCAAACCGGTATCGAGAACGGTGACCTTGCGGCGGGCACGGCCGAGTTGCAGGGCGGCGGCGAGACCAGCAAAGCTGCCGCCGATGATGATGACGTCATTCATGGTGATGGGCTCCCAGTTGCGGAAAGAGAGGATTGGGTTTGGCCTTGCGAGGAAGAGGTTTCCCAAAGGCCCAATAGCGATGCCGGCCGATCATGCTGGGTGCGCATTCGGCTGATCGGGTGGCGTGTCGCGACTACTGTCCGGAGGGGATGCGATCTTGAACCAGATGGAGTACATCGCCGGCAGGAACACCAAGGTCAGGATCGTTCCTGCAAACGTGCCGCCGATCAGGGTGTAGGCGAGCGTTCCCCAGAACACGGAATGGGTCAGCGGGATGAAGGCCAGGATCGCGGCGAGGGCCGTCAATATCACGGGCCGTGCACGCTGCACCGTAGCTTCGACGACCGCATCGAACGGACTCAATCCTTCCTGTTCGTTGTGATGGATCTGGCCGATCAAGATCAGTGTGTTCCGCATCAGGATTCCCGAGAGCGCGATCAGGCCGACCAGCGCGTTGATGCCGAACGGCTGCTGGAAAATCAGCAAGGTCGGCACCACGCCGATCAAGCCGAGCGGGCTAGTGGCAAATACCATGACCATTGCCGCGATCGAACGAACTTGCAGAATGATGATAAGCAGCGTGAGCGCGATCATGATCGGGAACAGCGGCAGCATTGCGGTAGTGGCCTTGCCGGACTCTTCGATCGAGCCGGCCTGCTCGATCCAGTAGCCCGAAGGAAGCTTCTCGATGATCGGCTGCAACTGCTTCAAGACGGCAACGGAAACGTCCGGGGGTTGCAGACCTTCGGCGATGTCGCCGCGAACCGTCATGGTCGGCGTGCGGTCGCGGCGACGCAGGATGGGATCTTCCATGCGTACATCGACCGTCCCCACTTGAGACAGCGGAATGCGTTGCCCTGCCGATCCGACCAGCGTAAAGCCGGCGATCTTCTCAGGATCAAGGCGGATGTTGCCCGCTGCGCGGCCCATCACCTGCACCGAGCGAATGTCCTCACGCACCTCCGTGAGCGGCACCCCGCTCAGCAGGAATTGCAGTTGCAATGCCACAGAGTTGGAGGTCAGCCCCACAGCCTGCAAGCGGTCTTGGTTGAGCGTGAAGTGTAAGGCGGGTACACGCGGACCCCAATCCGTGTTGACGGTGCGCATCATCGGACTGGCGCGCATGACGCTCTCGACTTCATGCGCAATCGCCCGCAGCTTGTCCGGGTCCGGCCCCATGACGCGGTAGGCAACAGGAAATGGCGAAGGGGGGCCAAAGACGATCTGTGTGACACGTACCTGCGCTTCGGGCGCCAACCCGTTGGCCACCGCTCGGCGCAACTTGAACTTGAGGGTTTCCCGTTCCTTATCATCGCCCGCGAGCACCACGATTTTGGCGAACGATGGGTCCGGCAGCTCAGGTGCCATTGCCAGGAAAAAGCGTGGCGCGCCCTGACCGATGTAGGCGGTTACGACCCTCGCTTCCTTCTGCTTTGCCAGCCAGGCTTCGACCTTCGCTGTTGCGGCGCTGGTTTGCTCAATCGAGGTGCCATATGGCATCTGCACCTCGACAAGCACCTCTGGCCGGTCGGAGGTCGGGAAGAACTGCTTCTTGACCAGCCCCATGCCGAGGATGGCCAGCACGAACGTGCCGACCACTGCGCCGGCAACCAGCCATTTTCTTGCGATGACACGCCCCAGCACCTGGCGGAAGCGGTTGTAGTGGGGAGTGTTGTAGATCGCCTCATGCCCGCCTTCGACCTTCTTAATGTCAGGCAGCAGCTTCACACCCAGGTAGGGGGTGAATACCACCGCCACGACCCAGGAAGCGATCAGAGCGATGCCGACGATCCAGAACATGTTGCTGGTGTACTCGCCTGCCGTGGAGCGCGCGAATCCGTTGGGCATGAAGCCGATGGCCGTGACCAGCGTGCCGGCAAGCATGGGGGCCGCCGTGTGGCTCCAGGCGTAGGCGGATGCGGCAACGCGGTCATAGCCTTCCTCCATCTTCACCACCATCATTTCGATGGCAATGATGGCGTCGTCGACCAGCAGGCCCAGCGCCAGGATCAGCGATCCCAGGGTGATGCGATCGAAGTTCTTGCCGGTGGCCGCCATGATGACGAACACGGCCGCCAGCGTCAGCGGCACGGCCGCCGCGACCACGATGCCGACACGCCAGCCCATGCTGACAAAGCACACCACCATCACGACAAGCAGAGCGACGAAGAACTTGACCATGAACTCGTCTACCGCTGAACTGATGTTCACGGCCTGATCGGTCACCTTGGTCAGCGCCATACCCAGAGGCAGGTCCGCGTTGATCTTGGTGACCTCCGCTTCAAGTGCCTTGCCCAGGTCGAGCCCATTCCAGTCATCGCGCATGACGATGCCAAGCAGCAGCGCCGGTTCACCGCTATTGCGAACCAGGAAGGTGGCTGGGTCTTCATAGCCACGCTCGACGGTCGCCACGTCCGACAGTTTCAGCGTCCGTCCCTGGGTGACGATCGGGGTTTGTCGGATCTTGTCCAAGTTGTCGAATGAGCCATCGAGGCGGACGAAGACCTGCGGCCCCTGGGTCTCGATAGAGCCGGCGGGGGTCAGTACGTTCTGGCTGTTGAGTGCGGCGAAAATGTCCTGCGGTACTACGCCTAATGTCGCTAGGCGGTCGTGGGAGAAGGAGACGAAGATGCGTTCGGGCTGTTCCCCGATGATGTTGACTTTCTTCACCCCCGGAACGTGCAGCAACTGCTGGCGCAGCGATTCTGCGTCGCGCACCAGCAGACGCTGCGGCTCACCCTTTGCCTTAAGGGCAAAGAGCGCAAACGTCACATCCGCGTACTCGTCGTTGAGCATGGGGCCGATGACGCCGGCGGGTAATCTCTTGGCCTCGTCGCCTAGCTTCTTGCGGGCCTGATAGAACTCCTCCTGGACCTCCGAAGGCGGAGTGCTGTCACGCAGGGAGATCATGGTGAAAGCGAGGCCAGGGCGGGTGTAGGTTTCCGTGCGGTCGTACCACCGCAACTCCTGCAGGCGTTTTTCCAGCGGTTCAGCGACCTGATCCTGCATCTCCTGGGCCGTCGCGCCTGGCCAAACGGTGACGACCGTCATCTGCTTGATCGTGAACGGAGGGTCTTCCGCGCGTCCGAGCTGGAAGAACGCAAGGATGCCGGCGGCGGAAATCAAGAAGATCAGGAACAGCGTGATGGAACGCTCGCGTACAGCAAGTGCCGACAAGTTGAAACGGCTCGCGCTCACGGTCCGGCTCCTGCGGTCGTGGCGGCGGATCGATTCATGATTCGCACCTGCCCCCCTTCGCGCAACAGATGGGCGCCAAGTGCGACGATGCGTTCACCTTGCCTAAGCCGGCCGGTGACGTGTGCGCTTTCATCGTTCACGCGCACGATCGTGACCGGCCGCCACGCCACTTTCGCGGGGTTGCCACTGATAACCCATACGCCCGGCCCTTTGCCCGCATCAAACAGGGCGCCGACCGGTACCTGCAGGCCACCGTGTTCGCCAGCACGTCCATCCGCAATCTGGATGGTGACCGTGGCGCCCAACGGTGCGTTGGCTAGGTCTCCTTCGAGTACGTATCGCGCCTCGAAGGTGCGGGTCAGCGGGTCGGCGGCATCCGATAGCTGCCGGAGTCGGGTCGGAACCACGATGTCGTCCTTGCCGAAGAGCGTGGCCTGCCCGGTGGACCCGACCGCAGGGCGCAGGGTTTCCGGCAGTTGGATGAGGGCTTCGCGGGGCCCGGCGTGCGCCACACGCACCACGACTTGTCCGGCACTGACGACCTGGCCGGGTTCGACCAGCGTTTCCATGACGACGCCGTCGCCATCGGCCACCAGTTCCGCGTAACGGCTCGCGTTGCGCGCGACCTCGGCTTGGGCCTCGGCCGCACTGAGCTGCGCCTTGGCGGCATCTGCCGCGGCCCTGGCTTGATCGTAGGCCGAAACTGATACGGCACCGGTTCCGAGCAGATTGCGGTAACGGGCTTCTTCTTGCGCCGCCTGCTTCGCTTGCGCTCGGGCAGCGGCCGCGGCTTGCTGCTGCGCATTCACTGCGAGCTTGAGATCGACCGGGTCGATCCGCATGAGCGGCTGGCCACGTCGAACCGTTTGTCCGGCATCCACGAGTCGTTGCAGCACTTTGCCGGAGACACGGAAGCCCAGGTCGCTCTGGACCCGTGCGGCGACCACGCCGGTGAACGCGCGCGATGCGGCGCCGGTGTCGTGCACAAGCGTGGTGCGCACCAACGGTGGCGCGGTGCGTGGGTCCGCTGCGGATTCGGCGGTGCAGGCGCCAAGCGTTATTGCCGAGATGGCGCCGATGGCGATGAGGACGGCACGGCCGCGGACGACGGTCGATGCAGGCAATAGCGAACGCTCTTGGGACATGGCCGTTACTCCGTCGGCAGCAGGTGCAGGCGAAGGTTCTTGCGGATGCCGGCGTCGACCACCGATGCTGGCGCGTAGGCACGCAGCAGGCTCAGGACCTTGGCTTGCTTGCCGGCGGTGTAGTGCAGCTTCGGTCGCTCGGCGCTGGCCGCCTGCAGCACCGCCTCGGCCACGACCGAGGGATCGTCGGCCTTGGTGAACAACTCTCTGGTCACCGCGTCGACATGCGCACGCACCTTCTCGTATTCGGCCATCGGCGTATCCGCCGCGATCGCGTTGGTCTCGAACTGCGTGCGCGTGTAGGCCGGCTCGATCGTCAAGACTCGGATGCCATGCGTGCGCAGTTCGTGGTCGAGCGATTCTGAGTAGCCCTCGACGGCGTGCTTGCTTGCGGAGTAAAGCGCGCCATAAGGCATTGGCAGGAAGCCGAGCACGGAGCTGATGTTGATGATCCGGCCGCTGCCTTGCCGGCGCATGTGCGGCACGACCACCTTGATCATGCGTGCCACACCGAAAAAGTTTGTTTCGAAGATCGCCTTGGCCTGCTCGATCGAGCTTTCTTCGGCGCCGGCGGCGGCCGTGCCGAAGCCGGCGTTATTGACGAGCAAGTCGATGCGGCCCTCCAGACGGATCAGCTCGCTTATGGCGACGGCGACGGACGTATCGCTGGTGACATCCAGCGGCAACATCTCGAACGCGCTCTTCGATAAGCCACCGCGTCGGCTGGTGCCGTACACCTTGTAGCCGGCGCTGAAAAGGCGTTGCGCGATTGCTTCGCCGATGCCCGACGACGCGCCGGTGACCAAAGCAACCCTCTTCTTGGAGTTCATGATTGTGCCTTTGTGGTTCGTGAGAGCTGCATATATATGATGAGCATCATATTGAAGGGCGAAAGAAAACGCGGTGACTCCACCGCGTTAGTGAGAAATCGGATCGAGGTGTTTGAGTGCCGCTTCACGCAGCGCGTCTGACAGCTTTGGATCGTCGACCGCGCGTGCCAACACGATCGTGCCGACCATCGTGGCCAATGTGACGAGCGCGCGTTCGTGCGCGGCCGGCTGACCCCAGTCCGGGTACTGCCGGGCGATCAGATCGATTGTTTCCTTGAGTCGGCGGGTCGCCGCGTGCCGAACTTCGGGCGCTTGCCGCGGCATCTCGGAACCGAGCGCGGCAACGTGGCAGCCGGTCTCCACGCCATCCATGTGGTCTCTGGACAGATAGGCCTGGATCATTGCCTGCAGCGCCTGCGGCCCCGACGAGCCAGCGGCTTGGCGCTGCAGCGACTGCACGCTCTCGAAGCCTGCGCGGTCGGCCGCCTCTGCGAGCAAGGCGTCGCGCGACGGGAAGTGGGCATAAAAGCCGCCATGGGTCAGGCCGGCGGCTTTCATGATGTCGGCGACGCCGGTGCCGTGGTAGCCGCTACTGCGGATAGCGCGCGCCGCCACGTCGACGATGCGCTCGTGGGTGGCTTCCTTGGAACGGGCGGGAGTACGCTTCATATGATGATCATCATATTCGCTTTCCCAGACAATTACAAGAGGCCAAGCAAAGTCGCCCACCACGATCGGGCCCGGACTCTCGGGGTCGCTTTGCGGCTCCAAATCAATGACCGCTTCGGGTCGGAAGCAGACATCAGTGAGGACTCGCGCAACTTGCAGGCCCCACTGACCCCACCGGGATTGAGGCCAGTGTCGCCGAGCACTTCCTATAGACTCAATTTTTCGGATTGATCCAGGGACCACATCCAATGGCGCAGCGGCCCAAGGAAAACTGGCGATCGCCTCCGGGCCCTGGCTTTGCCGCCAAGTACCCGCTTTTCCCAGCGGTGGCGCAAATCGATAAGACCCTCGGGAAGACAGGTCAGTTTATTCTCGTCAATGAACTTGCCATCCGAGAGTTGAACCTAGTAGCACAGAATTCCAGCACTGGGATTGAGGCGCATATGAAGTCGGTTGCTACCCGGCACGGTATCAACGTATCGCTTAGCGAGTTTACCGAGGTATCTACGGAGCTTCCGCGGTGGTACACCGTGCTCGTGTTCACAGCCGTCGACAGAATTTTTCGCCTGCTGATAAAGGACATCCGCAAGTACAAGCAGCTGCCCTCATGGACTACCCATGGCATCAAACGCCCCCTTAGCGCGCTCGAGCAATTGGCGGCAAATCAGCCCTCAGGGCAAAAGCGGTTGGATAAATACGTCGAATTTCAGGTTCTGCAGTATTACCGATTGCTCAGGAATGAGATCGTCCATCCTCCCCGCGGCAGCAATCGTCCGGCGGTTTCGGCTCACGAGGCATTGACCGACACGACGCTGGCCTACCTGAAGTCAAACTACCAAACTCGTGGTGCTCCGAATCTCCCGAGCGCGATAACGTTTGACGATTTTTTTCTTCATGTGCGTGCAGCACGTGAATTTGCGATGGTTATTAGCGACGCGTATCAACTCACAGTCGACGAAATTCTTCACATCGACGGGGCAAGTGCAGCGCTCGTGCGGAAGGCCAGGAACGCCGGCGGCGGACGGGAACGAGACTTCCGGAACTTCTTTTACGACCACTACTTTAAGCGGTACCAGCGATGGAATGACGCGGCTGCGATTGCGCACGCGAACAATTTTGCGGACCAAGCGCTCCGGGTGCTCCGATAGATACACAGCGGCAGTAGTTCGCGCGTAGGCGTTGCCAAGTCAACCGCTGGCACGCCGCGCCAAGTCCGCTCACGGTCATGAGCGGACACCTGCCAAGGCACAGGGCAGGGATGGATAAGACTCATGCGCGGTCTGTTCGGCCTATCCGAGCCGTCAAACCGTTTGGCGATGCATGCGAGCTCGCTGTGAACGTCTGACGATTCCAGCAGGGACTATCCTAGGTACGTCCTTCGTCCGACAGCTGCGCAATGAGGTGCGCCCGACAGACCTCCAGGATTTCGTCCGCCAGAGGCGCATCGTCGGGGCAGGACCTCGACAACACCACCGCGCCGATGGCCTGCGCCATCAGGGCGATTCGGCGCGCGCGCGTCTCGTTGTCCGCGTCGTCGATCGGCCGCCCCGCTTGGCGGGCCGGAGCCGCCAGCTGACGCTCGATACCGGCGGCAAAGGCCGCCTTGACCGATTCCGGCTGACGCGCGGCATCCGCACATAGCGCGGCCAGCGTGCAGCCGTCGCCCGGCTTGTCCCGATGCTCTCGGGAGAGGTAGTGCCTGACGAAGTCCGTCGGATCGACGCCCGCCGCGGCGTCCGCAGACTGCGCTAAACCGCAGCTTGCCGCTTCCGCCATCAGATCGGTCTTGGAGCCGAAATGCTTGTAGAAGCCGCCGTGGGTAAAGCCGGCGGCCGCCATCAGGTCCGCTACGCCCACGCCGTCATAACCCCGTTCCCTGAACAGGGTGGACGCGGTTTCGACGATGCGCGCCCGGTTTGCCTGCGCTTGTGCCTTGGTGACCTTCATTGCCGATGTCTCTGGATGCGCTGCCTACCAACGGCAGCGGCGCATTTTACCATATAGATGATGTTCATAATCAAACCATTGACATTAAAGATTACGGTCATCATCATTATGGCCGAGGCTGAGCAAGGGACCGAGAGACGAACGCCATTCCCGGCTCTGGCCCGATACATCGCACCTCCCATGATCCCCACCAAAATTCCAGAGAAGCGCACCATGACCACACGTCCTGCCGTCCTCATCACCGGTGCCTCCAGCGGCATCGGCGCCGTCTATGCCGGGCGCTTTGCGCGGCGCGGCCACGACCTCGTGCTGGTCGCGCGCGACAACGCACGACTGGAAGCGCTGGCAGCTCGCCTGCGCCAGGAAACCGGCGTCGCGGTCGAGGTGCTGCCGGCCGATCTCACCCGGCACGGTGAACTGGCGACCGTCGAGGCGCGCCTGCGCAATGACGCCCGTATCGGCATCCTCATCAACAACGCGGGCATCGCCCAGTCCGGCGGCTTCATCGATCAATCGCCTGACGGCATCGAACGACTGGTGACGTTGAACACGACCGCGCTGACGCGCCTGGCCGTGGCCGCCTCCGCGCGAATGGTCGATGCAGGCGAGGGCGCGATCGTGAACATCGGCTCGGTAGTCGGCCTGGCGCCGGAACTCGGCATGGCCGTCTACGGCGCGACCAAGGCCTTCGTGCTGTTCCTGTCCCAAGGCATGAGCCTGGAGCTCGCTCCCAAGGGCGTCTACGTGCAAGCGGTCCTGCCTGCCGCCACGCGCACCGAGATATGGGAGCGCGCCGGCATCGACATCAACACGCTGCCCGAGGTGATGGACGCGGGCGAACTGGTCGATGCCGCCATGGTCGGCTTCGATCGCCGCGAGGCCGTCACCATTCCGCCACTGCATGTTGCCGCACGCTGGGACACCCTGGATGCCACCCGTCAGGCCCTGCTTACAGACATCCGCCAGGCACAGGCCGCGGAGCGCTATCGCATCGCCGTCTGAGGCGGTAATAGGGCAACCGCATCCCCGCCCAGACTCGACCCACGCAGCCCGCCACGACCCTTTCCCACACACGCCCGGCATCGGGCACGACCTACCGGAACGCGCCCAACGGGTCGATCAACGACGGCGGCCTGGCCGAACAACCCACCCAGAGACACGACATGAAAGCCTTCATCATCGACCGGTACAGCAAGAAAGAAGCCGGCCGCATCGGCGACATGCCCGAGCCGGACCTGCGGGACGATGATGTCTTGGTCCAGGTCCACGCCGCCGGGATCAACCCGTTGGACTCGAAGATCCGGAGCGGCGAGTTCAAGCTGATTCTTCCCTATCGCTTCCCGCTGATTCTGGGCAACGAAGTCGCCGGCACGGTCGTGCGCATCGGCGCGCGCGTGCACCAGTTCAAACCGGGCGACGAAGTCTATGCGCGCGCCGACGATGATCGCATCGGCGGCTTCGCCGAGTTCATCGCCGTCAAGGCATCGTCGTTGGCGCTCAAGCCCGCCAACCTCAGCATGGTCGAGGCCGCCTCCCTTCCTCTGGTGGCCCTGACGTCCTGGCAGGTGCTGGTCGAAACCGCCCAGCTGAAAAGGGGACAGAAGGTGCTGATTCATGCCGGTTCCGGCGGCGTCGGCAGCATTGCCATCCAGCTCGCCAAGCACCTGGGCGCGTTCGTCGCCACGACCACGAGTACGGCCAACATCGCCTGGGTGAAGGCCTTGGGCGCGGACGTCGTAATAGATTACAAGCAGCAGGATTTCGCCACCGTGCTTCATGACTACGACGTGGTGCTGAACAGTCTTGGCAACGACGAACTGAACAAGTCCCTGCAGGTTCTAAAGCCTGGCGGGCATCTCATTTCCATTTCCGGGCCGCCCACTCCGGCGTTCGCCGCCGCGCGAGGACTGGCCTGGCCGCTCAAGCTGGTGTTGCGCCTGTTGAGCCGCGGCATCCGCAACAAGGCCAAGCAGAAGAATGTCGAGTACACCTTCGTTTTCATGCGCGCCGACGGGGCGCAGTTGGGTGAGATCACTCGTCTCGTCGAATCAGGCGCGATCCACCCCGTTGTCGACAGGGTATTCCCGTTCAAGGATACGCACGATGCTTTGGCCTACGCGGACGGTGGGCGCGCCAAAGGCAAGGTGCTGGTGAAAATCAGGTAGCTGGCGTGCAGGTCGACGCGAAAACCGCGCAGACCTTGGGGCTCGTTGGCCGGTCCAATCGGTAACAGAACGATGCTGGTAGCGGTGGTGAGCCTGCAGCGCAACCCGCAGCAGGAGATCAACTACGGCAGCGGCAAGGCGGTGACGGGGGAGAGCATCGCCGATGCCGGCGAGCCCGTGCGGGTGCGGTGGTATAGCGGCAGCTATCTGGAGACTCCGTTGAGCCGTTGATACGCCCCCTGTAAGCGCGACCCACTGCGTCGCCGGAAAGCCCGCGTAGGCGCCCGGGCTCCCCTGTAGGAGCGGCGCAAGCCGCGGCCGCGGGGTAACACGCTCGCGCGGCACGCCAGGTTTCGCAGTCGCGGCTCACGCCGCTCCTACAAGAAGCGGCCCACCTGCGTCTTGGAAAGCCCGAATAGCCGCCCGGGCTCTCCTGTAGGAGCGGCGAAAGCCGCGACCGCAGGGTTTCCAATTCGCGCCGCACGCCAGGACTCACAATCGCGGCTCACGCCGCCCCTGCACGGAGCGTCCCCGGAAAGCCCGCGTAGCCGCCTGGGCCCTCCTGTAGGAGCGGCGCAAGCCGCGACCGTGAAGCATCAAGCTCGCGTCGCAAGCCTGGAACCCGACGTCCGGCCATCCGTACAAACAGATTCACTACCCATCAAACCCGCCGCATGCTTTGGTGGTCTGCAACCTGCCTTTACGGCTCCAGGCGTCGCCGAGGCATGCCTCATCCCCATACGACTTGCCGTCTCCACAGCCATGCCGGCTAACGCTGCATCCGCGACCCACCCTGAGCCTGTCCGTCCATCCCCTGTGTCTGCTGCGCGGTCTCCTGCGACGAGCGCTGCTCGGCGGCCTGAGCCTCGCGCATGGCCTGCGCTTGCTCGTATCGCTCGGGCGCGGGCAGGGACAGCGCCTGAGCCACCGGCATGTGCGCATAGTTGGCCGCAGGGTCCGGAGAGGCGCCGCGGCCGTCCCGGTACACGAACAGAACCTCGCCGGCGGCGTTCTGCGCGGTGGGGCGGTTCAGCGTGACCTTGACGTCATCGCCAGCGCCGAACCGGTTGCCGACCGCCAGCGACAGCGCGCTGGCGCTCATGCGTTCGCTCTGCTCGTCCCAGGGCTTGCCGATGCCTTGCTCAAGGTCGCGCACGCTGCCCCTGATCTTCTCCAACAGCGGGTGATCCGGGTGGCCGGGGTCATTGGCGTTGGGCGGAGCAGGGCGCTGCGCAGGCGGCGTCGGCGTGCCCGGCATGCGGCTGGTGTCGATGAAGTTCGGCGGCAAGCTCACCTGCGCGCCGAGGGCCTGGACATTGACCCGGATCTCAGAAACGTCGCGCCCAGGATGCGCGGCCTGGGCGATGACCTCCTGGCGGTAGATTTCTCCCAAGGCCCAGTCGATGTTGCGGGCTGGGTAGTCGCCGACACTGTCGTAGAAGGCTTTGGCCATCGCGTCTACGCTTTTGTCGGCGTCTAGCTGCAAATCGGGCTTGATGTGCAAGCCTTGATCCATGGTGTAAGTCAATGGCTTTCGGGCGTCGTTGTCGATGTAGTTGGACGCGCCGCCGTCGGCTCGATACACGTCAGCCAATGTCGCCCGCGGATTCTCGTACTTTACCTGTGCTGCAACCGTGTTGAAACCCGCGATTTCTGCCCGTGCCTCCCTCGCGCGTGCCCGTTCGTTGTACTCCTTGACCGGGTCGGTAAAGTCGTGCGGCGAGGGGCCGTTTACGATGGCTGCGACCTCCTCGCGGAAGCGCTGTTCCATCAACAAACTCTCGTCGCGGTTCACCGCATGGTCTATCTCGTGGCCGGCGGTGTAACGAATGAAGTTGACGGCTTCCTTGGCATCTTCCGGATTGGCAATCGGATCAGCGTCATTTATCAGTTCAACCGACAAACGCATGGTGCGGGTAGAGCCGTCGTAACTGCCGTTGAATCTTGGGTCGGTTTCGGCTTCTATCGCGACCAAATGCCCTTTCTCAACGGCGAGTTCGAATTGCGTGCGGAGCCCCGGCGTGCTGTCGAGAGCGTCGCGAAAAATCCTGCCTGGGTTCGTGTCTTCGGTTCGGGCTTGTCGCTCGAATTCAGCCAGCATCACGTCCAGCTTTTGGCTAGCCTCTAACTCTTCCTGAAGTGTTGCCATGCTTGATCATCCTTGAGGAGCGGCAGCCGTGACAAATACCCTTGAAACACATAATTGATCGTCGTAGCGCTTTGTCTTTCCGTGAAGTTCGACGCGTACGGAGATTTTTGCAGTACGGAAGAACCTGTACTCCGTGCCCAGCCGCGGCGCGCGTTCCGACGGTTTGAATCCTGCGGCAATGAGAGGGGTTCGGTAGTGCTCCAAGCTGACGCACACAGGTGTCATATCGGCGTAGCTGTCGCTGATTCGCCCCATGTGGAACAGGACGGCATGAGGGCTCGGGTCTGGGACGGTTTTTACTGAAGACAACGAATAGCGCCACCCTTCAGGCAGAGCCCCGACGCCGAGGAAGCTGTTGGGGGTCTCCGGGTCAAGCCCCAGGTCAAGGCCAGTGCGCTTTTCGATGTTCGGCCCGGACAGGTCCCGAGCGTCGTTCACACTCAGAATCCAAGCGAGGATTCTGTCGTTGAGTTGCTGCGCGCTAAGCGAGTCATTGATGGCGGGCGATGGCGATTCCGTCATGGCGGCCTTCTCCTGGACCGAAGTGGGGCCTGCGGTCGTGGTGGCGCACGCGCAGGCAGCGAACACGCAGACCAGCGGGGCCAGTCTCGTCGCTAGGAGGTGAGAATCGAGCTTGGGCATTTACGTCTCCATATGTGCCACGGTTCGGCGTCCGAACTGCCGCCGCATTCGCGGCCTGATCCTGGAAGAGCGTGCGCGACGAGTCAAGGCGTCGAGCTTTTCCTTGTGATGCTTAATGAAATGTCGTCATTTCCGATCATCCTTGAGGGGCCGCGGCCGTGACGAATACCCTGTAAACACACAAATTCGGGTCGATGGGTGTTGTCTTTCCGTGAAGCTCAACGCGCACATAGATCATTTTATTTCTGAAGATCCGGTATTCCGTGCCCGCCCGTGGAGGCATCTCGGTCATTCTGAATCCAGTGGCGATGAGTGGGGATTGGTAATGCTCCAGCCCAACACACACAGGGGTCATATCGGCGTAGCGGTCGCCGGCACGTCCCATCTTGAACAGGACGGCGCGGAGTCGCTGCTCAGGAGTGTTGTTAACCGAAGACAGCGAATAACGCCAACCTTCAGGCAGCGCCCCGACGCCGCGAAAAATGTTGGGAGTCTCCGGTTTGATCCCCAGGTCAAGGCCGGTGCGCTTTTCGACGTTAGGCCCGGACAGATCACGAGCGTCGTTCACGCTCAGAATCCAGGCCAGGATTCTGTCGTTGAGTTGTTGCGCGCTAAGGGAGTCGTTGATGGCGGGCGATGCCGATTCCGTCATGGCGGCCTTCTCCTGAACTGAAGCGGGACCGGTAGTCGTAGCGGCGCACGCAAAGGCAGCGAGCACGCAAACCATCGAGACCAGTCTCTTCGCCAGGAGATGAGAGTCGAGCTTCGGCATTTACGTCTCCATGTATGCCGCGATCGGCGTCCGAATTGCCGGCGCACTTGCGGCTAATCCTGGAAGAGTGCCCGTCATGGGTCAAGCAGAAGCGGCGCCGAAGATGCAGAGATATGACTAGTATCTCAGGTGCGTCTGCGCTGAACGGGCCTTCAAACTGCGCGACCGCAACTACGGGTATCGCATCGTGCTTAGCGGCGGCATCGTCGACCGCGAACTCGACACTGCCGACTGCTTGGTCTTCATCAGCGAACCCTTCAAAGATGCCGAGGAATCCAGCGGTCTGTTCTGCGGCCGGCTGGAAGTCGAAACCAACAAGCGCAACTTTGACTTCAACATCTTGCTAGACGAGCAACTGCTTGACGAGCGCTATTTCGAAATCTCACGCTACCAATCGCGTGCCAGCGTCGTCGGCGATGTTAGTCGCAGACAACCGCTGTAGACCGACCGCCGCATCGTGCTCAGCTCGAACCCGGCCGCGCCACCAGCAAGCGCATGCAGTCCGGCAGCCGGCTGGTGGTGGTGGGTGTTGTGCGCAATCTGTAGCAGGAGCGCGCCACGGCAGCAGCAACCCGGTGGCCGGGGAGAGCATCGCCGATGCCGGTGAGCCGATGCGTGTGCGGTGATACGGGGTATTTGGAGATCTCGTTGAGTCGTTGAACTCTTCAGCCAGAAGCGACATTGAGCGCACGAATTATGTCGTCACCCACGAAGTCGCACTAGTTTGTCAAATCCTGAATGGTAAATCGCCAAAAGCCCAGATGATCGTTCCGATGATCAAGGAAATGACGGCTGCAACGTCTTTCATGCTCTTATCAGTAACGATTCGATGCAGTCGTACAGCGAGCCCTCTGGTCGCCTCGGCGGCCTGGGCTTCTTGGAGCATGCTTATCCCTTGACCACTACTCAAGCGTTCTCGGACGGTTGGTGCATTCAGCTCGTCACCCAGTTCGTTCTTCCAAAGGCTCGTGAGCTTCGCATACTGAAGTTCCACTCCAGCGAGTACTAGCAGAGCTCCTGTTCGCTGAAACCAATAGAAGCCATCTTTGAGTGTGATGTCCAGCCAAAGTCCAACTAAACTAAGCATCACCATGAAGATGGCAAAGAATGCCGAGAAGCGCTCACTCTGGGGGATATAAGCAATTCGCGTGATTAGGTTTTTCATCCCGCCTCCATGTGGATTCAAGAAAGGCCTTGCCATCTATTGGCTGGGCTCGAATTAATGCGGCTCAATCTAGGGGGGGGCTGGCTGGCAAGCTGACGAACGAACATATTCTTAATAGTTGCAAGGGGCTGCACGTGCGGCTGATAAGACAGGCTGTAAGTTAGTCCTCGTCCAGGTCCTTTGCCAGCCGGGGGAGGGACTCAGTGCGGCTAGGTTATGGGTCTAGGTTTTCCAGGGGCCATGCTTGCGCGCCCTCAATTATGTTTCCGCCTTCGTAAGGGAAGGCGACACTGTAGCGCGCCCGCGTGATCGCAACATAGAGTTTATTGCGCGAGTCATCGGTCTCAGAGCCATCGAAGGCCTGCATGTCCCCCGAAAGAAACTTGGCGTGTTTTGCGGGAGGGAGTATCAGGACGCGCTCGAATCCGAGCCCCTTGCACTCGCCGAAATTGTAGGCCGTCTGGCCGTCGCAAAGTTCCTTCTGAGTAGATCGATTCCACCGAAGGATTGCGGGACGGTAGGTTTCGATGTATTCGCGAAGCCTCGCTTTAGGGACAGCGAATACGCCTTGGTGTCCGGCATACTGCAACGGAACGTCCTCGACATTGGACATCGTTGGCAAGTAGTGTCCTTCTTGTGAATGCAAGCGATCGGCTATTCCGCATATGGCTTGGAGGCAACGCCAGCTGATTGCCAAGCTCTCTGAGATAAAACCCATGTTGTTGAACTGTGCCAGCTTCTCTGTGCTGTCCTGAGGCAGCTTGTTGGTTTCCGAGGTTTGATAGACGGCCTGTCGGAAATCGCCAACACACTCGATTTCTAATATGTTCGTTTCGGTCAGTGCCTTGATGATGTCATAGTCCCATCCGACTAGGTCCTGCACTTCGTCGACAAATATCGCACTATAGATCTCAGCTAGCCTGTGTGCCGCGCGACCTTTGGTTTCCGAGTGGACTCTCGCGGCCAATTTGGCGAGATAGTAGGTGTGGGCTCTGTTGTCCCCGGGAGTCACGAAATGCAAGGGGTTGAACTTTCCGTCAAGCCTCTCGCTCCGGCCCTTCATAGCGTAATTCTTCCCCGGCACGAGATGAGGGTTTCCCGGGTTTAGGAGGACGCCGGAGATCCGATCCGGAACAATGCATTGCTGATAGGGGCGGATCATGTCCTCAAGCAGAAAATTGAACCATCCCTTCACTACCACGTTCTCGGGCTGGCAGCTGTTTAGTCTGCAGATTTCCTTAACCAACTCGCCTTGGTTGTTGATCGTGTAAGTCAACAATAGGACCTTTCTGCCGGCGGCTGCGTGCTCCAGCGCCTTCTCGGCTATGCGTCGTGATTTGCCGGCTCCCGCGCTAGCGAGGAGCAATTTACGGGCCAAAGTCCACCGCCCTAATCAGGTAATCTGGATAGTTGATGGCGACGTTCGATTCGAAGATGCGCATTGCAGAATCAACCTTTTTTCCCGCGCCACCCTCGCTGTACCAGTCTCTTAGGAATTTCTGTTTGGATCCTAACTCGGGATGCCCGGTATATTCTTTATAGGTCTTTTTCGAGAGCATCACCTCGGCGAGCTTGTCGAGTGATACATCGTTCTGGCTATTGGCCGCGATGATCGAAGGCTCGAGTGAATGATGGTCGTTGTCCTCGGGAGAGAAGATTTCGATGTAATCGCACCCGTCATAATTTTCATTGCGCCAATCCACAATGTTTTTCTGATGGTTGTGGTCATTGTCTTTTACTACGCGCACCGGATGTTTCAAGCTCTTGGCGATGTCCAGATAGACCCTGAATCCGATTCCGCGTACCACGATGATATCTATGCCATCCTCTTCTGGTAGCCGTCGCTTACGGTCGAGATAGATCTTCTTGAGGATAAGTTCATCGGACGGACCTTCGACAAGAATGACTCTCTGGGCCAAGACCAAGCGTAGCGTGTCGTATCCGGGTAGCCGCTTGAGCGTTTTCTCCACGGAATTGCTTACATCTCTCAGGCGGATAAAGTTCTTTGAAAGCAAACAGAGCTTGTTGATGCTTAGCTTGTTCAGGACATAGGAACTGTGCGTGGTAAGAAATATCTGCTTCCCGGGATTCTTCTTCTCTATGTATGAAACGAGTTTGGTGAGATTTATGTGAGAAAGGTGGTTCTCAGGCTCTTCCAGCATGACGATGTGGGCATCCTTTGCCCTATTTTGGATTGCGATCTTGATTTGGATTTTGCTTTGCTCGCCCTTTCCTATTTGCCCAAATGGGATGTCGTCGACAGCAAGCGCAAGGTTGCTGTCCCAACTGCCCGATGGGATGATGTCAGCGACTACCGTAAGTGTCTTTTCGGATAGCTCATTATCTGCATTCAATTGCTTATTAATGGCTTTGACGTCTGGCTTGTCATTGAACTCGATCTTTAATTGTCGATAATTCAGATTCAACGATGGTCGTGCATGTTTCTCTAGCGATGAGTTGATGATGCCGTTGATATAGCGGGACCGGCCGAGGCTAGGGTGCAGGCGCGTTGGATCCACAAAGAGACAGGTAATCGGCTTGACGGCTTGAGCCAAAGTTTTCCATGCAAA
>NZ_CP013141.1:5541969-5562897 GCF_001442535.1 Lysobacter antibioticus | reverse complement strand
CGGCACCTGCACCCGCGGCGGCCGCGACCGCAGCCGCGGGCGCGGCGAAGAAACCGGCGGCTCCTTTGCTCGGCGGCGGCGGCAAGATGGACACCGCGCGCCTGCTGGCGATGATGGATGCCGGCAAGGAGCCCTTGCGCGGCTTCCTGATCAAGCATTCCAGCGACGCCGAGCGCGCATTCTTTTTACGCAGCGCACAGCGCCTGCTGCCGCCGGCCTCGCGCGGCGACATCTCGGTCAACGACTTCATCGTGGTGATTCCGGCCTTCACCGTCAGCGAACTCACCGCCGCCTTCCAGATCGGCTTCCTGATCTTCCTGCCGTTCCTGATCATCGACCTGGTCGTGTCCAACATCCTGTTGTCGCTCGGCATGATGATGCTGTCGCCGACCACCGTGTCGCTGCCGTTCAAGCTGCTGCTGTTCGTGCTGATCGGCGGCTGGGCCAAGCTCGTGCATGGCCTGGTGTTGACTTACGGCGGCTAGCGACGGGAACCGGGAATCGGGAATGGAAAATCGGGAATCGAAACAGCGGCCCTGCCGCGTGTCTGGATCGCCTTCCCGCTCTGACGCCTTTGCCTATCCGATTCCCTATTCCCCATTCCCGATTCTCGAATTTCCCTTCCCGAATCCCTAAAGCGAATCCCGACTCTTATGGGCGACATGCTCGAACTGACCAAACAGGCGCTGTGGCTGACGCTGCTGCTGTCGGGTCCGCCGGTGGTCGCCGCGGCCGTGGTCGGCCTGGTCGTGGCCTTCATCCAGGCCGCCACCCAGTTGCAGGAACAGACCTTCGCCTACGCGATCAAATTCACCGTGATCGTGGTGACCTTGTTCGTCACCGCTTCGATGATCGGCGGCACCCTGTACACCTTCGCCGACCGCATCTTCATCGACTTCCCGGGCATGGTCCGGCATTGATGCGCGCCGGTGAGCCCCGCGCGACCGGCGCATGATCAGCTTCGATTCCGTCACCGACCTGATGCTCGCGTTGGGCCTGGTGCTGCCGCGCGTGATCGGTGCATTCATGATGCTGCCGCTGCTGACCTCGGAGAACATGCCGCCGCTGGTGCGCAACAGCTTCATGGTCAGCCTGGGCATCATCGCGATCCCGGTGGCGGTGAACGGCGTGCCCCTGCACTCGCTCGGCGCCGTCGACTGGGCGCCGATCATCCTCAAAGAGCTGTTCATCGGCATCTCGATCGGCTTCTGCTTCGGCATGGTGTTCTGGGCGATCAGCGCCGCCGGCAACATCATCGACACCCAGGTCGGCATGACCCTGGCGCAGGTGTTCGACCCGATCCAGGGCCACCAGGCCTCGCTGCACGGCAGCTTCCTGTCGCAGTTCGCGGCCTGGCTGTTCATGGCCAGCGGCGCGTTCCTGGTGTTCCTCGACCTGCTGCTGTCGAGCTATGCGATGTGGCCGGTGACGTCCTACTTCCCGACCCTGCATGCGGTCGGCATGGAGCTGTTCGTCGGCCAGTTCAGTTATCTGATGACCGCCTTGCTGGTGCTCGCGGCGCCGGCGATGGTGGTGTTGCTGCTGATCGACCTGACCTTCGGCCTGGTCAACCGCTTCGCCCCGCAGCTCAACGTGTTCACCATCACCATGCCGATCAAGGCCTGGCTGGCGACCTGGATCATCCTGCTGATGCTCGGCGTGTACGTGGAAATCGTGCTCGACCGGCTCAACGACAACCGCGGTTTGCTCGAGGCCTTGAACCGGGTGTTTACGGCCTGAGCGGCGCTGCCGCCGCTTCGTTTGTTGCCGCCGGTGGTTGCGCCGTTCCAAGCAAAAGCAAAAGCAAATCCCCCCGCCCCCCTCTGCAAAGGGGGAACGGCGTGTGGGTGCGCAGGGGAGCGGCGTGTGTGGGGCAACGCGGGAAGGATGCGTGGCATAGGTAAGCCGATACACGGCTCCACGCCGGTGACGACAATCCGAGCCCCTGCTGTTGCCTCCTTTGACAAGGGTCTTAGGAAGCAAACGAGCCCCTAGAGGGGATTTGCTCTTGCCCTCAGCGCGGCTCGTCGAGCGGCGGCGGCAGCTCCATCTCGCTGTCGTCGCCGTCGCGCAAGCGGCGCACGCTCTCGGCCCAGTGCAGCACTTCGGCCACGGCCTCGAAGAACTCGTTGCCGATGTAGTCGTCCAGCGCCACGTGTTCGTGCAGGCCGCGCGCCAGTTCGACGTTCTGCAGGATCGGCACCCCGGCCTCGGCCGCGGTGCGCTTGATCTGCTCGGCCATGTAGCCCTCGCCCTTGGCCACCACCACCGGCAGGTCGGTGACGCCGTGTTCGTACTGCAGGGCGATGGCGATGTGGGTGGGGTTGGTCACGACGACATTCGACTGGCGGACGGCATTGAGCATGTTCTGCTGCGACCACTCCTGATGCAACTGCCGGCGCCGGCTCTTCACGTGCGGGTCGCCCTCGTTCTCCTTGACCTCCTGTTGGATGTCGCGGCGGCTCATGCGCAGTTGCTTGGTGTAGGCGAACTTCTGGTACCACACGTCGATGGCGGAGACGAAGAAGAACACGAAGATGGTCCAGATGCCGATCCGGATCAGGCCGTGCCAGATGCCCGCGCCCATCGCCGCGGGCGGCGCGTACGGCAGCAACATCAGCTGGGCCAGCATCTTGTAGAGCACGAACATGCCGATGCCGATCAGCGCCGCGCTCTTGATCACCGACTTGACCAGCTCGACCAGGTTGTCCATCGAGAACATTTTCTTGACGCCGTCGGCCGGGTTCAGCTTCTCCAGGTTGGGCTTGAGCTTGTCCAGGGTCAGGATCGGGCCGATCTGCAGGAACTCGATGATCACGCCGAGGAACACCGCCGTCGCCAGCAGCGGCAGCGACAGCCACAGCAAGGTGTCGAAGGCGGTCGAGCCGACCTCGCGCAGGGCATCGCCGAAGGGTTGGTTGATCGCCTTCAGGCTGGTCTCGAACAGGCGGATCAGCTTCATCCGCATGAAGTCGAGCATCATCCAGCCGCACACCACCCAGCCGAGCACCAGCACGGTGCTGGTCAGCTCCTTGCTCTTGGCGACGTTGCCCTGTTTGCGGGCGTCCCGGATCCGTTTTTGGGTAGGCGGTTCGGTCTTGTCGGCGCCCTGGTCCTTCCCCATGCGCGGCCCTTCCAGCGAGAGGGGGTCGAGGCTAGCACGGGCCTGCGAAAACGGTCGTGCCGGCACACGCCAAATGCGAACTCGATACATGCCGCGGTGCGGCGCTCGCTGCGCTGCCAGCGCCGCTCCGCACGCCCTCAGCCAGGCCTGGCGCGCCCCCCGGCCTACCCGGAGCGGCCGCCGCAGGCGCGGGGGATGAACGGCCCGACCACCACCTAGGGTCATCCCGAGTTGGCCACTTCGGCCCCCAGCGCTACATTTCGCCCATCCCCCCGACTTCACCCGTAACCTGCCCCGCATGAGCACGATCGGCAACGACCCGCGTATCGACCGCAGCAGCCTCGACGGGCAAGCTGCGCTCGAGAACCTGCGCGGACGCGAGCCGACCCCGCAAGAGCAGATCCAGCACGCCCCCCAGGTCGCCGAGACCGTCCCTGCCTACGCGCCGCCCGCGGTCGACCAGGGCGAGGACGTGCTCAATGCCGACGCCTGGAGCGAGGTTCCGCCCGGCGAGCGCCTGCTTGCCGGCGACCCGGGCTTCGAGCACCAGCTCGGCCAGATGGACCTGTCCTCGGCCGCCGACCACGGCGCCGACGCCGTCCTCGATTCCCTGAGCTGAGCATCGCCGGCGGCACTCGACGCCGCAGCGCATCGGCCTAGGCTAGGCTAGCCCTCCCTCCTGTCCGATCGCCGCGCTTGCCGCGGCACGCCGCGACCGACGCCTTGCCGTGACCGAAGCCACCCCCACTCCCGAAGCCCTGCGCGCCGGCGCCGACCGCTTGGTCTCCGCGCTCGCCGCGCACAGCGACCCCGAGTACCGCCTGACCGTGCTCAAGCGCGTCGTGCGCCGCCTGGGCGAGGACCGCTATCCCTTATTCATCCGTTTGCTCGGGGTCATCGCCGAAAGCGACGATGCGCGCGCGCAGCGCCTGATCGCTGACACCTTCGGCACGGCTTTGCGGCGCATGGACTTGCCCGGCGGCGCGCTGAGTTCCTGGGGCGCCACGCGCCTGCCCGATTCGACCGGGCCGGTCGCGGTCAGCTCGTTGTCCGGGCATTTCTTCGGCGCGACGCCGCGGCGTTTGCTCGGTCCGGTCGAATACCTCACCGTCTGGCATCTGCAACGCACCCAGCGCACCGCGCTCGGCGCGGCGACCTTCCGCACTGCGCTGTCGCGCCTGATCGCCCTGCTCAACCGCAGCGAAGACGCACGCACCTTGTATCCGCAGAAACTCGCCGCCGACGCTCAGAACGAACTCGAAGGCGCCTACACCCGCGCCACCCGCGACCGCCTCGCCGCGATCGCCTCGGCCTGGCGCGCCGGTCAGTCGCCCGATGCCGTGGCCCAGGCCGCGCTCGCCGCCGACGAGACCTCGCACCCGAGCGGTTGGGTCGTGCGCGACCTGTAATCGCGAGAGGTCCGCTCGGCCCGCCGCGCGACGGTGACGACGACGCATCGGTTGGCGCAGCGCTGCGACACTCGACCACATCCGCCCGCGCCGCGGCGGTGCTGCAATGTCCGCCTTCGGTTTCGACGGGGTGGATCGTGTTCGAACGCCAGTTGCTCTCAACCTCTGCGCCGGCGCATTCGCCCGAGCGCCGTCGCCTGCTCGGCGGCGTCGCGGCCGCAGGCCTGGTTTCAGCCTGCGGCGGCGTGCTTTCGGCCTGCGGCGGTCCCAGACCGTTGTCCGTGCACGGCATCAACCTGAGCGGTCGCGATTTCGCCAAGGACTTCCATCTGCTCGACCCGCAGGGCCGCGAACGCTCGCTCGCCGACTTCCGCGGCAAGCTGGCGATGGTGTTCTTCGGCTTCACCCAATGCCCCGATGTCTGCCCGACCACGCTGACCCGCGCGGTGCAGATCCGCAAGCTGCTCGGCGCGGACGCCGAACGGCTGCAGGTGATATTCATTACCGTCGATCCCGAACGCGACACGCCGAAGGTGCTGCAGGCCTACACCCAGGCCTTCGACCCCAGCTTCCTCGGCCTGTACGGCGATCCCGAGCGCACCGCGCAGACCGCCAAGGCCTTCCGTGTGGTCTACGCCAAGGTGCCGACCGGCGCGTCCTACACCATCGACCATTCCGCGCTGAGCTATGTCTTCGACGCTGGCGGCGCGATCCGCCTGGCGCTGCGCCACGAACAGAGCGCGCAGGACTGCGTGCACGACCTCCGCCAGATTCTCTGAGAGCGCCATGACTTCGATCCGTTTCCTTACCGCCATCGCGGCGGGTCTGCTGCTGAACGCGAACGCGGTAGCGCAACCGCCGCAGGTCGCGATCGAATCGCCGTGGGTACGCGCGAGCGTGCCGCAGCAACAGGCCACCGGCGCCTTCATGCGCCTCACCGCCCGCGCCGATCTGCGCCTGGTCGCGGCGCGTTCGGACGTCGCCGCGGCCACCGAAGTCCACGAGATGGCGATGCAGGGGCAGATGATGCGCATGCGCCAGATACCGTCGGTGGCGTTGCCGCGCGGCCGCACCGTCGCGCTCGCGCCGGGCGGGTATCACATCATGCTGATCGGGCTGAGGCGGCCGCTCAGCGCCGGCGAGTCGGTGCCGCTGACCTTGGTGTTCGAGGATGCGGCCGGGCGGCGTGACGAGCGCACCGTGCAGGCCGAAGTGCGGGCCTTGGGCGCGGGTGCGCCGTAGCCGCACGGTTGCATGCAACAAAGGGTAGGAGCGGCGCGAGCCGCGACCGCGCTGCTCACCGTGGCGGCGTTTCTTGCCGCAGAGCGATGAAGCAACATCAATAGCAAAGCTTCCGTCCGCTGACGCGGCCGGGTTACTTTCTTTTGCTGGCCCAAAAGTCCGTCTGGATTCCCTTCGGTCAAAGCTAACCAAAGAAAAGGCCTTCCTTGACGAAGCTCCCCTGCGAGTACGTTACCCGCGCCGGGATTTTCCGATAAGACGTCCCTGTCTTATCGGAAAACGCCGCACGTCCTGTGCGGCGCCCTCCGGGTCTCCACTTGACCGGTAGAGCGGCAAAAGCAGATCAAAATCTTAGCAACGGCAACGGCGCCGCAGTTGAGACATAGGCGCCTATCCCGGCCGACGATGGCCACTGAACGAACACGGTCGCGGCTTGCGCCGCTCCTACCCCGAAGCAGCGTCGGTGTTGCCGTTGCCGTGCGCCGATCCGCACTAGCGAAGGCCATCGAAGACCCGGAGGGCGGCCCGCAGGGATGCGGGCCGTTTTTCATCGGGACAGGGATGTCCCGTATGAAAAATCCCTGCGTATGCACCGCTCGTGCGGGCTGGTGATTCAAAAAGAAGCATTTTTCTTTGGTTACCTTTCTTTTGTTGCTTATGACAAAAGAAAGTAACCCGCCGCTTTAGTGGCGGAAGCTTTTGGCGTTTGATCTTGATCTGGATCTTGCTTGAGCGATGCGCCGCGAGACCGCAAGAGCGCGGTCGCGGCTCGCGCCGCTCCTACCCCTTTGCGGCGCTGGCCCCCTCAAAACCCGATCAACCCGCGCTCCGGCCCCGGTCGCTTGCCGAGCTTGCGCTGTAGGGAACGCCGGTGCATCCCGAGCAGACGCGCGGTGGCGGAGATGTTGCCGCCGGTGTCGGTCAGGGCCTGCTGGATGTGCTCCCACTCCATCCGCCGCAGCGGCATCATCGTCTCGGGCGCGGGCAACACCAGGGGCGTGTCGTGCGATTCCAGGCCGAGCACGGCGAGGATGTTGGAGATGCTCGCCGGTTTGGGCAGATAGTCGTCGGCGCCGCGCTTGATCGCGTCGACCGCGGTGGCGACGCTGGCGTAGCCGGTCACCAGCACGATGCGCATGTCGGCGCGCAGCTCGCGCAGCGGCCGGATCAGTTGCAGGCCGGATTCGTGGCCCAGCTTGAGGTCGATCAGGGCGAACGCCGGCACCTGCCGCAAGGCCAGTTCCAGGGTTTCGGCGATGCTTGCCGCGGTGCGGGTTTCGACGCCGCGGCGGCCCAGGCTGCGCTGCAGGGTCGCGGCATAGGCCAGGTCGTCGTCGACGATCAGGCCGCTGAGGAGCGGACGTGCACTGCTCGATGCGTTCATGCGCGGCATCCTAGTCGATGCCCGCGCGGCGGGCCTGCGGCAAACTGCCACAGGACAAACTGTCCAGGGTGTGGTGAAGCCCTCACCCCAACCCCTCTCCCGCGAACGGGAGAGGGGCCGAAGTTCACTGGCGCTTGCAGTCCGCGACCCGGTCGGCATCGGTGCCGTAGGCCACTTCGTGCAGGGTGATCGTCGTCCCGGCCGAGGCCTGCAGGCCGAACGGCACGTCGAGCTTGGCCATGTCGGCGCCGCCGGCACGCACGCATTTCAGGGGCACGCCGATACGCAGCCATTGGCCGCGCGGCAGGCCGCGCAAGGTGTCGCCGAACGGCACCCTGGATTCGCACTTCGGCCCGCACCCGGCGATCAGATTCGCCTCGCCTGCGCCGACCGCGTCGACCTTGAGGTCGATCAGCAACTGCACGTCGCCGTTGGTCTCGCGCACCAGCTCGACCGGGGTGTCGGCGATCCACTCCACCTTCGCATCGCCGTTCCACTGCAGGCGCCAGGCGTCCTCCTGCGCCTTGTAGTCGACCGCGGCGATCGCCAATGCGCGATTCTCCGTGGCCAACGGCGGCTTGATCGCCTCGCTGTGCCGGCCCTGCGCACTGACCCGCAGACGCCAGGCCCGCGGCAGGGCCCCGCGACCGAGGAACTGCATCGAACGCTGGTCGAGATCGGCCGTGCCCGGGTCTTCCGACAAGGCCGCGACCTCGCCGCCGCGGGCATAGCTGAGGCCATAACCGAAGGCGAACTGCGGCGCATAGTCCTTGTCGCCCACGTTGGCCACCTGCACCGCGGTCTTCGGCCACGAATAAGGCAGCTTGCCCTTGAAGTCGTGGACGATGCCGCCCTGGCCGTCGCGTAGCAGCACATCGGCGATGCCGCCGCCTTCCGAACCCGGCAACCACGCCGCGACGAAGGCATCGGAGGCGTTGATCTCGCGATTGACCCACAGCGGCCGGCCCGACAGCAGCACGCTGACCACGGCGATGCCCTGCGACTTCAGGCGCTTGATCAGGTCGAGTTCGGGATTACGGGTCGGCCGGAACGCGAGCGTGCGCAGGTCGCCCTGGAATTCGGCATACGGGTCCTCGCCGTAGATCACGATGGCGACGTCGGGCTTGCTCTTGTACTGGCCGTCGACGGCGAGTTCGGCCTGGCCGCCCGCGGCCTGGATGCGCTCGCGCAGACCCGACCAGATCGATTGCGCATTCGGGAAATCGCCTGGCTTCAGGCCGGTGCCCTGCCAGTTCAGGGTCCAGCCGCCGGATTGTTTGGCGATGTTGTCGGCGCCGTCGCCGGCGACCAGGATGCGTTGCCGCGGCCGCAACGGCAGCAGGCCGCCCTGGTTCTTCAGCAACACCAGCGACTCGCGCACCGCCTGCCGCGCGACCGCGCGATGCGCGGGGCTGCCCAGCACCTCGAACTTGCCGCCGAGCGGGCGCTTGGACGGGGTGCCGGCTTCGAACAGGCCCAGACGCAGTTTGACCCGCAGGATGCGCGCCACCGCATCGTCGAGCCGCGCCATCGCGATCTCGCCGCTGCGCACTTGCTTGAGCGCGTTGTCGTAATAGCCGCGCCAGCTGTCGGGCGCCATCAACATGTCGACGCCGGCGTTGAACGCCGCCGCGCAATTGTCGTTGCTGCAACCGGTCAGCTGCCCGTGCGCGTTCCAGTCGCCGACCACGAAGCCGTCGAAGCCCATGCGCTGCTTCAACACCTGGGTCAGCAACTCGCGGTTGCCGTGCATCTTCTGGCCCTGCCAGCTCGAGAACGAGGCCATCACCGTCTGCGCGCCGGCCTCCAGCGCGGGCGGATAACCGGCGCCGTGCACGTCGCGCAGTTCGACCTCGCCGATGCGCGCATCGCCCTGGTCGCGGCCCTCGAAAGTGCCGCCGTCGGCGAGGAAATGCTTGGCGGTGGCGATCACGTGCGCGCCGTCGAGGAACTGTTTCGTGCCGAGCTTGCCCTGCAGGCCTTCGATCGCCGCCGCGGCATAGCTGGCGACCACCCGCGGGTCTTCCGAATAGCCTTCGTAGGTGCGGCCCCAGCGATCGTCGCGCGGCACCGTCAGGGTCGGCGCGAAGGTCCACTCCATGCCGGTCGCGCGCACTTCCGCCGCGGTGGCTTCGCCGATGCGCCGGATCAGCTCGGGGTTGCGGGTCGCGCCCAAGCCGATGTTGTGCGGGAACAAGGTCGCGCCGATCAGATTGTTATGGCCGTGCACCGCGTCGATGCCGAACAGGATCGGGATCGCGACTTTGCCGTCGCTGGGGTCCATCGATGCCGCATAGAAACGGTCGGCGATGTCCAACCACTCCTGCGGCGGTGCGTCGTAGCGCCCGCCGGGCTCGGACATGCCGCCGGGTTCGGAGTTGCCGCCGGCCAGTACCGAGCCCAGGTGGTACTTGCGCACATCTTCGGGCGTGGCGCTGTTGATGTCGGCCTGGACGATCTGGCCGACCTTCTCCTCCACGCTCATCTTCGCCATCAGCTCGGCGATGCGCCGCTCCAGCGCCTCGTCGCGCGGCAACGGCGCCTTCAGCGCCGGCCAATGGGCCGGGTCGATCGTGGCCGCGCCGTCGGCCGCGGCGCCCATCGCCGGCAGCAAGGCCAGGGCGAGCGCACACAGCCGCCAGCGGCACACTTGGATCGATGGAACCGCGGCGCGAACGCGTTCGCTCGTCGATGCATTCATGGTTCACTCCTGTTGGGGCGATACGATAAGGCGCGATCTGCGGATCCGTTCGTCGTCGTCGCGCGCAATAGATGAGTATTCGGCGCGCATTCTGGCAAAATGCGCAGAACACGCGGCAAGGGAAACGACCGGTCATGCGAGTACGCATCGAAGATGTAGCGGAAGCGGCGGGCGTGTCGATGAAGACCGTCTCGCGCGTACTCAACCAGGAACCGAACGTGAGCGAGGAGACGCGCAAGCGCGTCGAAGCCGCCGCGCGCAAGTTGCAGTACCGCCCGAACCCCTCCGCACGCAGCCTCGCCGGCCAGCGTTCGTTCCTGGTCGCGCTGCTCTACGACAACCCGTCGAGCAACTATCTGATGGAAGTGCAGGCCGGCATGCTCGATGCCTGCATCGCCCATCACTACAACCTGATGCTGGCGCCGGTGACCTACGGCGAACGCAAGTTCCTCGCCCACGTCGACGAGATCATCCAGCACTCGCGCGCCGACGGCCTGGTGCTGACGCCGCCGCTGACCGATCACCCCGGGCTGATGAAGCGCCTCGGCCAGCTCGGCATTCCCTATGCCAACATTTCGCCGAAGCTGCGCGGCGGCCGCATCGGCGTGGTCCTCGACGAGGAGCGCGCGGTACGCGAGATGATGGCCCACCTGGTCTCGCTGGGGCATCGCCGCATCGCCCACATCAAGGGCCATCCCGAACACGGCGCCAGCCAATGGCGCTTGAACGGTTATCGCGATGGGCTCGCCGCGGCCGGCATCGCCTACGATCCGGAGCTGGTGATCGACGGCGATTTCCACTACGACACCGGCGCGATCTGCGCCCAGCGCCTGTTGTTGATGGCCGACCGGCCGACCGCGATCTTCGCCGCCAACGACGACATGGCCGCCGGCACCATCCGCACCGCCAGCGAAATGGGCTTGTCGATTCCCGGCGACGTGTCGGTGTGCGGCTTCGACGACACGCCGATCGCGCGCCAGATCTATCCGCCGCTGACCACGGTGCGCCAGCCGACCCGCGAGATGGGCCGCCTGGCGACCCACGAGCTGTTCAAGCGGATCAAGGCGCCCGACGGTGGCCAGATGATCACCGCCGGCTACGAGTTGCAGTTGCGCCAGTCGACCGGCCCGATCGGCAAGGGCCGCACGCGCCGGCGCTGAAGCAGCGCGCGGGCGATGCGCCAAGGCGGTATGCGCGGCGCGCGGCGCCCGCCGGGCTCGCGCGCGCACGCTCACCAGAACAGCGTGTACAGCGCGACCAGGATCGCCAGCACGGCGATCGCGGCGATGTTGAACGAAGGCGCGGTGGCATAGCTCACGCCGTCGGTGTGGATGCGGTCGCGGCCGGCGCCGGACGGTGTCAACAGCGACACCGCGACCGCCAGGATCGCCGCCAGCACGAACACCACGCCGACGCGGTTGACGAACGGCAGCTCCGGCCAGACTTGCTTGAGCACGATCGACAGCGCCAGCGAGCCCACCGCCGCGGCGAGCGCGCCGGCTTCGTTGGCGCGCTTCCAGAACAGGCCGAGCACGAAAATCACCACGATGCCCGGAGTGAAAAAGCCGGTGTACTCCTGGATGTACTGGAAGCCCTGGTCGAAGCTGCCGAGCAGCGGCCGCGCAGTCAGGATGCCGATCACGATCGACACCGCCGCGGTGATGCGTCCGATCCGCACTAGCTTGCGCTCCGGGGCATCCGGGCGATGCTTGGCGTAGAAGTCGAGGGTGAAGATGGTCGCGACCGAATTGATCTTCGACGCCAGCGAGGCCACGATCGCCGCGATCAGGGCCGCGAACACCAGGCCCAGTGCGCCGGTCGGCAGTAGCGCCATCATCGCCGGGTAAGCGTCGTCGTTGCGTTCCAGGCCCGGCGCCAGCATCACCGCGGCGATGCCCGGCAGCACCACGATGATCGGCAGCACCAGCTTCAGGATCGCCGCGAACACGATGCCCTTCTGCGCCTCGCGCAGGTCCTTGGCGGCCAGGGCGCGCTGGATGATGTACTGGTTGAAGCCCCAGTAGCTGACGTGCGCGACCCACAGGCCGCCGACCAGCACGCCGATGCCGGGCAGATCCTTGTAGAAGGGGCTGTCCGGCGGCAGGATCATCTTGAAGTGCTCCGGGTGCGTCGCCCACAACGTCTTGAAGCCGGCGACGATACCGGCGCCGTCGCCGATCTTGCTCAGGGTCAGGCCGGCGACCAGCAGGCCGCCGAGCACCAGCAACGACACCTGCACGATGTCGGTCAACGCGACCGCCTTGAGCCCGCCGTACAACTGATAGGCCAGGGCGAAACCGCCGAGCAGACTCAGCGCCAGCATCTGGTCCATGCCGGTCACCTGCACGATCGCCAGCGAGCCGAGCCACAGGATCGAGGTGAGGTTGACGAACACGTACAGGCCGAGCCAGAACACCGCCATCAGGGTGCGGATGCGGGTGCCGTAACGCTCCTCGAGGAACTGCGGCATGGTGTAGATGCCGTTGCGCAGGAAGATCGGCAGGAAGAACTTGCCGACCACCAGCAAGGTCGCGGCCGCCATCCACTCATAAGAGGCGATCGCCAGGCCGAGCGCATAGCCGGACCCGGACATGCCGATGATCTGCTCGGCGGAGATGTTGGCGGCGATCAGGGACGCGCCGATCGCCCACCACGGCAACGCCTTGCTGGCGAGAAAGTAGTCCTTCGCGGTTTTCTCGTGGCCGGGTTTCTCGCGCGAGACCCACTGCGCGAGAGCGAAAACGCCGGCCAGGTAGACCAGGACGATGAGGGTGTCGAGCGGCGAAAGTTTCATGCGGTCCTGTCGATCCGGGGCGGTGTCTTCGCCGTTCTACGCGCTGCCGTCCGACACGGCCATGGTCGCGGCCGCTGTTCATCGATGAATTCGATTGCAGTGGCTAAGTGTGCTGCGCGAGAGGTCGTGCGACGGCGGAAGGATGGCGCTGCCGCTTCCGGATTCTCGCCCCGCCCCGCCTGCACGACGTGGCGTGTCGTGGCGGCGGGAGGGGCTTGGGACGCCGTGCGACCGCCATCAGAAGTTCCAGCGCACCCGCACGCCGTAGCTGCGCGCATCGTTCAGGAAGCGCGTGTTGACGCCGGAACCGACCAGAGCCTTCTGCGACACGTCCTTGTTGGTCAGGTTGCTGCCCCAAACCTCGACCCGCCAGGCGCCGTCGAGCGTGGTGAAACCGGCGCCGGCGTTGATCTGGGTGAAGCCCTTCTGCTCGTCGGGGAAGCCCGCGGTGGCCGAGTCCTCGATTCGATCGACGGTGCCGGCGGTGTCGCGCAAGAAGATCACGTCGCGGTCGTTGTACTGGGTCAGGAAGAACGACGAGCGATACGCAGCCAGCACCTGCCAATCGAAGGTGCCGCGCGAGAACTCGATCGCCTGCTGCAGGCGCGCATTGAAGGTGTACTTGGACGACAGCGGCAGGTCGTTGCCGGAGAGATCGATCTGCGAGGTGATGCCGCCGTTGCCGAAGTCCTGGCTGCGCACGTCGGCGACCATGCCTTCCTTGATCTCGGTCTGCAGGTACAGCGCGTTGAGGTCGAGGGTGAAACCGCCGCCGAAGCGCAGGCGGCTCTCGGCTTCGATGCCGTACAACTCGGACTTGCCGACATTGCGGTTGACCAGCGCGAAACCGGTCGCCTCGCCGTCGGGGTTGAAGGCGATCACGCTGAGGTCCTGGAAGACCTGATCGTCGTAGTCGTAATAGAAGCCGCTGACGTTGAAGGTCGAGGTGCGGCCGAGGAACTCGAAGGAATTCTTCGAGCCGATCTCGAACGCGGTCAGCTTCTCCGGCTTGTAGGTTTCCGGAATCACGTTGACGTCGAAGCTGTCGTTGAAACCGCCGGCCTTGTGGCCGGTGGAGACGGTCGCGTACAGCAGGTTGCGGTCGCTGAGGTCGTACTCGAAGCCCAGGCGCCAATCGATGAAGTCGAACGCGCTGGAACCGTGCTGCGCCGAGGGCACGCCGAGCACGAGGAAGCTGTGCTGGCCGTTGGCCGGGCAGTTGACGTTGTTGCCGCCGGTGTCGGGGCGGTCCACGCAGGTGCCGTTCGGACGGCTGCCGTCGACGATGCCGGCGAGCTGTTGCTGCATGGTGTCGCGCGCACCGGCCTGGAGCACGCCCTGCAACAGGAAACGGGCGAGGTCGGCGTTGCTGGTCAAGCCGGTCACGTCGAACGAAGGACGGTCGAGCAGGGTCGGCATGAAGCCTTCGGTGCCGAGACGAGTCTGGAACACGCCGCCGTCGCCGCCGAGGCCGATGGTCCAGTTGCCGCCGATGCCGTCGCGCGACTTGCGCTCGTCGGTGTAGCGCACGCCGCCCTTCACCCGCAGCCGCTCGTTGACGTCGAAGGTACCGTCGCCGAACGCGGCCCAGGACTTACCGTCGACATCGGGCATGGTGAACTCGGTGCCCGAGTAGAACGCGCCCTTGTCGGCGAGGGCGAAGAAGCCGACCTGCTGTTTCTCATGGAAATAGAAACCGCCGGTGGTCCAGCGGAAGCGAGCATCGTCGTCGGACGACAAGCGCAGTTCGTGAGTCTGCGATTGCGAACGCGCTTGCAGATAATTGGTACCGAAGTTGTCGTAGTCGATGCCGCCCCAGGTCGCCGGCTCCCCCGGCGGACGCGCGCGCAGGTCGCGCCCGGGCCAGGTATTGCCGTCGGCGGCGGCGTTGATCTGGAAATAATCGACGTCGCGGTAGCTGCCGTTGTACTCGAGGGCGACGCCGCCGAAGTCGTAGCGGACCGTGCCCTGGAAACCCCACAGTTTGTTGTCGACCTTGCCCTGCACGCCGCGGTAGATGACATCGCGCATGTCGATGTCTTCGGAGGTATAGCCTTCCTGCGCGGCACGGAACAGGCCGGCGCCGGGATAGCCGGTGCCGAGTTCGCGGCCGACGTCGAGCATCGCGAACACCGACAGCTTGTCGTCGGGTTCGTAGAGGAACGACAGGCGCCCGGCGCTGTCGTCCTGGATGCCGGCCGGGTCGAGGTGCTGCCACAGGCCGACGTTCTTGAAGCCGGCGTTCTTCTCGACGTGATAGCCGGCGAAGCGCAGCGCGGCGTATTCGCCGAGCGGGAAATTGAGCGCGGTCTCGTAGCCCTTCTGGTCGCGGTTGCCGACCTCGCCCTGCACGTAGCCACTGAACTGGCCGCCGAGCTCGGGCTTCTTGGTGACGATGTTGAGGGTGCCGGCGAGCGCGTTGCGGCCGCGCAGGGTGCCTTGCGGGCCCTTGTTGATCTCGACGCGTTCGAGGTCGTAGAACATGCCGCCGAGACCGCGCGGGCGCGGAATGTAGGCGCCGTTGACGTGCGGCGCGGCGCCGGGGTCGCCGAGTTCGGTGTTGTTGGACGAACCCACGCCGCGGATGAAGACTTCGGTCGCGCCTTCCTGGTTGGAGATGCTCAGACCCGGCACGGCGACCTGCATCTGGCGCAGTTCGTTGTTGATGCCCAGTCCGCGCAGATCGTCCTGCGACAGCGCCTGCGCGGTGCCGGCGTACTTCTGCAGGCTTTGTTCGCGGCGTTCGACGGTGACGATCACCGAATCCAGATCGGTCGCCTCTTTGCCCGATGCGGGCTGCGCATCGGCCGGTGCCGACGCGCTGTCCGCGGTGGCGTCCTGGGCGACTGCATTGCTCGCCATAAGCGCGGCGAAGATCGCAAAACTCAAGGTCGAACCGCGGACACGCTTGTGCATAGGCACGTTCATCAGGACATCCCCTCCCCGGGGCCGGCTGCGAGCCGATCGTGTTGTCTGTGGTGTGAGCGCGCGCCGGTCCGACAGGCCGGCGGCAATGCGGAAAGCTTGTAGCGCGGCCATGACAGCGCTGTCAACTTACGGACAGGATGCGGCGATGCAGCATGGTTGCGTCGCACAACCGATCGCCGCGGCGAGGCCAGGACGACGACCCCAGGAGAGCGTGATGCGGATCACGCACAACGCGTATTCACCGAGGCGTAAGCGTTTTCAACGCGCGCGCCGCGCCGCGCCGCCTGCGACCAAAGTCGAGGTCGCGAGCAATCATGTCGATTGAGCTCGCCGCACATTGCTCGCCCCTGCATGCGCTCGGGTTTGCGCAATGCATCACGCGTGCGCGCGCCGCGTCCGCTATCGCACGCGGCTTCGCCCACCCGGCCCGCCAACGAAGAACCCCGGCCTAAGCCGGGGTTCCTGGCATTGCCTTGCACGAGAGATGCGATTACGGCATCGCGTCGGTCGCCGCGTCGGCGTTGACGATGCCGGTACCGATCAGCTGCGGCGGCACCGGCGGGACCGGGAACGGACGCGCGGTGGCCTTGATCAGGCGTTCGATCACCGCCGGCACTTCGTCCGGCGCCGGCTTGGACTGCATCAGCGCGACCACGCCGGCCACGAACGGCGCCGCCATCGAGGTGCCGTTGTAGTTCGCGTAGCTCGGCGAGCCCGGCGTGGTCGTGCCGGTGTTGAGCGTGGACAAGATGCCCACGCCCGGCGCCGCCACGTCGACCACGCTGGTGGTGCCCCAGTTCGAGAAGCTGGCCTTGCCGCCAGCCGAGGTGCTGGCGCCGACGGTGATCACGTTGAGGCAGCTCGCCGGTTGGAAGTTGGCGGCGTTGGCGTTGCTGTTGCCGGCCGCCACCACCACGGTCACGCCGCGCTGCACCGCGCCGTTGATCGCGTTCTGGAAAGTCGAACTGCAGGTGCCGCCGCCGCCGAGGCTGAGGTTGATGACCACGGCCTTGTTGGCGCCGACCGCGGGCACGCCGACGACGGTGCCGCCGGATGCCCAGGTGATGGCGTCGGCGATATCGACCAGGGTGCCGCCGCACTTGCCGAGCGCGCGCGCGGTCAACACCTTGGAACGGAACGCGGTGCCGGCCACGCCGACCTGGTTGTTGGTAACCCCAGCGGCGATGCCGGTGACATGGGTGCCGTGCCAGCTCGACGGATTGGTGCCGCACCAATCGCCCGGGTCGGCCGGATTGCTGTCGCGGGCACTGCCGTCGTTGGCGGTGGTGACGTTGGTGATGAAGTCGTAGCCGGTCGGCGTGGTGAGGTTGGCGGCGAGGTCGGGATGGGTGGTGATGCCAGTGTCGATCACCGCGATGATCTTGCCCTGGCCCTGATAGCCGTTGTCCCAGGCGGTGTTGGCGCGGATGCCGCCGGCGGCGCCGTGCAGGCCGTATTGCGAGGGATAGCTGGGATCGTTCGGGGTCAGGATCGGCTGGAAGATCGAGTTCGGTTCGACGTATTCGACATCGGGGTTGGCGGCGATCTGCTGCATCAGCGTGGTCGCTTCGACCACGTCGAGCGGTCGGCTGACTTCGATCAGTTCGGCGCCGGTCGAGACCGGGCCGGCGTGCTTGATGGTCAGGTTCTTCTGTCCCAGGGTGCCGATGGCGGCGCTGAGTTCGCGCTGGAAATCCAGGGCTTTCGGCGCACCCGACTTATAGGCGACGACGAAGCCGGCGACCGGCCGGTCGGGATCGAGGCTGCTGAGGTTGACGCGGTCGGCGGCGAAGGCCGGCGCGGCGAGAAGGATGGATACGGTGGCGACCGCCAGCGCATGCCGGCGAAGCTTGGACTTTGATGGCTGAGACATTGCGAAACTCCCGTGAGGTTTCGTAAGCCGCACAATGCGGCGGAACCGTCCTGGTTCTCTCTCGCGATCGACGGTTGGAGGGACTGCTGCCTAGCGCGAGCGCGTCCGGACGTGGAGCGGACACAGCGCTATGTCCGCGCTAGGCAGCCTAGGCGCTCATGCCGCGCGCGCAAGGCGCAAACGCATTTGCATCACACCGCATTCGTGAACCCGCCGGATGGATACGGGATTCGCTCGCAGGCATCGCGCGTTGGCTGAATGAGTCGCTTGCGCGCACGCGGTTCGCGTAAGCTCGCGCGGATTGCGACGCCATGCGTGAAGGCGTCGCCTGGCGGTTTTTTCGCCATTGGAAAGTTACAACCGAGAGTGGCGCGGCAAGGCGCAGCGGACGATCCGCCGACAGGAATGCAGCGCATGCGCCGCGGACGCGGCGCATCGACCGCCCGGTCACGGTCGCGTCGCCGCCCGACTTACGCGTCGACGACCTTGCTGCATCAGCGATGCCGCATCAGGCCGCAAGCGATCCGCCGCGCGGCGATGACCGTCTCGCCGGCTTACTCCATGTAGACGGCTTCGACGTTGTGGCCGTCCGGGTCGAGCAGGAAGGCGGCGTAATAGCCCGCGCCGTAATCCTCGCGCAGACCGGCGCCGCCGTTGTCGCGGCCGCCGGCCTTGATGCCTTCGCGGTGGAAGCCGTCGACGGCGGCGCGGCTTTCGGCGCGGAAAGCGACGTGGGCGCCGCCACGCGCATCGGCGTCGGGATACAGCCACAACGCCGGCGCATCCTTCGGGCCGAGCCCGGCGCCGCTGTCGTCGCTGGAGCCGACGACGTGGCCGAGCGACTTCAATGCGGCGCGGTAGAACTTCAGGCTGGCGGCAAGATCGCGCACCTTCAAACCGATGTGGTCGTACATGGCGGAACCTCCTCGTAGGGGGCTCAGCTTGCGACGCCTTGGCCGATGCGTTCTTGGAAAATCTTGCGGTCGCCGCGCGCGGCCTGGCGGAAGCGGCGCGGCGAGACGCCGGCGGCGCGGTGGAAGCTGCGGCTGAAATTGGACAGATCGGCGAAGCCGCTGTCGTAGGCCACTTCGGTGATCGCCCGCTGCGGGTCGGCCAGCATGGAGGCGGCGCGGCGCAGGCGGGCGCGCAACAGGTACTGATGCGGAGTCACGCCGAGCGCGTCGGCGAACAGGCGCAGGAAATGGAAGGCGCTGAGCCCGGCGATGCGCGCGCCGTCGTCGAGGCCGACGGCGCGATGCGCATTCGTGTCCAGCCACATCGCCGCCTCGACCGCACGACGGCGGTCGGCTGCGCGCGGCCGCAAACGCTTGCGAGTGGAGCCGTCGACCGTATCGACGCAACGCCGGGCCAACAGCAGGCCGACCTCGTCGACACCGAGATCGCTGCGTCCCTCGGCCGCGGCCTGGGCGAGCTCGCCCCAGACCATCAGTTCCGGCAAGGGCGGCACGCCGCCGGCGCGCCACAGAGCGCTGTGCGCGCCCAGTTCGTCGACGAGTTCGGGCGACAGATGGAACGACAGGCATTCGTCGCCGCAACCGTGATGCTCGTGGGTGCACAGGAACTCATCGCCGGCGTGGCCGATCAGCACACTGCCGGCGACCAGCTCGTAGGCTTCGCCGCGCACGCGATAACCGAAGCTGCCGCGGCGCACGTAGGAGATGCAGTGGCTGCGATGGCGCTCGACGAAGGGCGCATCCTGTGGACCGGCGCCGCAGCGGTAATCGACCGCGCAGAGCGATGCGCCTTCGCTGAGCGGAATGATCTGCATGCCGCCGATGCTAGTCCCGGGCGGAAGCGATGGCAATGGCCGCGAAATGCGTTTCGAACTGCGGCGTGATTGCTTCGTAAAGCGTCGTATATCCCTCTCCCGCTTGCGGGAGAGGCCTAGGTGAGGGCGCTGTGTCCGCGCCGCCCCTCTGGATCGGAAACTCTCTGCACACCCTGCCCTCACCCCAACCCCTCTCCCGTGAACGGGAGAGGGGTTGTGCGGCGTCTGACAGCAGGAGCGAGAGGAGGGGAACGAGAAACTGGTTCAGTGTCTGGCAGTAACCGCGGGCCGCGGCTATAGAGCACGCCCCACCGAGGCGACGAACAACCCGCAGACCCCACTCATTACTAGTTCCTAGCTCCTAACTAGTTCCTAGCTCCTAGTTCCTATTTACTCGCTCCCCTACCCCCACTCAGCTCTCGTAAGCCGACTCGCCATGAGTGGTGATGTCGAGGCCTTCGCGTTCGGATTCCTCCGGCACGCGCAAGCCCACCAGCAGCTTGACGATCGCGAAGGCGATCACCGAGACCACGCCCGACCAGACCACCGTGATGCCGACGCTCAAGGCCTGCACGCCGACCTGCTGGGCGATGGTCTCGTTGCCGGCGCCGAGGCCGAAGCCGCCGAGCGCGGGCGAACTGAACACGCCGGTCAGCAAAGCGCCGATGATGCCGCCCAGGCCGTGCACGCCGAACACATCGAGCGCGTCGTCGGCGCGCAACAGGCGCTTGAGGCCATGCACGCCCCACACGCACACCGCGCCGGCGATCGCGCCGATCGCGATCGCGCCGAACGGGCCGACCGTGCCGCAGGCCGGGGTGATCGCGACCAGGCCGGCGACCACGCCCGAAGCCCCGCCGAGCATCGACGGCTTGCCCTTGATCACCTTCTCGACCAGGCTCCAGGCCAGCGCCGCCGCGGCCGTCGCCAGCAAGGTGTTGAGGAAGGCCAGCGCCGCTCCGGCGGTGGCTTCGAGGTTGGAACCGGCATTGAAGCCGAACCAGCCCACCCACAGCAGCGACGCGCCGATCATGGTGAAGGTGACGTTGTGCGGCTTGATCGCCTCGCGCCCGTAGCCTACGCGCTTGCCGACGAAGTAGGCGCCGACCAGGCCGGCGATACCGGCGTTGATGTGCACCACCGTGCCGCCGGCGAAGTCGATCGCGCCCTTCGCGAACAGATAACCGTCGGGCCCGTACCAGACCATGTGCGCGATCGGCAGATAGGCGAAGGTGAACCAGATCGCCGAGAACAACAGCACCGCCGAGAACTTGATGCGCTCGGCGAAGGCGCCGACGATCAGCGCGCCGGTGATGCCGGCGAAGGTCGACTGGAAGGCGATGAAGACGTACTCCGGCAGGGACACGCCGGCAGTGAAGGTGGCCGCCAACGAGGCCTTGTCGACGCCCTTGAGGAACAGCTTGTCGAAGGTGCCGATGAAGGCGTTGCCGCCGCCGAAGGCGAGCGAGTAACCGTAGGTCACCCACAGCAGCACGATCAGCGAGAACACCGCCAATACCTGCATCAGCACCGACAGCACGTTCTTGGAACGCACCAGGCCGCCGTAGAACAGGGCCAGGCCCGGTACGGTCATCAGCAGCACCAACAGGGTCGAGGTCAGCATCCAGGCGACATCGCCCTTGTCGACCACGGGCGCGGCCGCGGCGGCGGCCTCCTGCGCGTG
>NZ_CP013141.1:5519830-5541933 GCF_001442535.1 Lysobacter antibioticus | reverse complement strand
GCCGGAGCGCAGGCCAGCGTGCCGAGCCACGACGAGGTCGAGCGCTGGCTCGGCGAGGCCGCGCCAGCGCCGGCCGCCGTCACGTCTTTCCCGCTCCAGGCCTAGCGACGCCCCCATGACCCAAGCACCCCGCCCTCCCGACGACCACGCCGCCGACGCCGCCAGCGAAGACGAACGCCCGCTCGTGCGTACCGAGTACAAGTTCTCGCACGTCACCACCCAACGCTACCTGCCGCTGCCGGGCAAGGCGCCGGGCTGGCCGTTCGCCGAGATCGGCCATTGGAAGGTCGACGTCGACGCCACCCTCGACGACTGGATCGCCGAGCTCAGCGACTGGCGCCGCGAACACCTGATCCGCATCGGCTACGACGACGCGCACTATCGCCGCCCGGAACTGCAGTGGGCGCAGCGCAATTTCGTCCACGCCCAGATGATGGCCGAGGACCGTTATTTCTACGATCCGGTCGCCGGCCGCTACACCGTCGATCGCTATCTCGACGACCTCGAGCGCCGCTACGGCGGCATCGACAGCGTGCTGATCTGGCACGTGTATCCGAACATCGGCGTCGACGACCGCAACCAGTTCGACCTCGCCGCCGACCTGCCCGGCGGGCTCGACGGCCTGCGCGGCGCGATCGCCGACTTCCATCGCCGCGGTGTGCGCGTGTTCCTGCCGACCATGCCCTGGGACCAAGGCACCCGCGACAGCGGCCGCAAGGACTGGGAGTCGGTGGCGCAGTTGGTGCAGGCAGTCGGCGCCGACGGCGTCAACGGCGATACCTACAACGGCGTGCCGCGCGCGTTCTTCGACGCCTGCGACGCGCTCGGCCATCCGGTGGTGCTGCAACCCGAATCGACCATCAGCGCCGAGGAGGCGCTGATCTGGAACGTACAGAGCTGGGGCAAGAAGGCGCCCAACGAAGCGATTCCGCCGGTGGCCAAGTTCAAGTGGCTGGAACCGCGCCACATGATCAACTACGAAAACCGTTGGGGCCGCGAGCGCAACCACGACCTGCAGTACATTTTCTTCAACGGCATCGGCTACAACGCCTGGGAGAACGTCTGGGGCCTGTGGAATCAGCTCGGCGAACGCGATGCCGAAACCCTGCGCCGCATCGCCGCGATCGAGAGGCAGTTCCCCGCCCACATGGTCAGCGCCGACTGGCGTCCGTATGCGCGCACCCTGCAGGCCGGCGTGTTCGCCAGCCGCTTCCCGCACGCGGGCAGCACGGTATGGACCCTGGTCAACCGCAACGAATATGAAATTGCCGGCGAACAGATCGCGGTCGACCACCTCGACGGCGCGCGCTATTTCGACGCCTGGAACGGCGTGGCCCTGCAGCCGCGGCTCGACGGCGGCCGCGCGGTGTTCGAGTTCGTGCTCGAAGGCCGCGGTTTCGGCGCGGTGCTCGCGCTGGCGCCGGGCGCCGAGATCGACGGCCTCGATGCCTTCCTCGCCCGCATGAAGGAATTGTCGGCGACGCCGCTGCATCGCTACTCGAACCAGTGGCGCGCCTTGCCGCAACGGCTGGTGCCGATCGAACCGGTCGCGGCGGCCCAGGCGGCGCCGCCGGGCATGGTCGAAATCCCCGCCGGCGAGTTCGACTTCGTCGTCGGCGGCATCGAGATCGAAGGCCAGACCTGGGAAGGCGTCGATGTCCAATACCCCTGGGAAGACAGTGCGCGCCGCAACCATCGCAAGCGCATGCGCCTGCCGCGCTTCTTCATCGATCGCACCCCGGTCACCAACGCCGAGTACCAGCGCTTCGTCATCGACAGCGGCTATGTCCCGCGCGATACGCATAACTATCTGCGCGACTGGGTCGACGGTGCGCCGCGGCCGGGCTGGGAACGCAAGCCGGTGACCTGGGTCGCGCTGGAGGACGCACGCGCCTATGCGCAGTGGGCCGGCAAGCGCCTGCCGCGCGAGTGGGAATGGCAGTACGCCGCGCAAGGCCACGACGGCCGCCGCTATCCCTGGGGCGAGGACTGGCGCGACGACGCCGTGCCCGCGCCCAACCGCAACCGCCGCCTGCGCGCGCCCGACGACGTCGACGCGCATCCGGCCGGCGCCAGCCCGTTCGGCGTGCTCGACCTGGTCGGCAACGTCTGGCAGTGGAGCGACGAGTATCTCGACGAACACACCCGCGCGGCGATCCTGCGCGGCGGCAGCGCCTACCAACCGCAGACCTCGCACTGGTACTTCCCGCAGGCCTACCGGCTCGACCAGCACGGCAAGTACCTGCTGATGGCGCCGAGCAAGGATCGCTCGGGTTGCATCGGCTTCCGCTGCGTGGTCGATGCCGCATGAGCGCCGACACGCATCGCCGCGCGCCCGCGCTCCAGGCCGTCGAAGTCCGCCTCGGCGGCCTGCTCGGCGAGGCCCTCGATGCCAACCGCCGCGGCCGCCTCTCGCATTTCATCGTCGACGAGCACAGTCCGGCGATCGCGATCTTCGCCGCGCAGCATCGGCAGCAGAACCTCGAAGGCGACTGGTACGGCGAGCATGCCGGCAAATGGCTGATCGCCGCGGCCAAGGCCGCCGCGCGCAGCGGCGATGCCGGGCTGCGCGCGCGTCTGCTCGGGGTCGCCGACTTCCTGGTCTCGGCCCAGGAAGACGACGGCTATCTCGGCACCTATGCGCCGGAACGCCGCTTCATGCGCAAGCAGCCGCCCAAGCCCGGCACCTGGGACGGTGCGCCGAGCGTGCGCACCTGGGACATCTGGACCCACGCTTATCTGGTCCTCGGTCTGCTCGAAGTGCATCGGCATTTCCCGGCGCCGCGCTATCTCGACGCGGCCCGGCGCATCGGCGATCTGTGCCGGCGCACCCTGACCAGCGGCGCCATCGACATCAACGAGCTCGGCAACCACCACGGCCTGTCGGCGACCGTGTTGATGGACCCGGCGGTCGAGCTCTACTTCGCCACCGGCGAGCAGACTTATCTCGAACTCGCTCTGACCGTGCTCGATCAAGCCGAGCGCAATCCCGACCTGCGCCTGTTGTCGCAGGCGCTGGACGGCACCGATGCGGCGCAGATCGCCACCGGTAAGGCCTATCAGCTGGCCTGGAACCTGGTCGGCCTGGCCAAGCTGCACCGCGCCACCGGCGAACCGCGCTACCGCCGCGCCGTCGAAAACCTGTGGCGCAGTATCGCCGAGCATCACCTCAGCCTCGGCGGCGGCCCCTGGGGCGGCGTCGGCCAGCGCTCGCGCGAGGTGTTCAATCCGGCCGGCGTGTTCGATCCGCACGCTTACGTCGAAACCTGCTCGACCCTGGCCTGGATGCAGGTGAACCGCGAATTGCTCGCGATCACCGGCGAGGCGCGCTATGCCGAAGAGATCGAGCGCTCGGCCTATAACGACCTGCTCGGTGCGCAGGCGCCGGACGGCGAGGACTGGTGCTACTACGTGTTCCCGAACGGGCGCCGCGTCCACACCACCTACTGGCGCTGCTGCAAGTCCAGCGGCGCGATGGCGGTCGAGGAGATTCCCGGCGTCGCCTATGCGCAGGTCGACGAAGACGCCATCGCGGTGAATCTGTACGGGCCGGGCTCGGCACGGATCGAACTGCAGGGCGCCGGCCGGGTCGGCATCGAACAGGACACCGCCTATCCCTTCGATGGCGCGATCCGTCTACGCATCGCCCCCGAACGCAGTTCGCGTTTCCGCATCAAGTTGCGCATTCCCTCGTGGGCCGGCGCGGCGCAAGTGTCGGTCAACGGCGCCGCCGCCGACGCGGCGGTCGTCGCCGGCGACTACCTCGTCATCGACCGCGAGTGGCGCGCGGGCGACGAGGTCCTCGCGCAGTTCCCGATGGCCCCGCGCACCCACACCGCGATCCATCGCAACGTGCAGGAGTCGCGCGCGCCCGACGGCAGCGCGGTGGCGCAGGAAGTGCTGCGCTACGAGTATCTCGCCGTCACCTGCGGGCCGCTGGTCTATGCGAGCGGTCTGATCGACGGCTTCAAGACCGAGGAAACGCTGCGCCTGCCGTCGGCGCCGCAAAACGACTGGTTGCGATGGAGCGGTCCGGACGCGATCGAAGCGGTGCCGCGCATCGAACTATCTCCGGGCTACCGCGCGCCGCTGGTGTTGCGCCCCTATTACTGCGCCGGCGGCCGCATCGACGGCGCCTGGCGCCTGACCTGGCTGTCGCTCGCGCCCATGCCCGTGCCGTGACTGCACGCACAGTCCACACCGGCCAAGCAAGAATTTGTGCTGCCAGAACATATGCCGCGTGGCTGTTTCGACAGCGGCGACAGGCGCACAGTGAACCCGGCATCAGGCTCTAGGCTTTCGGACGCGCACCGCATGGATTCCATCCCCCCCGACCCGACGACCGAGCGCACGGCCCCGGCCGGCCCGCTCGGCGGCATCCGCGTACTCGACCTCAGCGCTTACATCGCCGGCCCCTACGGCTGCGCCCTGCTCGCCGACCAGGGCGCCGACGTGATCAAGATCGAGCCGCCCGACGGCGACAATCTGCGCCAATACCCCTCGACCCTGGCCAGCGAAAGCCGCGCCTTCCTCGGCGTCAACCGCAGCAAGCGCGGCATCGTCCTGGACCTCAAGCGCCCGGCCGACCACGCGGTGCTGTTGCGCCTGGTGCGCGAGGCCGACGTGCTGGTGCACAACTTCCGCCCGAGCGTGCCCAAGCGCCTGGGCATCGATTTCGAGCGCCTGCAACTGATCAACCCGCGCCTGATCTATTGCGCGGTCAGCGGCTACGGCGAGAGCGGGCCGATGAAGGACAAGGCCGGTTACGACCAGGTGCTGCAGACCATGACCGGCATGTGCGCGCTGCAAGGCCGCCGCGGCGGGCCGCCGGAGATCATCTACGGCTCGGTGGTCGACTACTACGCCGCCGCCCTGCTCGCCGCCGGCGTGTCCTCGGCCTTGTTTGAGCGCGAGCGCAGCGGCCTGGGCCAGTTCGTCGGCGTGTCCTTGCTGCGCAGCGCGCTGACCATGCAATCGGCGCGGATGATCTGGGCCGACGGCGAAGGCCTCGACATCGGCCGCGACATGCGCTCGGGCGGCGTCACCGGCATCCATCCGACCCGCGACGGCCACATCTACATTTCCGCCAACACCGCGCGCTTCTGGAAATCATTGTGCGAGAAGACCGGCCTGGACGAACTCGCCGACGACCCGCGCTACGACAGCGTGCGCAAACGCGCGCAGGCGGTGGCCGAGATCGTGCCGCGCCTGCACGAAGCCTTGGCGCGGCGCAGCGCCATGGAGTGGGAAGCGCTGTTCGGCGACGAGGTGCCCTGCGCCGCGGCGCGCCGCATCGAGGACATGTTCGAGCACCCGCAGGTGCTCGCCGAAGGCATCGTCGGCCCGATCGAGCACCCGCAGGTCGGGCGCTATCGCGGCGTCGCCCAATCGATCAAGTTCGGCCGCACCCCCGGCCCGCCTGCGTTCGCCGCGCCGATGCTCGACCAGGACACCCAGGCGATCAGGAACGAGCTGGCCGACCGCGGCGCGGTGGCCCTGGCGCGCCGCGGCACTCCCCAGGGGTGAAAGATTCGCGCTGACGCCGCAAGGCCCGGAGTGCGCGACCTGAAGGCGCCGGCAGTGCGGCGCCTGCCCCGACTCGCACTCAGTAGCGCGCCGTATCCGACCCCGGCACGAACTTCTCCCACAATTCCTGGAACTGCCCGGCGAAGCAGCGCACCAGATTGGCGTCGTCGGTCACCACCAGGTTCTCTTCGTTGCTGGTGGTCGCGCTGCGGGTCCAGTTGAAGCTGCCGTTGGCCAGCACCCGGCCGTCGAACAGCGAGAACTTGTGGTGCATGTGGAAGGGGCTGTCGTCGATCCGCACCGGCACCCCGGCCTCGCGCAGGCGCAGCACATCGCTGCCTTCGTCGAACTTCTTGTCGTTGTCGCTGATCAGGCGCACCGCGATGCCGCGCCGGTGGCAAGCGAGAATCTCCTCGCTGAGGCGGTCATCGGAGATCGTGTACACGCAGATATCGACGCTGCGCTTGGCGCCGCGGCACAACTCGCGCAGTTTGCGCAGGCAGGCGTCGCCGGGGGCGAAATAGGCGCTCGACACCACCGTGGGCGCGGCGACCACGTCGAGGGTCTTGATCACCTGCTCCAGCCAGCGCAGCCCGTCGAGGGCATGCACCGGCTCGCCCAGCATCAGCTCGCGGGTCATGTCGAAGGCGCGGTTGCGCAGGTAGCGCACGCGTTCGCTGCCGAGCCCGGCACCGAGTTCGCGCAGCTCGAACTTCTCCTCGTTGTCGAGGCTGCGGTCGGCGATGCTGTCGCGCAAGGTCTGATCGAGTCGGCCGAAATCCATGTCCCTGCCCATTCCTTAGCGTTGGATGCGACCGTTGAGGCGGTCGGCGAATTCATTGAGCGCACGCTGCAGCTCGCGCTGCTGCTCGGTCATCTCGGCGCGCGTCGGCGCGTCGTCGACGTCGCGCTGGCCGAGTCGCTTGAAGATCTCGACCAGGGCCTCGTTGAGGCGGGTCTGGCGCTCGCTGCTGTCCTGCAAGTGATTGACCAAGGGATCGAAGGCCGACTGCAGCGACGGCACCAGCGAGGTTTGCAGAGACGAACCCAGGCCGTTCAGCACGCTGCCGAGATCCGGCGCGGCGGCGGCCGGGGCGGCCTGCGGCTGGGACTGCGCTTGCGCCACGCGTTCCAGCGCCGCCAGGATTTCCTGCCACGGTGCCGACGGCGCCGGCGGCGGCGCCTCGGCTCGGCTCGCGGCCTGGTTGGCCGACTGATCGAGCGAGCGCACGCTCTCGATCAGGTCGTTGAGCTGCGCCACGACCCGAGTGCCGACATCGGCGTCGCCCGCGCCCATGGCTTTATTGCGCTGGAAGTCGCGCTTGATCTGGGCCCAGCGCGCGGCCTGCGCCTGGTCGAGGGTGCCGCGCATCTCGCCGAGTTTGAGCAGGTTTTCCTCGGCGCCGCTGGTCAGCAACTGCGCCTCGCCGAGATAGTGGTCGCCGATCAACTGCTGCAACTCGGCCTCGTTCATCACCGGCGAGATCTTCTCGGCGAGCTTGTTCATGTTGCGATAGCTGCCCTGCAGCTTGAACGGCGGCTCGGTGCGGTAGCTCTCGGCCTGGGCGGCGCTGGCGATGTATTGCTGATTGACCCGGTAAACCACGTCGCGCACCTTCACCAACCGCTCCAGGGTGGCGACGATCTCGTTGATCTCGGCGCCGCTGTAGGCATGGCTGAGTTCGTTGGCCGAGAACGGCTTGCCCTGGGCCTTGTCGACGAAGCGGTACAGGTCGGCCATCTCGCGCGTCGCCAGCGGCGCCAACACCGGATTCGAGGTCAGGCTGTTCTCGATGTAACTGAGCACGAACGAAGCTTCCATGCCGCCGAGCACGTCGCCGAGGTTGTAGATGTCGGCGCGGTTGGCGAGCATGTCCGGGATCTTGAAGACCTCTCCGGACTCGGTGTACGGGTTGCCGGCCATGACCACGCAGAACTTCTTGCCGCGCATGTCGTAGGTGCGGGTGCGGCCCTTCCACACGCCTTCGATGCGGCGGGTGCCGTCGCACAGGGAAATGAATTTCTGCAGGAACTCCGGATGGGTGTGCTGGATGTCGTCGACATACAGCATCACGTTGTTGCCCATCTCCAGGGCCAGGTTGAGCTTGTCGAGCTCCTGGCGCGAGGTCGCGTCGGGCGCCTGCTCGGGGTCGAGCGAGCGCACCTCATGGCCCAGCGCCGGGCCGTTGATCTTCATGAAGATCAGGCCGAGCCGGTGCGCCACGTACTCCATCAAGGTGGTTTTGCCGTAGCCCGGCGGCGAGATCATCATCAGCAGGCCCATCAAGTCGCTGCGCTTGCTTTCGCCGACCGTGCCCATCTGCTTGGCGAGGTTGTCGCCGATCACCGACAGGTACACATCGTTGATGAGCTTGTTGCGCACGAACGAGGTCAGCGGACGCGGCTTGAACTCGTCCAGGCGCAGGGCGTGGCGCTCGCGGCCGACGATCTCCTGGCGCAGGGCCTGGTAGCGCTGGAAGCCGGGAACGAAGGTTTCGCGATGGTGGCGCAGGCGCGCCGACCAGTCGTCGATCGCCAGGGTCATGCGGCCTTCGACGATGCGCGGGTGCTCGCCGAGCAAGCCCTGCACCGGCGCGCTCAGGTCGACCTCGGTGATCTTCTTCGGGAAGCGCTCGTCGAGCAGCAGCAAGGTCGCCGCTTCGGCAGCATAGGCCGCGACCGGAGCGAGTTCGGGTGAACGCGCCAGGGCCTCGACCCAGTTCATCGCCAGCGCCCAACGTGCGGCGACGCGGTCGCCAAGGCCGTCGAGGGCCTGGACGAAGCCGTCCCACATCCGCGCCGTAGTGAGCTTCTCGCGCAGCGCGTGCAGCAGCTGCTGGGCGTACTTGCTGAACACGAATTGCGGGCGCTCGGCCGACAACTCCAACACCAGGTACTCGGCGGCGCGCGGCGTCAAGGCCGGGTCGATCGCCAGGGTGTGCTGCTGGGCATAGGCGGTCATCACCGCGGCGATCTCGGCGCGCAGCGATTCCAGGCCCGCGGCGCTGGCGAACAACTGCTGGATATCGCGCGCGGTGCGTGCACGTTCCGGCCATTGGCGCGTGTCGGCCTGCTCGGCGACCTGCGACCAGAACAGCGCCGCCCAGGCGCGCGCGGCCGGCTCGAAGCCGAGGCTGCCGGCACTGTCGCGCAGCGGCAGCAGCGCCTGCAGGATCAGGCTGGCGTCGTGGTCGTGGATGCCTTTTTCGTAGCCTTCGCGGTAACGCGGCGCGGCGAAGTCGCGCACGCTGCGCGCCAGCAGCTCGGGTTGCGCCAGTTGCTGGCGCAGCAGATCCAGGCTGAGGCCGTCGCGGTTGGCACTGGCCGCTTCGATCACTAGGCCGGCCAGGTACTCGCCGCGATACAGCTGCGGCGATTCCGAATCCATCGACACGCCCCAGTAATCGCGCGCGGCATCGAGTTCGGGGTTGTGCAGCGGCTCGAAGAAATCGGTGCCGGTGAGGTGCAGGTTGAGCACGTCGCTGCGCGGCAACAGGGTCAGGTCGAGTTCCTGGGTGTTGACGCTGAAGCGGTGACGCGGCCCGAGCTTGATGACGTTGCCGCCGTCCTCGAACAACTCGCTGCGGTCGCGCAGCGCGCGCACGGCCTGGTCGCGCGCGCCCTTCAGGCGCGCCTCGACGTCGTCGGCCTTGACGCTGTCCTTCAGCGTGCGCAGGCGCTCGGCCAGTTCGCGCAGCTTGAGGATCAGCGGGTCGCTGGCGAAGAAGGCGTTGAGCTCGTCGCTGCCGGCGAAACGCGCAGTGCGCCGGCCGAGGCCGTCGAGGATGCGGGTGGCCGCGTCCATCACTGCCTGGGCCTTGCGCTGGCGGTCGTCGAGCAGGGTCTGTTTGTGCGCCTCGAAGGTTTCGAGCAGTTCCTCGCGCTTGGACAGGATGTCGCCGAGGAAGGCCTCGTGCTCGCCGAACTGGCTCTCCAGTTCCTCCAGTTGCACCATCAGCCGCGACAATTGCTCGTCGGCGCGCTCGGGGTCCTGGGCCAGCGACAGGGCGCTGGCGATGCTCTGCCCGAACAGGCTGAACTGGGCACCGAACTGGGCCACCGATTCGCTCGAACCCAGGCTCTTACGGCGCTGGTCCGCGCGCGCCTTGGCCTGGTTGAGCTTGGCGTAGATCTCCGAGATCGCTTCGACGATGCGCGTGCGCTGGGTCGCGTCGTCGACCTTGAGCGTCGCCATCAGGGCCGACAGCATGTCCAGATCCCCGGACATCGCGCGCATCTGCTCCAGCGGCTCGGCCAGCTGGGCCACGCTGACGGCCTGTTGCGCCTGTGTTTCCAAGGCCTGCAGACGCTCGCTCAGCGGCGCCAGGGCCTTGTCGCCGGCGAGGAAGGCGCCGGTCGCCGCGGCGATGCGCTCGTGCGCGGCGATCAGGGCTTGCTCCATCGCGTCGATGCCGGCGACGTCGATGTAGCGGTAGTCGCGGATCGTCAGCAGATGCCCGCGCTGCGCGGTCAGCCCGTTGAGCGCATCGACGAACTCCTGGACCTTCTCCCAGTTCTCCGGCTGCAGGCCGTCGAGCAAGGCTTTCTGTTTGCTCTGCGCCTCGCGCATCGCCCGGTCGGACTGACTGCGGATGCCTTCGACTTTTTCGTATTCGTCCAGCACCGACTCGGCGGTCGCGGCGATCTCGCGCAACAGCGGGGCGGTGTCGCCGCAGTTCGGGTCCGACAGCCAGTGATACGCGTCGAACAAACGCCGGGTGTTCTGCGCGAGCAGGCCATAGCGCTTGGCCGAGACCTCGGTGGCCTCGATTTCGCGCGACAGGCTCATCAGTTCGGACACCCCGCGGACCAGGTCGGCGTTGCCGATCTTGCCCATGAAGCTGTTGCCGGCCGGCTGCTTGGCCGCGTATTCGTCGCTGTAATAGGGGGTCTGCCAGACCTGCATCGGATGCACGCGGGTCGGCTCGTCGCTCTCGGTGGCGAAGATCACCATGCGCCCGTCTTCCAGGCGCGCATAGCCGTGACCGAAGATCGGCGTCTGCAGGCGCCGCTCGATCATGTTGTAGGTGAACATCGCGGTGCGGCCCTGCTCGGGCTCGTAGAACAGGTACAGCACGTCCTCGCCGTTGGGCGAACGGATGCTGCGCTTGTAGCGCATGCCGTCCATCGTCTGGTCGAAGCTCTTGTGCTCGCCGTTCTGCAGGTAATACCCGCCCGGGAAAATGATGCCGTGGTCTTCGGGCAACTGGATGCAGGCCAGGCCGATCGCATCCTGACGCAGCACCTTGCGGGTCAGCGTGTTGAATACGAGATAGCGCCACTGCTCCTCGCGGTACGGCAGGATCTTGAGCAAGATCAGGCTGCCGACGCGGGCGAAATCGACCTGCGCATCGTCCAGCGACTGGGTCTTGTCGTCGACCGGTTCGCGGTAGATGCCCTTGCCGTCCTCGGTGTTGTTCTCGACCTTGATGGTGAGATCGCCGTTGACCGTCTCGACGAACACGCTGTCGAGAACGTTCAGGTGCGGATGGCGGCCGTTGACCACCATCTCGCGGGTTGCGCGGGTCCACTCGAAATCGAACGGCGCCGGCAGCGCGATGTCGCGCTCGCCGCGGTTGTCGATATAACGCACTTCGCCGCCCGGCGAGACCGACCAGCGGAACACGCGCAGGTCGGTGATGCGCTCGCCGATCTGGAACGCCGCCAGCAGCTTGCCGTCGCGCACGATCAACTGGATCAGGCGGGTGTGTTTGTAGTACGCGTAGAGCTCGCGGAAGTCCTGGGCGAAGCTGTCGACGCCGAGGAAGCTGCCCTTCAGCTCGACCGGGGTGACGTCGTAGCCTTCCGGCCCCTGCACCAGCTTGTACAGCGAGAACACGTCGGCGACCGCGGTCTCTTTCTTCAGCCCCATGAACACGTTGTAGCCGAACACCAAGTGTTCGCCGACCTGCACGATGTCGCGCGCGACGCAGTTGTTCTCGGTGCGAATCCGGAACCGCCCGATCACCTCCATCTGGCTGCTGCCGAATTCGCTCAGGCGCTGCTGGTTCAGCCCCTGCGCGATGCCGCGCAGACGCAGGCCCTGTTCGGCCAGCCGCTTGCTCAGCACTTCGTACGCGCCGCCCTGGGCGACGGCCTGATCGACCGCCGCGTGGGCGGCCGCCTTCGCGCTGTCGTTGGAAATCTCGCCCGCGGCGGTGTTCGGCGCCGAAGCGGTCGGCTTGGTGTCGGCCATCAGTGATTCGTCCTACCGGTCCTGCCCGCGGCGCGAAACCCTTGCGCCGCGGACGTCAATCCGATGCGCCGCCGCGACGGGCAGCGCATTCCCTGGGTCGGGCCTGCGCTCAGGAATCCAGCGCGGTTTCGCCGTCGACCTTGCCGACGCTCTTGCCGTCGGCCTTGCTGAGCAGGCGCTGCAGCACGTCCTGCACGATCGGGCTCTTGCCGGCCACGCCCTCGATCGCCTTGCCGACCGACAGCGCCTTGGCGAAGGAATTGAAGAACTCGCCTTCGCCGCCGACGATGTCGATGTTGGCCTTGCTGAGCGCCGCGGCCAGCACGTCGGCCTGTTCCTTGGCGACTTCCTTGTTGGCCTCGATCGAAGCGATCGCCTGCTCGAAGTTCTTCTCCAGCTGCATGCGGAACTCTTCGTGCGAGCGGGCCTGGTCGCTGAGCGAGTCCAGCGCGCCGAACTTCTGCGACAGGCCTTCGGCCTCGGACTTGAACTTCTGCAGCAGCACTTCGGCTTCCGACAGACCCAGGTCCTTGGTCGCCTTGGCCTTGGCCGCACCGAGTTGCTCGTCGCCGCGCGCCTGCGCGAACAGGTTCTCTTCCAGCACCTTGGCGTCGGACAGGCCCTGCTTCTGCTTGGCGTCGGCCTGGGCTTCGATCACCCGCGCCTGGGCCACACCCTTCTCCTGCTCGCCGCGCGCTTCCGCGGCCAGGGTCTCGGCGATCACGCGCGCCTTGGCCATGCCTTCCTTCTCGCTAGCCGCGGCGGTGACTTCGCGCACCCGCGCATCGGCCAGACCGGGCGCGGCGCGCTCGGCCTCGATGCCTTCGGCCAGCTTCTTCTTGGCTTCGGACTGCTTGCCGGCCGCTTCCAGCTCGGCCTGCGCCAGCACCGTCATCTCGCCGGCGCGGTGCTTGGACGCGGTCTCGTTGGCCTCGGCCTGCTTGACCTGGCGCACCAGCTCTTCCTCGGCCGCGGCCTGTGCGTTCAGCACCGTCACCTGCTTGGCGCGGTCGGCTTCGGACACCGCGCGCACTTCCTTGATGCGCTCTTCTTCCTGGGCCACGGTCTTCTCGACCGCGATCCGCTCGCGGATGACGTTGGCGATTTCCTTGCGCTGTTCTTCCAGCGCCTTCTCCTTCTCGATCCGGTTCAGCTCGACCTCGCGTTCGCGCGAGACGACTTCCAGGTCCTTGGCGCGAGTGACCTTCTCGACCTCGATCACCACCGCACGCTGGCGGTTCTGCTGGGCCACTTCGACTTCGCGCTGGCGGTTCTGCTCGCGGATGTCGAGCTGCTCCTGCACCGAGATGCGCGCCTGTTCGGACTTCAGCCGCTCTTCTTCCTGCACCTTGGCGGTTTCGGCCTGCTCGCGCGCCTGGATGGTCTGGATTTCGCGCTTCTGTCGCGCCTCGGCATCGGCCTGCTGGCGTTCCAGCGCGAGCATGGCTTCGCGGGTTTCGACATTCTTCTTGGTGATCGCCAACTGCTCGTTGCGCTCGAGCTCGTTGGTGATGACGTTCTGCGCCGCGGTCAGCTCGGTGATCTTGCGGATGCCCTCGGCGTCGAGGATGTTGGTCGGGTCGAGCGAGGACTTCGGGGTCTGCTCCAGGTAGTCGATGGCGACGTCCTCGAGCACGTAGCCGTTGAGGTCGTTGCCGATCACCTCGACGATGCGGTCGCGGAATTCCTGGCGGTTCTCGAACAGCTTGACGAAGTCGATCTGCTTGCCGACCGTCTTCAGCGCTTCGGAGAACTTGGCGTTGAACAGCTCGTTGACCGCGGTGCGGTCGGAGGCACGGTCCACGCCGATCGACTTGGCGACCTTCAACACGTCCTGCTGGGTCTCGTTGACCCGCAGGTAGAACGCCACGGTGATGTCGGCGCGCATATTGTCCTTGCAGATCAGGCCGTCCTTGGCGCGGCGGTCGACCTCCAGGGTGATCAGGGAGATCTTCATGAACTCCTTCTTGTAGATCACCGGATACACCAGCGCGCCGGTGAAATGCACCTTAGGCATCGCGGACATGTCGTTGACGATCAGCGCCGTGCCCTGCGGGACCTTGATGTAGAAGGCCTTGAACATCATCAGCAGGACGAACACGACCAGAATGCCCAGACCCACCAGGGTCAGGACCATGAAAATACCCGACGGAAAATTCATTCTTGCATCTCCCTATGACTCGACTTCGATACGGATGGCGGCGACCGACTGGGGTCAGGCGCCGCGGAATTCGTCTTCGCTGACCACGCGGTAGGCGTTCTGGTCGGCGAGGTACTCGATCAACACCACGCGGTCGCCGCGCTTGAAACGTTCGCCGCTTTCGTCGCGGATCTGCAGGATCAGGCCGGCGCCGCCGTCCTCGATCGCCGCGGTGCCGGTGACCCGGGACACGCCCGGGCTGCGGATCACCGCGGTCTGGCCGAGCAACGGCCGCGGCGGCTCGGGCTGCATCTTGCGCAGCAGGCGCCGCACCGGACGCAGCGCGAACGCGGCGACCGGAATCGCCAACACGAAGGCGACCACCAAGGCAACGATGTCGGCGGCGAAACGCAGGCCGCCGTCAGGCAGCAGGCGCAGCAGATACAGATCGGCGAGGTAGGTCAGCGCCCAGGCCGTCGCGACCAGCACGCTGAGCACGACGGTCACCGGAATGCCGCCGAGCCCCAGGCGCATCAGCGGATCGAACACGCTTTGATGGTGATGGGCACCGTCGGCCAGCGATTGATCGCCGAGCGCATGGCCGTGCCCCGGTCCGTGGCCGTGGCCGTGGAAATGACCGTCGCCGCCGAAGTGGCCGTGGCCATGGCCGAACAGACCGTCGGCCACGTCCATGCCGACCAGGCCGAGCGCCGACAACAGCCAATAGCCGACCACCACGCCCAGCAAGACGGAATAGAACGCCGTTGGAAACGAAAACACGATCTGCAGAAACTCGATCATCACCCCTCCCTCCCCGCGTGCCGCGTTCCCTGCGGCGCCTCCATGAAACCGGTCAGCCCGGCAGTTTCTGTCGCAGTCGCAGCAATACCGCTTCGGCGCCGGCGTCGTCGGCGATGATGCCGGCCTCGCGCAACTTGCGCTCCAGCGCGTCGGAATCGTCGTGGCGCGCCAACTCGGTCGCCGCCTCCATGCGCGCGCCGCGCTCGGCCTGCTTCTGCTTGATCCGCGCCAGCGAGTCGACCGCGGTCTGCAAGCGGTTCTGCGGCCCGGCATAGCGATGCGCCACCGCCGCTTGCGCGCGCTGCATGCTCTCGGTGGCCTTGACCGTGTCCAGTTGCTGCTTGAGCCGGCGGATATTGCCTTCGGCCATCGCGATGGCCTTTCGTATCTCGGTGGCGCTCGAGGCGAGCTGCTGCACGTGGCGCTCGTCGTCGCCGCGGCTCGATTCGAGCAGGACGATCTTGTCGGCGACTTCGCGCGCCAGCGATTCGTCGCCGGACTCCAGCGCCTTGATCGCATAGGTTTCGTATTCGGCGACCTTGTCGCTGGAGTCGGCCAGGCGCCGCTGCGCCAGCGAATGGCGGGCGATCAACTCGGCCAGCGATTCGCGCGAGCGGCGCAGCTCCAGGTCGCAGTCGCGGATTTCCTGGTCGAGGATGCGCAGCGCCTGGCTGTCGACCCAGGCCTCGCCGAGCTCGCGCGCACCGCCGCGTATCGAGGTCAGCAGCTTGCTCCAGATGTTCATGGGCGTGTCGTTCGCGGGCGCATCGTTCGCGGGCGGGTCGGACATCGACATCTCAGGCCACCTCCAGCAACTGCGTTTCGTAGGCCTCGGTCGCCTTGATCACGTTGTCGGCGAGGGTCTCGATCTCGTACAGCACGTTCGACAGCGACGAGGCCGCGCTGAGCGACCCGAACATCATGTACACCGCCTCGCCGTCGGCGAGGGTCTCGATGCCGATCGTCGACAGCGGGAACACCTTGTGGGTGCGCAGCACTTCTTCGTTGAACGCCGAGGCGTCGCGCACGTGCGCGACCGGCCACAGCAGCGCCTCGACCACGATCTGCTCGCCGACCACGGCCACGAACAGCGGCAGGTCGCCGTATTCGGCCATGACCAGGTGCAGGCTGGGTTCGGCGCCGTCGATCAGCTCGATCTGCGAGTCGCCGTAGATGAATTCCTCGTCCTGCGACAGCGCGTCGTACAAACCCGCCGCCGTCCAGACCTTGCCATCGCTCATCGCGCCCTCCGTGCGTCCTCGCCCCGACACCGCACCGCGCGGCTGCCGCATCCGCCGTTCCACCGCCATGAGCTCCTCGGAAAATTCCGGCAGCACCCACAGTTCCTTCTTGACCAGCCCCTTCTCGCGTAAGCGCTCGCGATGTTTGCGCTGGTAGTAGGCAGAGGATCGACGTTCCATGTCATTCACGATAAGTCATCACATGTGACACTGGCAAGCATGACATGTGATATGCCGACGAACGGCCGGGAGGTGGCCGCGCAGGCCGGGCACCCTTTTATTTCAATCACTTATGTGGCGATCCAGGATGACGAACACTCCGACGCCCCAGGCCGAGCATCCCCACCGCGCGAGGCGACCAGGCGCCGATAGCGGCGGCGCGACCGGTAAGTCCGCGGTCGCGGCTTGCGCCGCTCCCACCCCCAGAGCGGCTCCAGGGTAGGAGCGGCGCAAGCCGCGACCACGCCAAGACGACCACGACGAAGCACCCACGACCGCCGCGGACGATCGATGCGAATCACGAGCCCCGCAGCGGATGGCTGTCGGCAAACACGATCGACCCGAGCGCCATCGCCACGACCCGGCCGCTGCCGACCGGATCGCGACGCAGAGCGCCTCAGGCGGAAATACCGTGCTGCTTGCGGGCTTCGTCGATGCGGCGCTTCACTTCGGCATCGAGCGTGCCGAGTTCGGCCTGCTTGAAAATGTTGTCGAGCACGCGCTTTTCGTCGTCGTCGATCGCCTGGTCGCGCAGCGCCAGATCGAGCAGCTTCTGCAATTCGGCGACGTCGAGCGTGCCGTCGTTGGTGAATACCGGGATCGAGGCGAGCGCGATCTCGAGGTGGCTCTTGGGCTGGGCCATGGCGGCAACTCCGTTGCGGTGGGTGAAGTCCTGGACGCGACGGCGGTCTGGGCGGGCGCGTGATGGGGTCGACTATAGCAAGCCCGACCTGTGCGGTAACGATCATCGAGGCCCGGGCGATGCCGTCGCCTTTTCGCCGTCGCCTTTTCGCGGTTGCCGTTGCCGTTGCCGTTGCCGTTGCCGTTGCCGTTGCCGTTGCCGTTGCCGTTGCCGTTGCCGTTGCCGTTGCCGTTGCCGAGATTTTGATCTGCTTTGCCGCTTTACCGGTCAAGTGGAGACCCGGAGGGCACCGCACAGGACGTGCGGCGTTTTCCGATAAGACAGGGACGTCTTATCGGAAAATCCCGGCGCGAGCTGCGTACTCGCAGGGGAGCTTCGTCAAGGAAGGCCTTTTCTTTGGTTAGCTTTCTTTTGGGCTTAGCAAAAGAAAGTAACCCGGCCGCGTCAGCGGACGGAAGCTTTGCACTTGCTTGTAGGAAACGCCGCGATATCGATCCAACGCAGTCGCGACTTGCGTCGCTCCTACTCTTAAAGCGGCGACCACGACGCCTCAACTTGCGACACTTCCGGCTGGAGCCAGGGTAGGAGCGGCGCGAGCCGCGACCGCGCTGTAACGGGTTTGCGGCGTTTCGCTCAAGCAAGATCAGGGTCAGGATCAAACGCCTAAAGCTTCCGCCACTAAAGCGGCGGGTTACTTTCTTTTGTCATAAGCAACAAAAGAAAGGTAACCAAAGAAAAATGCTTTTCTTTGAATCACAGGCCCGCACGAGCGGTGCATCCGCGGGGATTTTTCATACGGGACATCCCTGTCCCGATGAAAAACGGCCCGCCTCCATGCGGGCCGCCCTCCGGGTCTTCGATTGCCTTCGCTAGTGCGAATCGGCGCACAGCAAGAGCAGGCAACAGCAACAGCAACAGCAACACCACAGCAACGGCAACGGCAACGGCAACGGCAAGCAGAACAATCGTGCAACCGTGCTTCGTCGCAATCCCATAAGCAGCGTCGCGCACGCCGCGGCCCACTCAACGCGACACCGACACCCCAACCCCAGAAAGCAAAAAGCCCGGCGCTTTCGCACCGGGCCTTTCGTATTCGACTGACCGTCGGCTCGCGCCGCGCGGCTCAGGCAGGCATCACCAGACCACTTCGGCCATCGAGCAGTTCAGGCCCGAACCGATGCCGAGCAGCGCGACGCGGCTGCCCTTCTTCAGGCGACCCATCTCGCGCAGCTTGCTCAACACGATCGGCACCGAGGCCGGACCGATGTTGCCGTGCTCGCCGAAGATGGTCATGACCTTCTTCGGGTCGATGCCGAAGGCCTTGAGGAAGGCCTGGGTGTGCGCGCGGCTGACCTGGTGGATGACGAATTCATCGAGTTCTTCGACCGCCCAACCCAGCGCGGCCTTGGCCGCGGCGAAGGTTTTGTGGCCGAGCTTGAGGCCTTCGATCATCAACATGCGGCCGTCGGCCACCATGCGGTCGTGATGCAGGTCGCCCAGGCACAGCTGGTTCCACTCGGTCGCCGAACGGGTCACGCCGCCGCGGTAACGCGGGGCGCCCGGGGCGAGTTCGGCGCGAGCCAGCACCATCGCGGCGGCGCCGCTGCCGAGCGTCAGGGTCGCCATCTCGTCGCGCAGCTGCGACTCGGTGACGTCGGCCTTGCTCAGGCGCTCGATGGTCTTCTCGTAGGCGAGGTTGGCGGTTTCGCCGTCGACGACCAGGGCGTAGTCGATCTCGCCGCGCTCGATCATGCGACCGGCGATGTCCATGCCGTTGAGGAAGGCGAGGCAGGCGTTGGCGACGTCGAAGTTCTGGCAGTTCTCGCCCAGGCGCAGATTGCCGGCGACGATGCTGGCCGTGGACGGCTCCAGATAGTCGCGACTCACCGAGGTGTTGACCAGCAGGCCGATGCGATCGGTATCGACCGCGGCATCGGCGAGCGCCTTGACGGCAGCCAGGGTGGCGGCATCGGATGCGCGCATTTCGCCATCCCACAGACGACGTTCGTGCACGCCGGCGACATCCTGCAGCACATTGACCTTGATGCCGAGGCGATCGAGGGTGGGCTTGAGGCGGGCGTTGATTTCGTCGGAGGTCAGCTTGCGCGGAGCATCGACATGAGCGAGCCCGGCAATAGCGACGTGTTGGAACAGCATGGGCGCAAACCCTTCGCGGACAAAGTGCGACAGATTAGCGCCTTCACGACCCCTATGCATTAGCCATGCTTGGCGCGCGGCCGGTACCCGACGCTTACCCCGCGCCACAAACCCCTTGAAAAACAGTGGATTAGGACGGCGCGAGAGGCCTTAACAGGCCGTACGCGAGGGTTTGGAAATGCGCTCAGCCGCCCACCGGATAGGTCTGGGCGGCCGCAGAAGGCGCCGATTGCGCAGCCGGGGCCGCGCCGGGGCCACAGCGGTAGGCGGCAAAACGCTGCTGGCCGTCGGCCGGCGCCGCGACCGGCTGGATGGTATCGGCCTGCAGACCGGGGGCTTCGTTGCGCGCCAGGGTCTCGAGTTCTTCGCGCACGCGCAGGGCGTTGCGTTCGTAGAAGGCGACGTTGTGCTTGACCGCGACGACGACTTCGCCGCGCTTCTCGCAACCCGACGGCGCCGCGCCGCCGGAGAGCACGCGCACCGCTTGTGCGCCGGGCGCCATCTGCACCCAGGTGCAGGCCGACACGGAGAGAACCAGGGACAGGATTGCCAGTGCGCGCATGCGGAACCTCGAAGGGGACGGCCGAATCGGCGGCATTGTCGCCGGATTCGGCTGAGCGCGATAGGAATGGGGCGATCGCAGGAGCGAAGGCGCGGAGCAAATCCCCCCTGCCCCCCTTTCAAAGGGGGAATCCATCTTGGGGAGGCGAAGGAACGGATACGGCATGGCTCGGATCATTGTCCGCCGCAAGCGTGGCGACAGAAACGACGCAGCCATGCCGCCTTTGGAGAGGGGCCGCGACCGCGCAGCGGGCGCGGGGGGATTAGCTGTTGTCGTTGCTGTTGTCGTTGCTGTTGCTGCCACTCCAGCCCCTGCGACCGCCCACCCACAAACGACGACGGGCCGCCTCCGAAGAGGCGACCCGTCGCCTTGCATCACAGCAACCGATCGGCTCAGCGCTTCGGCTTGCCGTCCTGGTCGATCACTTCGACCTCGCCGAGCTTGAGCGCGCGGATCGGCTGTTCGATCTTCGACAGGTCGCCGACTACGACCCAGGTCAACGCCGCCGGGTCGAGCGTTTTCGCCGCAGCCTGCGCCAGCGCCGGGGTCATCGCCTCGTTGCGCGCCTTGTACTCGAGGATGTAGTCCGCCGGGCGGCCGTAGCGCTGGTCGGCGCTGACCTGGGCCATCAAGGCGTCGGTGGTCTCGTACGCGCCCGGCAGGCTCAAGGTGTTGGAGGCGCGAATCTTGGCCACCTCGGCGGCGCTGATCGGCGTGCTGCCGCTGGCGAACGATTCGATCTCGCGCTTGAGTTCGGCCAGCGATTCGACGGTCTTGTCCGACTGCACCGCGGCCTGGGCGATCCACGGCCGCTGGCCCTTGGCGTTGCCCGAGCCGCTGTAGGAACCGTAGGCCCAGTGCTTGTCCTCGCGCAGGTTCATGTTGAGGCGCGAGCTGAATTCGCCGCCGAGTACGCCGTTGGCGAAATCGAAATCGATGGTGCCGGCATCGCCGGTCGGTGCGATCAACTCGCCGACGTAGAGGTTGGACTGGATCGCACCGGGCTGGTCGACCAGGAACACGCGCGGCGCCTTCGGGCGCGCCACCGTGGCCAGCGCCGGCAGGGCCGGTGCGTCGGCGGCGGCCTTCCAGTCGCCGAAACGGCGTTCCAGCTGCGGCACGATCTGCGCCAGGGTGGTGTCGCCGACCACGAACACGCGCGCACGGTCGGGCTGCAGCCAATCGCGATGGAAGGCGACCAGGTCGTCGCGGCTCAACGACGCGATCGACGCCTCGGTGCCGGTGCCGGTGAACGGAATCGCATAGGCATGGCCGGCGCCGTACAGCAGCGGCGGCAACACGCGCAGCGCCGCGGTCTGCGGACGCGCCTTCTCCTGCTTGATCCCGGCCAACCACTGCGCGCGCACGCGTTCGATTTCGGCGGCCTCGAAACGCGGGCGGCGGACCACATCGGCAAACAGGTCCAGCGAAGGCTCGAGCTTGTCGGTCAGCGCCGACATGGCGACGTTGGCGCTGTCCAGGCTGGCGTTGGACGACAGCTCGACGCCGAGCGCTTCCTTGCGTGCCGACAGCTGCAGCGCGCCGTAGTCGCCGGCGCCTTCGTCGAGCATGGCCATGCCGAAACTGGCGGTGCCGACCTTCTTGCCGAGGTCGGCGCTGAAGCCGCCGGGGAATTCCATCGCCAGCTGCACCACCGGGGTTTCGTGGCGCTCGATCAGCACCACTTCCATGCCGTTGCCCAGACGCGCGCGCTGCGGGGTCGGGAAGTTGAGATCGGGGAAGCGCTGGGTCACCGGCACGCCGGCACTGCGGTCGACCGTGGAGGCCACGGTCTTGAAGCGCGGGTCGGCGGCCGGAATCGCCGCCGGCCGGGTCGCCGGCGCGGCGCGCACGGTTTCCGGCAGCGAGGAGGCCGGCTTGTCGCCGGGCTGCACGATCAAGGTATGCGAACCGACGCCGAGCCACTTCCGGCCGGCGGCCTGGACACTGGCCGGGGTCGCCGCAGCGAGCTCCTTGAGTTCGTCGCGATAGCAGTCGGGCTTGCCGAGCAATACCGCGCAGCGCGCGAGCACGTCGGACTTGCCGCCGAAACCGCCGATGCGTTCGACCCCGCGGACGAAGTCGGCGCGGCTGGCGGTCTTGGCCTGTTCGAGCTCCTGCGCGGTCGGGCCTTGTTCGATCAGGCGCTTGATCTCTTCGTCGATGGCGGCGCGCACCTTGGCCGGGTCGACGCCCTGCTTGACGTTGGCGACCACCACCAGGGTGCCGCTGATCTCGGCGTCATTGATCGACACGCTGGCGCTGTCGGCGATGCGGTCGGCATGGACCAGGCGCGCGTCCAGGCGCGAGGCCGCGCTGCCGCCGAGGACCTGCGCGAACAGGCCGAGCTCGGTGCCGTCGGCGCTGCCGAATTCGGCGACCGGCCAGGCCCGGTAAACGCGCGCCTGCGGCACGCGGTCGGGCACCGTTTCCTCGGTGTCGCGCTCGCGCTTGGGCACGCGCGCGGCCATGTCGGGCAGGGTCGCGCTGGCCGGGATGTCGCCGAAGTAGCGCAGCGCCTTGTCCTTCGCGGTGGCCAGGTCGATGTCGCCGGCGAGCACCAGCACCGCGTTGTTGGGGCCGTACCAGCTGCGGAACCAGGTTTTGACGTCGTCGAG
>NZ_CP013141.1:5496651-5519794 GCF_001442535.1 Lysobacter antibioticus | reverse complement strand
GCTGGCGGCCGGGGCGGCCACTGCGGGGGCCGGCGCATCGGCGGCGGCGACGTCGTCGGCGCGTTCGTGCAGGCCCTGCAGGTAGCTCGACAGCGAACCGATTTCCTCGTCGCTGAGCTGCTTGGCGACCGTCGCCATGATGTTGAACAGGTGCGGATCCTTCTGCGTGGTCGTGCCGGCGCGGTATTCCTCCAGGCGACGCTGCGAGTAGGCGGCCTGCTGGCCGGCGATGTGCGGGTAGGCCGGGCCGGGGTTGCCGGCGCCGCTCGGGCCGTGGCAGGCCATGCAGGCCGGAATGCCGCGGGCCTTGTCGCCATTGCGGAACAGCTGCTCGCCGACTTCGAAGAACTTCTTGCCCTTGTTGACGCCCGAGGCGATCAGGGTGTCGTCGGCGACGCCGGCGCCCGACTTCTGGGTGGCGAAGTAGGCGCCCAGGTCGCGGGCGTCCTGGTCGCTCAGGGCGTCGGCGAAGGGCTTCATCGCCGCGGCCATGCCGGTATTGCGCTCGCCGCTCTTGAACAGGGCGATCTGGTGGGCGATGTAGCGCTCGCTCTGACCGGCCAGGCGCGGGTACTGCGGATCGGTCGGGTTGCCGTCGAGGCCGTGGCAGGCCGCGCAGGTGCCGGCCTTGGTCGCGCCGGCCTTGACGTCGCCCCAGGAGGCCTTCGCCGCGGCGTTCAGCGGCGCGGTCTGGACCGGCTCCTTGTCGGGAATCGGCGTGACCGTGGCTTGGGCGTACGCAACGGCGGCGGCCGCGAGAGCGGCGAGGCCGACGAGGCCTAGAACGCGGGCTTGGCTCATGTAGCTGGGCTCCGAACTACTGGCTTGCTGGGTGGCAGGCTGAAAGGGGCGTACTGGGGACCGGACTGTGCGCAAGCTGCCGCCACCGGAACCTCGGAATTATCTTCGCCGGCCCCGACCGGGTCAACGCGGATTCAGTCTGCGGCACGCCGGAGGGTGGGGCATGCGATCCTAATGGCATGAATAATCCCCTCGCCCGTGCCCGTTACCTGCTGTCGGCGCACAACGTAAAGCAGCTCCCGCCCGACGGCGGCTTCGAGGTCGCCTTCGCCGGCCGCTCCAATGCCGGCAAATCCAGCGCCCTCAACGCCATGTGCCAGCAGAACGCCCTGGCGCGGGTGTCCAAGACCCCGGGCCGGACCCAGCAGCTGGTGTTCTTCGACGTCAGCCCCCTGTACCGCGGCCCCGAGCCGGCGCCGGAGCCCGACCGCTTCCTGGTCGACCTGCCGGGCTACGGCTACGCCAAGGTCCCGCAGAACCTGCAGGCCCACTGGCAGGCCTTCCTGGACCGCTATTTCGGCACCCGCGAGGCCCTGCGCGGGCTGGTCGTGGTGATGGACATCCGCCATCCGCTCAAGGACTACGACCGGCAGATGCTCGGTTATGCGGTCGAACGCGGCCTGCCGGCGCATGCGCTGCTGACCAAGGCCGACAAGTTCGGCCGCGGCCAGCAACAGCAGCAGTTGATGATGGTGCGCAAGGAACTGAGCTCGGCGTTCGGCGACACGGTCAGCGTGCAGACCTTCTCCGGCGAGTCCAAGCAGGGCGTCGAAGAGGCCTGCACGGTGGTCTCGCGCTGGCTCGAACTGGTCCCGCCGCCGGCCGCTTGAGTCGGCCCAAGCCGGCCGCGAGCACGCGGTCGGCCGTTCGTGTTGCAAACGCGACTGGCCGCTCCGCCCGCGCCGACTGCGTTACTTCCTGGGTAGAAGGACTTCCGCGCGACCGCGCGGAGGGCGATCTTCGGCTCAAGGAACGAGATGGACACGATCACCGACCCCCAGACCATCCTGGCCGCGGGCGCCTATGGCACGGCGCTGCTGTTCTTCGCCTATGGCGCCTATGCGCTGTTGAAGACCAGGAACGCCGAGCAGAACAAGAACGTGCGCTGGTACCTCGGCATCGGCGCGGCGGTGGTGGTGGCGATGATCGGCTTCGACACGCTGAAGAGCTGGCGCAGCGGCGAACGCGTGGTGCCGAACGTCTACCTGACCTTCTCGCCGCGGTTCTCGGCGATCGACCTGCCCGACCCGGAAATCATCTACCGCGGCCAGGCCTTCTCGCCGAACGCGGCCATCGAGGTCGCCGACAACAACAGCAGCATCAACATCTCGGTGGATTCGATCATCAAGAAGGTCGAGGACCTGCAGCAGAACAACCGCGACCTGCGCAACGCGGTCGGCAGCGCCGCGCTCGCCAATCAAGCGCCGGAGCTGGCCGACGAGATCGCCGCGGCCAAGGCCGGGGGCGAGGACGCCTGCGCCGGCGGCGATGCGACCCTGTGCGGTTGGAAACAACTGTCGGAAGGCAAGCTCGACAGCGCGCAGGAGACTCTGACCCAGGCGGTCAAGGACACGCCGGCCAGCAATCCCAAGACCCGCGCGACCGCGTTGAGCGGGCTCGGCGAGATCTACGTGGGGCAGGGGCGCATCGCCGAGGCCCAGGTGGTGCTCAGGAAGGCCGCCGCGCTCGGCAACGAGGGAGCCAAGAAGCGCCTGGACACGCTGGCCCTGCCGCCGAAGGAACAGCGCCTGCGGCCGACGCCCGTACCGGCGCCCGAGTTGCAGCGTGCGCCGTTGCAGCGTGAGCTGCTGCAGCGCGAAGCGCGGGCGGCCCGTTTGCCTGCGCGCGGATGAGGTGCGGCCCGGTGGCATGGCAGGCCGCCGGGGGCGCCGACGTAGTCGATTCGCGTTCCGCGGTCGCGGACGAAGCTGCCGCGCCTGACCGAATGTGCTGCGAGCTCAGCCGGCTGCGCGCGCCGCGAACACGGCGTAAGGCGGCAGGCGCACGCGCTCGCCGACCCGTTCGCCCGAGGGCAGGCCGTGGCCGCGGTCGGTGTGCCAGGCGCCGGCCTCGGGCAGCGCCAATTCCGCCTCGGCGTCGCCGAGGTTGAAGGCCATCAGCACCGCATCGGCGCCGCTGCCGCGGACGAAGGCGAGCACCGGCTCGTCGCTGGCGAGAAAGCCGATCGCGCCGTCGAGCAGCGCCGGCCGGGTCTTGCGCCACGACAGGAAGCGGCGGAAGCGGTTCAAGGACGAATCCGGATCGTGCTGTTGGCGGGCGACATCGAGGCCGCGATGGCCCTCGGCGACCGGCAGCCACGGCGTGCCGGTGCTGAAGCCGGCCTGCGGCGTGGCGTCCCACGGCATCGGCGTGCGGCAGCCGTCGCGGCCCTTGAAGGTCGGCCAGAAGGTCTTGCCGTAGGGGTCCTGCAGGGCCTCGAACGGCAGCTCGGCCTCGGGCAGGCCCAGTTCCTCGCCCTGGTACACGCAGACCGAGCCGCGCAGCGAACACACCAGCGCGCTGAGCAGGCTCGGGTAATGCGCCGGCAGCGTCCCGCCGCGGCCCCAGCGGGTGACCACGCGCTGCACGTCGTGATTGGAGATCGACCAGCACGGCCAACCTTCGCGCATCGCGTTCTCCAGCGTCTGCACGGTGCCGCGGATGTAGCCCGCGGAGCGATCGTCGGTCAGCAGCTCGAAGCTGTAGCCCATGTGCAGGCGGCCGTGGCGGGTGTACTCGTCGCTGGTCGCCAGCGAATCCTCCGAAGAGATTTCGCCGAGCGCGACCGCGCCCGGGTAGCGGTCGAGCAAGGCGCGCAGTTCGGCCAGGAACGCCAGGTTCTCCGGCCGGGTGTTGTTGTAGTAGTGGTACTGGAACGCGTACGGGTTGTCCGGGCTGAAGCCGCGCCCCACTCGCAGTTCCGCCGGCTTGGGCGGGTTGTCGCGCAGCTGTGCGTCGTGGAAGCAGAAGTTGATCGCGTCCAGGCGCAGGCCGTCGACGCCGCGGTCGAGCCAGAAGCGCACGTTGTCGAGCACCGCCGCGCGCACGTCGGGGTTGTGGAAGTTCAGGTCCGGCTGCGAGGACAGGAAGTTGTGCAGGTAGTACTGCTGGCGGCGGGGCTCCCAGCGCCAGGCGACGCCGCCGAACAGCGACATCCAGTTGTTGGGCGCGGTGCCGTCGGGGCTGGCGTCGGCCCATACGTACCAGTCGGCGTAGTCGTTGTCGCGGCTCTCGCGGCTGCGCTTGAACCACTCGTGCTGGTCGGAGGTGTGGCTGAGGACCTGGTCGATCATCACCCGCAGGCCCAGCGCATGCGCCTTGGCCAGCAGGCGGTCGAAGTCGTCCAGATCGCCGAACAAAGGATCGACCGCGCGGTAGTCGGCGATGTCGTAGCCGAAGTCGGCCATCGGCGACTTGAAGAACGGCGAGATCCAGATCGCGTCGACGCCGAGGTCGGCGACGTAGCCGAGCTTGTCGATGATGCCGGGCAGGTCGCCGACGCCGTCGCCGTCGAGATCGCGGAAGCTGCGCGGGTAGATCTGGTAGATCACCGCGCCGCGCCACCAGGCGTGCTCGTGCGCTGCGGCGGGGGTCGGAAGATTGACGGCTGACAAGTGGCGCCCCTGATGGCGTATGCGGTCTTCGTGCTGCACTGCCGCGATGTGCGCCAGCTTAGCGCCGGGCGCGTTCGCGGCTTGCCGGCCTGCATACGTATTCATGCCCAAACGACCGATGAAGTGCGACATGAATGCGACTGCCGGTCATGAATACGTATGCATAAACCGCAGCGGGCGCGATCGCTTGCCTAACATGCGCCTCAGACCGATGGCGTACGTCGCCTAGGCAACCGCAGCACGCCGCAGTGCGCGCGCGGACGGCACACAGCTACTGGAGGGGAGCATGTCGAGAACGAACCGGGCTTCATCGAACCAACAACGCCACCTGTTGACCGTGGCACTGGCCTCGTTCGGCCTGTGCAACTCGTGGACGGTATGGGCGGCCGATGCGCCCGCCGCGCAGGACGCCCCAGCCGCGGCCAGCGCCGAAGCGGCGCCGACGAGCGCGGCGCACGAACTCGACGCGGTCCAGGTGACCGGCAACCGCCGCGTGCAGTCGATCCAGAAATACGCCGGCACGATCCAGTCCTTCAGCGGCGAGGATCTGACCAAGCTCGGCATCAACACCGATTTCCGCAACCTGCAGGCGGTGGTGCCGGGCCTGCAGATCACCCGTCAGGAAGGCAAGTACGAGATCTTCCTGCGCGGCATCGGCGCGGCCGATTCCGACTTCTCCTCCGACCCGTCGGTGGCCACCTATTACAACGGCATCTACCTGCCGCGGCCGCGCTCGATCGGGCCGATGTTCTTCGACGTCGACCGCATCGAGGTCAACAAGGGCCCGCAGGGTACCGTGCGCGGCCGCAACGCGACCGGCGGCTCGATCAACGTGATTTCCAAGCGCCCCGAGCTCGGCGTGACCAGCGGCGGCCTCAAGGTCGGCGCCGGCAACCATGACTTCACCACCGCCGAAGGTGTGCTGAACCTGCCCATCGGCGAGACTTTCGCCCTGCGCGCGGCGCTGTTCGACGAAGAGCGTTCTTCCTACATCAAGAACGGTTACCCCAGCTCGCTGTTCGCGGGCGAAGGCCCGGGCGCGCTCGACAACCAGGCCGCGCGCCTGTCGATGCTGTGGGAGCCCAACGACAAGTTCTCCGCCTACGTCATGCTCGATAAGGTCAGCGAGCGCGGCACCGGCGACCCGGGTCTGTTCGCCGAGCGTGGCCTCGCCGCCGGCTACGACATCGACGACCTGTCCGACCCGTTCCGCCAGTACTTCCGTACCCAGGGCAAGACCAGCAACGACATCGAAGGCGTCGCCGGCACCTTCACCTATGCCTTCAACGATGCGGTGTCGGTGGAATTCAACACCTCTTACCGCAAGTACGAATTCGATAACCGCAACGCTTCGCGCGAATGGCAGCTTGGCCCGGTCTATCCGGGGTCCGAACGCGAGGCCTATCACAACCCCGAACGCCTGGCCTGGTACGACACCTTCTATCAGTCCGACAAGTCCAGCTCGACCATCAACGAGCTGCGCTTCTTCGGCGACACCGGCAAGCTGATCTGGTCGGCCGGCCTGTTCAATTACGAAGAGAAGTACGACTACACCTCCTGGGACGTCGGCAACGGCTACTTCGGCGACTGCGACTGGTGGCGTCCCGGCACCGTCTGCGGTTGGCAGGACGGCCTGGGCGGCGAGAACCGCGGCGACGACTCCAAGGTCGAGTCGAACGCGGTCTACGGCGACTTCAGCTTCGCCGCGACCGATTCGCTGCGTCTGATCGGCGGCGTGCGCTACACCCGCGACAAGAAGACCGCGCGCGAATCCAACGTCAAATACCAGTTCGTGATTCCGGAGGAACTGTTCCAGCAGTTCACCGGCCAGCCGATCAACACCGCGACCAACCCCTACACCACCGGACTGGTGCTGGGTTCGCCCGGCTTCCAGCTCGCGCCCCCCGGCCGTCGCGGCGGCGGCGACCCGAGCGTCTGCACCGGCTGGTCGCCGGCCGAGCTGCGCTGCGGCCCGGGCGCCGATTCGCTCGACTATTTCCTCGGCGGCATCCAGAACTTCGGCGCGCAGGACAACTGGGCTCAGTTCCTGACCCGCAACCGCGACCAGATCGACGTGATCGTGCGTTCCGACTTCCCCGGCGGCAAGAGCGTGGACGTCTACGAGGACAGCTACGTCGACTGGCGCGTGGGCTTCGAGTACGACCTCAACCCGCAGGTGATGCTGTACGGCACGGTGTCGACCGGCACGCGTTCGGGCGGCATCAACCGACCCCTGCTGCTCAACGACGGCAGTGCGCTGGCGCCGACCTTCGAGCCGGAAGAACTGACCTCGTACGAAGCCGGCATCAAGGGCGACTACCTGTGGGGCGAAACCCCGGTGCGCCTGAACGCCTCGGTGTTCTACTACGACTACCAGAACAAGGTGCTGCAGAACCTGATCGACGTGCCGGCGCCCACGCCGACCAACCCGAACGCGACCAGTCGCCAGGTCTTCAACGACAACGCCGCCAACGCCAGCGTGCTCGGTCTCGAGCTCGAAGGCCGGGTCGGCCTGCCGCACGGCTTCAACCTGGGCTACAACTTCACCTACCTCGACGCGACCTTCGACGACTCCAAGGTGCTCGACACGCGTTCCGGCGGCCTGGGCCTGATCGTGCCGCTCGACGGCAACCGCCTGCCGAACACCTCCAAGTACAACGCCAACCTCAGCCTGTCGCAGACCATCGACATCGGCCGCGGCGCGCTGAACTCGTTCGACTGGACCATCAACCTGACCTACCGCTCCGACTACTACCTGACCGCGTTCAACAGCCGCGGCTTCGGCCAGGACGCGGCCGGCAATGTCATCGAGATTCCGCTCGCCGACATGCCGTTCAACAACGGCTCCAACCCGGCCGCGGGCGGCGGCCCGGCCAACGGCATGGCGATGCGCGACGACGTCGGCGGCTTCACCACCGTCAACGTCTCGGCCGGCTTGAACTTCGGCGAGGACAGCCAGTTCCGCATCGACGGCTTCGTCTCGAATCTCACCGACGAGGTGTATTCGGGCAAGGGCTTCGTCAACAACGCGACCAACATCCGCTACCTCAACACCCCGCGGATGTACGGGATCCGGTTCTCGTCGCAGTTCTGAGATCGGAAGCCAGAGCAAATCCCCCCTGGCCCCCCTCTGCAAAGGGGGAATAGAACGCGGAGCCCCCCTTTTCCAAAAGGGGGAATGGAACACGGAGCCCCCTTTTTCAAATGGGGGGCGTGGCTTCGGGTGGAGGCTTGTAGTTTGCGCGGCGCTGAGTTGTTCGGATAGCGTCGCTCTGCTTGTCTTCCCCCTTTGACAAAGGGGGATCGAGGGGGGATTTGCTTTCCCCGCCACCGCGTCGCCTTACCGCGCGGCGCTTCATGCCAGTATCGAGCCCATGACCGAACGCACCGAGCGCAGCGCCCCGCCCCGCAAGCCGCAGCTGTCGTTCTGGCAGATCTGGAACATGTGCTTCGGCTTTCTCGGCATCCAGTTCGGCTTCGCCCTGCAGAACGCCAACGTCAGTCGGATTTTCCAGAGTCTGGGCGCGCCGATCGAGGACATCCCGATGCTGTGGATCGCCGCGCCGCTGACCGGGCTGATCGTGCAACCCATCGTCGGTTATCTGTCCGACCGCACCTGGACCGGCCTCGGCCGCAGGCGCCCGTATTTCCTGGTCGGTGCGGTGCTCGCCACCCTGGCGCTGTTGGCGATGCCGAACTCGCCGACCCTATGGATCGCCGCCGGCCTGCTGTGGGTACTCGACGCGTCCATCAACATTTCGATGGAACCGTTCCGCGCCTTCGTCGGCGACCAGTTGCCGACCGCGCAACGGCCGAGCGGCTATGCGATGCAGAGCTTCTTCATCGGCGTGGGCTCGGTGGTCGCCAGCGTGTTGCCGTTCGCGCTCGCGCACCTGGGCGTGGGCAACACCGCCGGGCCCGGCGAGGTGCCGGACACGGTGCGTTACGCCTTCTATTTCGGCGGCGCCGTGCTGCTGCTGTCGGTCGGCTGGACCGTGCTGCGCACCCGCGAGTACCCGCCGGAGACCTTGCAGTCCTTCGACGATGCCTTGCCCGAGCCGCCGCGGCCGAATCGCGACCGCGTGCGTTGCGCGCTGTTCGGCGCTTCCTGGCTGGTGGTCGGCGGCCTCGTCGCCACGACAATTTCGATGTGCGGGCTCGACCGTCAGTTGTACGTGCTGGCCGGCATGATCGGCGCATTCGGCGTGGCGCTGTTGGTGCGCGGCATGATCGGCGCCGGCGGCGGCTTCGCCACGGTCATGGACGATCTGCACTCGATGCCGCCGACCATGGTGCGGCTGGCGGTGGTGCAGTTCTTTTCCTGGTTCGCCCTGTTCGCGATGTGGATCTACACCACCTCGACCGTGACTCAACTGCATTTCCACAGCAGCGACACCACCTCGGCGGCCTACAACGAAGGCGCCAACTGGGTCGGCGTGTTGTTCGCGGCCTATAACGGTTTTGCTGCGTTGGCGGCGATCGCTATTCCACGGATGGTGCGGCGCTGGGGCCTGCGCTGGAGCCATCTGTGCAACGTCAGCCTAGGCGGGCTGGGCCTGATCTCGATCGCGTTGATTCGTGACTCGCAGTGGCTGCTGCTGTCGATGCTCGGCGTTGGCTTCGCCTGGGCCTCGATCCTGTCGCTGCCGTATGCCTTGCTGTCTGACAGCGTGCCGGCGACCAAGATGGGCGTGTACATGGGCATCTTCAACTTCTTCATTGTCATTCCGCAGTTGGTAGCCGTCAGTCTGCTTGGCGCGTTGGTCAAGTTTTTCTTTGCGGGAGCGCCAGCTGGGGCCTTGGTGATCGGCGGCGTGAGCCTGTTCGTCTCCGGCCTGTGCGTGCTGTGGGTGCGCGAGCCCGGCACCGGAGCAGCGGCATGAGGGCCTTGACGCTCGTCGCGCTGAGTCTCGCCCTGGCCGGTTGCGCGCACGGCCCACGCGACACTGCGCCGGCACGCGAGTACTACGGCACGCTCGAACCGATGGCCAGCGATGCGGTGTACTTCGTCGTCACCGACCGCTTCGTCAACGGCGACCCGGCCAACGACCAGCGCGAACAGGGCGGGCCGGACCCGCGCACGCGCAGCTTCGATCGTCCGGTACCGGGCGCGCCGGACGGCGAGAGCGACAACATCGGCTATCTCGGCGGCGACTTCAAAGGCCTGCTCGACAACGCCGGCTACATCCGCGACATGGGCTTCGGCGCGGTCTGGTTGACGCCCATCGTCGACAACCCCGACCAGGCCTTCACCGGCGGCGACGCAGTGACCTGGGGCGGCGCCTTCCAGGACCGCGGCAAGACCGGTTATCACGGCTACTGGGGCGTGGATTTCTATCGCCTCGATGAGCACTTGCCGAGCCCCGGCCTCGACTTCGCCGAATTGACCCAGGGGCTGAAGCGGCACGGCCTCAAGACCGTGCTCGACATCGTCGCCAACCACGGCTCGCCTTCGTTCACGATGCCGAAGGACCAGCCCAAGTACGGCGAGATCTATCGCGACGGCGTGCTGGTCGCCGATCATCAGAACTTGGCGCCGGAAAAACTCGACCCCGCCCACAATCCGCTGCACCGGTTCTTCCATGCACAGAAAGATCTGGTGCAGTTGTCGAACCTCGACGACACCCAACCCGAGGTGCTCGACTACTTCGTCGGCGCCTACTCGCAATGGATCGACCAGGGCGCCGACGCCTTCCGCATCGACACCATCCGGCACATGCCGCATGCGTTCTGGAAATCCTTCGCCGAGCGCATCCGCGCCAAGCGTCCGGGTTTCTTCATGTTCGGCGAAGCCTTCGACTATAAAGCCGAGCATATCGCGCCGTTCACCTGGGCCGAGAACGGCGGCATCAGCGTGCTCGATTTTCCGCTCAAGGAGGGCTTGGCCGAGGTGTTCGGGCACAGGGGCGGTGGCTTCGAGCGGTTACCTCCGCGCCTGTTCCTGCGCGACGGCCCGTACGCGAACCCGTACGAGCTGATGACTTTCTACGACAACCACGACATGCCGCGTCTGAGCGCGACCGATGAAGGCTTCATCGACGCGAACAACTGGCTGTTCACCGCACGCGGCATTCCGGTGATCTATTACGGTTCTGAGATCGGCTTTCAACGCGGCCTCGCCGAGCACGCCGGCAATCGCAACTACTTCGGCCAGGAGCGCGTCGACACCGCCAAGGCGCATCCGATCCATGCCGCACTCAAGCGTATCGCCAAGGTTCGCCAGGCCTCGCCGGCCTTGCAGCGCGGCCTGCAGTTGAATCTGCTGCTGCAGGGCGAGCGCGCTGTGTTTTACCGTGTCTACGAGCACGCCGGGCAGGCGCAGATCGCCTTGGTGTTGCTCAACAAGGGCGATGAGCCGACGACGTTCTGGATCCGCAACTACCTGCAGGCCGGGCGTTGGCGCGCGGCGCTGGGCGGCGGAACGGTCGAGGTCGGCGAGAACGATGTAATCGAGGCGACCGTGCCGGGGCATGGGGTCGAGGTGTATCTGCTCGATGCGCCGGTGCGGCGGGCGGACCTGGCGGCGGCCTTGGATGAAGCGATGGAGCACGCGCGGCGGCGTTGAGGCACGAACTATGGCGTGTCGCGAATCTTTTCCTGTAGGAGCGGCGTGAGCCGCGACCGCGGGATTCGCAGAAACACCAACGCCGATGTTGTGATCGAAAGCGGCGTGCCATCGCAAGGGTAGGAGCGGCGCAAGCCGCGACCACGGGATTCGCAGAAAATCCAACGCTGGCGTAATTTCTGGAAGCCGTGAAACCTCGCGTGTAGGAGCGGCGCAAGCCGCGACCGCCGTTCTGGGCTCGTGGCGTATCGCTCAAGCAAGATCCAGATCAAACGCTAAAAGCTTCCGCCACTAAAGCGGCGGGTTACTTTCTTTTGTCATAAGCAACAAAAGAAAGGTAACCAAAGAAAAATGCTTTTCTTTGAATCACCGGCCCGCACGAGCGGTGCCTCCGCGGGGATTTTTCATACGGGACATCCCTGTCCCGATGAAAAACGGCGCGCATCCCTGCGCGCCGCCCTCCGGGCCTTCTATTGCCTTCGCGAGTGCGAGACGGCGCACAGCGACAGAAAAATCTTTACGCCAACGCCAACGCCAGCGCCAACGCCAATCGCGACATTCCTGCCCGAAGGATTCCCCCTTTTGAAAAAGGGGGGTAGGGGGATTTGCTCTTGCTTCGCTCGAACCGTCGCCGCGCTACTCGGCGCCGCAGGACTTGCGTACCACCAAGGCCGTCGGCAGGCGGATGCTGTGCGCTTCTTCGCCGCGAACCAGTTTCATCAGGGTGTCGACGAGCAGTTCGCCGGCTTGTTTGGTGTCCTGGAAGATCGTGGTCAGCGGCGGGTGGGCGACACGGGCCATCGGGATGTCGTCGAAGCCGATCACCGAGACGTCTTCGGGTACGCGCAGGCCGTGTTCGGTCAACGCGCGCATGGCGCCCAGGGCAATCAGGTCGCTGGCGGCGAACACGGCGTCGAAGGGCAGGCCGCGGGCGAGCAGTTCGCGCGCGGCATCGTGGCCGGCGTCTTCGGAGCTTTCGGCGTCGACCTGAAGGGCGCGGTCGAGCGCCAGGCCGGCTTCGTTGAGGGCGTGCTCGCAACCGAGGAAACGGTCGAGGAACTCCGGGTAGTGGCTGGAGGCGTCGCCGAGAAAGGCGACCCGGCGCCGGCCCAGGGCAACCAGATGGGCGCCGGCCTGCTGGCCGCCGCCGACGTTCTCGCAACCGATCGACAAGCCCGGCTGATCGGGCAGCACCGCGCCCCAGCGGACGAAGCGCGTGCCCTGTTCGACCAGTTTCTGCAGCTTGCCCTGGTAAGCGAGGTAATCGCCGTAGCCGAGCAGGATCAGGCCGTCGGCCTTCATGCTGTCTTCGTAGTCGGCGGCCCAATCGTCGGACAGCTGCTGGAAGGAGATCAGCAGGTCCTGGCCGTGGCGCGCACAGGCGCGGGTGATCGAGCCGAGCATGGACAGGAAGAACGGGTTGATGTGCGACTCGTCCGGGGTCGGGTCCTCGAACAACAGCATCGCCAAGGTGCCCGAACGCTGCCGGCGCAGGCTGGAGGCGTGGCGGTCGACCTTGTAGTTGAGCTCGCGCACCACCGCTTCCACGCGCTTGCGGGTGTCGGCGTTGACCAGCGGGCTGCCGCTGAGCACCCGCGACACGGTGGCCTGCGAAACGCCGGCGAGGTGGGCGATGTCGACCGAGGTCGCCTTGGACTTCTTGCGCATGGGCGGAGTGTAGCCGTGAAGCCGGGTCCCGGGACTGAGACTCGGACTAGGCAGGCCGGTGCCGCTAAGCTTTCGATTCCCGATTCCCGATTCCCGTCCCTTAACCCTCCAGCCGCGGGTCCATCCAGCCGCGCAGCGCGTCCACGGCGGTATTGATCGCGACGATCAGCGCGCCGATCACCAGTACCACACCCAGCACCAGGGTGTAGTCGCGGTTGAGCGCGCCCTGGACGAAGTAGCGGCCCATGCCGGGAATGCCGAACACCTGTTCGACCACGGCCGAGCCGGTGACGACGTTGATCAGCGCCGGCGACAGCCAGGCCACCACCGGCAGCAACGCCGGTTTCAGCGCATGCGCGAATAGCAGGCGCGTTTCCGACAGGCCGCGCGCGCGCGCCGCGCGCAGGTAGTCGGCCGACAGCACGTCGAGCATCGAGGCGCGGGTCAGGCGCGCGCAGTAGGCGATGTTGGGCAGGGCCAGGGCGATCACCGGCAGCACCACGTTGTCCCATTCGCCCCAGCCGCCTGCGGGCAGCCAATGCAGGGTCACCGCGAACAGCAACACCAGCAGCGGCGCGACCACGAACTTCGGGATCGCCAGGCCCAGCCCGGCCAGCAACATCAGGGCGCGGTCGGTCCAGCCGCCGGCGCGCAGCGCCGCCCACACGCCCAGGGTCACCCCGAGCAGCAGCGCCAGCAGCAGGGCCAGGCCGCCGTTGAGCGCCGACACCGGCAAGGCGTTGCCGATCAACTGATTGACGGTGTAGTCCGGGTATTGGAACGACGGCCCGAGGTCGCCGCGCACCGCGTCGCCGAGCCAGGCCAGGTATTGCATCGGCAGCGACTGATCGAGCCGGTACTGCGCATCGAGCGCGGCCTGCACTTCCGGAGGCGCGACTTTCTCGGCGTCGAACGGCCCACCCGGTGCGGCGCGCAGCAGCACGAAGCACAGCGTTGCCAGCAGCCACAGGGTGATGACCGCTTCGAGCACGCGCGAGCCGAGCCGGGCGACGACGGGATGACGGCTGCGGCTATCGCTGCGCATCAGACGCTCACGTCGAACAATCGGCCGACCAGGGACGCTGCGGCCATCGCCAAGGCGCCCCAGAACGCCACGCGCGCGGCGCCGCGCAGGACCGGCGCGCCGCCGGCCCAGGCCGCGAGCCCGCCGGAGATCGACAGCGCCACCAGGGTGGTCGGGATGGCCACCGCTTCCAGGCGCCCCGCGGGCGCCGCCAGTACCGCGGCGATCGGCAGGGCGGCGCCTGCGACGAACGCCAGCGCCGACGCGAGCGCCGCCTGCACCGGGCGCGCGCGCAAGGTCTCGGTGATGCCGAGCTCGTCGCGGGCGTGGCTGCCGAGCGCGTCGTGCGCGGTCAGCTGACGCGCGACTTCCTGCGCCAGCTCGGGCGTCAGGCCGCGCTGGACGTAGATATGGGCGAGTTCGGCCAGTTCGTTGTCCGGGTCTTCGCGCAGTTCGCGCCGCTCCACCGCGATGTCGGCGCGCTCGGTGTCGGCTTGCGAACGCACCGAGACGTACTCGCCGGCGGCCATCGACATCGCCCCGGCGACGGTGCCGGCGATGCCGCTGGCGAGAATGGTCGCGGGCGAGGCACCGCTGGCGGCCACGCCGACCACCAGCCCGGCCACCGAGACGATGCCGTCGTTGGCGCCGAGCACCGCCGCGCGCAGCCAGCCGACGCGGTCGGAGCGGTGGGTCTCGGTGTGATGGCGGCGCGGTGGCAGCCGAGTGGAGGAAGAAGGACGGGTCATGGCGTCAGGCTCAGCCAGCGGCTCGCGTGCCGGTCCAGCGCGTTCGACTCGAAGCCGCGCACGCGTCGCGACACCAGATGCTTGGAACTGTAGAAATACAGCGGAATCGCCGCGTCGTCGTTGAGTAGGCGCTGTTCGGCCGCGCGCAGCCAGGCGTTGCGCGCGCTTTCCGACTTCGCCGCATCGGCCTTGGCCAGGCGCTCGCGGTACGCGGCATCGTCGTAGCCCATCCAGTTCAAGGGGCCGTCGCTGCCGAACGCGGCCAGGAAGTTGCGCGCATCGGCCAGATCGCCGATCCAGCCGCCGCGGAACACCTGGGTGATGGTGCGTTGCTTGCGGTTCTGCACGAACACTTTCCATTCCTCGTTGCGCAGGCGCACCTGCACGCCGAGGGTCTGCCGCCACATCGCCGCGACCGCCAGGGCCAGGCGGCGGTGCGGTGTCGAAGTGTTGTAACGCAGCTCGATCACCAGCGGGTTGTCGCTGGAATAACCGGCGTGGCGATACAGCGCGCGCGCATGCGCTTCGCGCTGTGCTTGCGGCCGCGTTGCCCAGGTCGTGGTCGCGGGTACGTAGCCGGCGATGCCGGGCGGCACGATGCCGTAGGCCGGGGTTTCGCCCAGGCCGGTGACGTAACGAGTGAGCTTGTCGCGATCGATCGCCATCGACAGCGCGCGGCGCAGCGCCAAGGCGCGTTCGTCGCAGTCCTGGGTGGCGCAGGCGTCGCTGCGGAACGGCGGGCGGGTGACGTTGAGGCCGAGCCAGAATGCGCCGAGGTAAGGCGACAACCGCAGCTGCGAGCCGAAACGCGCGCGCAGCGACGCCAGCGGCTGCGGCGGCACCACCTCGGTGATGTGCAGATCGCCGGCGGCGAAGCGCTGCAGTTCGGCGGCGGCGTCCTCGGTGACCTGGAAGCGCACGCGTTCGATCGCGACCGCCGCGGCGTCGTGGAAGCGCGGGTTCTTCTCCAGCAACAGGTTTGCCTGCGGCGTCCACGCCGCGAGCCGGTAAGCGCCGTTCGAGACCAATTGCCCGGGACGCGTGTGCTGGGCGCCATGCGTCTCCACGGCCGGCAGATACACCGGGAACGCGATCGGCAGGGTCAGCAAGGCCGGCAACGAGGCGCTGCGGTTGAGGCGGAAGCGAACGCTGCGCGGGTCCGGCGCCGACACCCCGAGGCGTTCCGGCGGCAGTTTTCCGGCTTGCACGGCCTGGGCATTGTCGAGCGCGTCGAACAATTCGCCGAACGGCGCCGCGGTGGCCGGGGCGAACGCGCGGCGGAAACTGGCGACGACCTGGCCGGCGTCGATCGGCTCGCCGTTGCTCCAGCGCAAGTTGCCGCGCAGGACGAAGGTCCAGCTGCGGCCGTCGGCCGACACCGACCAGCGCTCGGCCATGCCCGGCACCAGGCGGCCGCGTGCGTCCTCGGTCACCAGGCCTTCGTAGAGATCGCGCAGGACGTTGCCGCAGGCGACCTCCTGGCAACGATGGGCGTCGAGCGTGCTCGGTTCGGGACCGTTGCCGCGTTCCAGTTGCGATGGCGCCGCCTGGGCCAGCGCTGCCGGTGCCCACAGCGCCCCCATCAGAAACACCCCTAGCAGATCGGCCAGCGACACGGCTGCACCATAGCGTTGCAAGGCGGGCGTTGTTCGGTGCAAGGCTGGGTCTACACTGCCGGGGTCTTGCGATTGTAGGCGACGTCCCGCATATCCAGACCTTGATTCAGACAATGTCGTAAGCGGCCGGCCTTCGTACAGCGAGGCGCCGGCCGTGGCCGCTGGACCGTTTCGCGACGGCCGGCGGCTCTCCGCGCCAGATGCGCGAGCAGGGCATCCCGCCTTGCAGCAGGTTTTGCCAGCGAGGTGGATGTGTCCGGTCCCAGCCAAGTCAAAGATATTGAGATTCCCGATATCAAGGGCGGCGGTCGCGCCATGCTCGTCGAGTACCTGGCCTCGGGCGCGCGCCCGGACTCGGACTGGAAGATCGGCACCGAGCACGAGAAGTTCGGCTTCCGCACCGACGACCTGCGCCCGCCGACCTTCGACGGCGAGCGCGGCATCGAGGCCTTGCTGAAAGGGCTGGTCCAGTTCGGCTGGACGCCGGTCGAGGAGAAGGGCCGGGTGATCGCCCTGACCCGCGACGAGGCCTCGGTCTCGCTGGAACCGGCCGGCCAATTGGAACTGTCGGGCGCGCCGCTGGCGACCCTGCACGACACCTGCGTCGAAGCGGCGACCCATCTGCGCGAAGTGCGCACGGTGGCCGAGCCGATGGGCCTGGGCTTCCTCGGCATGGGCTTCCAGCCCAAGTGGCGCCGCGACGAGATGCCGTGGATGCCGAAGGGCCGCTACAAGATCATGCGCGAGTACATGCCCAAGGTCGGCTCGCTCGGCCTGGACATGATGACCCGCACCAGCACCGTGCAGGTCAACCTCGACGTACGCGACGAGGCCGACATGGTGCGCAAGTTCCGCGTTTCGCTGGCCTTGCAGCCGATCGCGACCGCGCTGTTCGCCGATTCGCCGTTCACCGAAGGCAAACCGAACGGCTATCTCTCCTACCGCTCGCACATCTGGACCGACACCGACCGCGACCGCACCGGTCTGCTCGATTTCGTGTTCGAAGACGGTTTCGGTTACGAGCGTTATGTCGACTACCTGCTCGACGTGCCGATGTACTTCGTCTATCGCGACGGCGAGTACATCGACGCCAGCGGCCAATCGTTCCGCGATTACCTCGACGCCAAGTTGCCGGCCTATCTGAACCAGCGCCCGACCCTGAAGGATTGGGCCGACCACACCACCACCGCGTTCCCGGAAGTGCGCTTGAAGAAGTACCTGGAGATGCGCGGCGCCGACTCCGGCCCGTGGAACCGCATCTGCGCCTTGTCGGCGTTCTGGGTCGGCCTGTTGTACGACGCCGAAGCGCTCGATGCGGCCTGGGATCTCGTGCTCGACTTCACCCCGGCCGAGCGTCACGCCTTGCGCGACGGCGTGCCGCGGCACGGTTTCCAACTGCCGTTCCGCGACAGCAACGTGCTCGAACTGTCGCGTCGCGCCCTGGAGATTTCCGCGCACGGCCTCAAGCGCCGCGCGCGCTTGAACGGCAACGGCGCGGACGAATCGATCTACCTGGAACCGCTGATGGAATTCGTCGCGATGGGCAAGAGCCCGGCCGAGCGCAAGCTCGAGTTGTTCCATGGGGCATGGGGGGGAATGTGGACCCGGTGTTCAAGGAATTCGCGTACTGAGTTCTCTTGGCGGATCGCGCCCTCGGCGTCGCGGCGGCGTAGCCCCTGTAGGAGCGGCGCGAGCCGCGACCGAGGAACGCGCAGAACCCGCATCGCCGTCGCTGCTGATTGAAACCACGATCCGTCGCAGGGTATAGCGGCGTCCCTCAGGGGATTTCCTCCGGTCACGAGCCGCGACCGCGTGATCCCAAGCTGGCGTCGGTCACTGTTCGACGCTGCAGCCTTGATCGTCATCCCTGCTTATTCAAAGCTCTTGCCGCCGTTGCCGTTGCCGTTGCCGTTGCCGTTGCCGTTGCCGTAAAGATTTTGCGGTTGCGGTTGCGGTTGCGGTTGCAGTTGCTGTGCGTCGTCTCGGCCTTGCGAAGGCTATGGAAGACCCGGAGGGCGGCGCGCAGGGATGCGCGCCGTTTTTCATCGGGACAGGGATGTCCCGTATGAAAAATCCCCGCGGATGCACCGCTCGTGCGGGCCTGTGATTCAAAGAAAAGCATTTTTCTTTGGTTACCTTTCTTTTGTTGCTTATGACAAAAGAAAGTAACCCGCCGCTTTAGTGGCGGAAGCTCTTAGCGTTTGATCTTGTTTCGTTAGAAGCCATAAGCAAGTGCAAAGCTTCCGCCCCCTAAAGGGTGCGGGTAACTTTCTTTTGGCCAAAGCCCCAAAAGAAAGTCACCAAAGAAAAGTGCTTTTCCTTGACGAAGCTCCCCTGCGAGCACGCAGCCCGCGCCGGGATTTTCCGATAAGACGTCCCTGTCTTATCGGAAAACGGCGCACGTCCTGTGCGCCGCCCTCCGGGTCTCCACTTGACCGGTAAAGCGGCAAAACAGATCAAAATCTCGGCAACGGCAACGGCAACGGCAACGGCAACGGCAACGGCAACGGCAACGGCAACGGCAACGGCAACGGTTGGTGGCCTGCGCCCGCTCTTGGGTAGGAGCGCCGTCCTACTGAATTTCCTTCGGTCACAAGCCGCGACCGCGTCGCCTCAATCTCGCACCGCCCCTCAACCGCGCTTCGCACGCGCCCCGCTGCGCAATGCCGCGACCGCGCCGATCACGATCAAGCCCGCGCCGGCCAAGGTCGATAGCCGCGCTGCGTGCGCGAACAACAGCCAATCCAGGGCGGCGCTCACCGGCACGGCGACGTACATCAGCGGGGCGAGGGTCGAGGCGTTATCCATGCCGCGGTAAGCCAGGTCGCGCAGGGATTGGCTGCCCAGGCTGCACAGGGACATGCCGAGCAAGGCCAGCACCAGCACTGTCGTCGATTCGGTCGTGAACGGTTGTGAGGGCAGATGGCCCAGGCCGAGGGCGGCCAAGGGCAGGCCGACCGTCGAGGCCTGCATATACAGCTTGAACTGGTTGCGGAACGGCGGCTGGTGTTGGGCGCTGCGGTAGAACAGCACCTGCGAGGCGGCCATGGCGAAGCCGCCGAACAGCGAGATCAGCGCAGTGCTGTCGAGTCCGCGCGCAGCGGGCTGCAAGACCACCAGCACCCCGGCGAAGCCGATCGCCAGCCCGGTCAGCGCGGCCGGGCGCAAGCGTTCGCCGAGCCAGACGCGCGCGATCAATGGGATGAACAAGGGCCCGGTGTTGTACAGCAGCACCGCGTGCAACAGGTCGCCGCGCATCGCCGCCAATACGAAGCAGCCCTGCGAGATCACCACGCACACTGCCCGCACCCAGCCCGGCCGGTCGGCACCGGACCAGACCGCGCGCCAGTCCTCGCGGCGCGCCAAGGCGACCAGGCACAGGCCCGGGATCATGAAGCGCAACCAGGTCACCAACTCCGGTGGCAGGCCGCGGGTGTAGCGGCTGAGCAGGGCGAGCAAGGCCAGGCAGATCGAGGCGCTGGCCATCAGGCCGGCGCGCAGGGCCAAGGGACGGGACGGGGCCAAGGGACGGGGCGGCGGCGGCACCGCGGCGACAGGCAAGGGGGCGGCAGTCATGTGGTAAATCTATAGAGCTTCTAAGCTCGTACATATCTATAAAATCAAGAGCAGCGGTAAGTAAACATGACCACTCCCGATCCGCCGTCGCGGCGCCTCCCACCCCTGCGCGCCCTGCAGGCCTTCGCCGCCGTGGTCCGTTACGACGGCATGCGCCGCGCCGCCGAGCGCATGCACTTGAGCCATGCCGCCCTGAGTCAGCACGTTCAGCACCTGGAGGAAGCCTTCGGCCTGCGTCTGCTCGACCGCAGCGGCGGGCGCGCGCGGCCGACCCCGTTGGGGCGCGAGTACGGCGAGGCCCTGATCGCCGGTTTCGAGCAGATCGAGGCCGCCACCGCTCGCTTGCGTATGCGCGGCGACGAGGGGCGGCGGTTGATCCTCGGCGCGCCGACCAGCCTCGGCGTCAGCCTGCTGTTACCGCGCATCGAGGAGTTTCCGGCCTACGCCGGGCTGGACCTGCAGTTGTTCTGCCCGGCGACCGCGCAGGACCTGGCGCAGGGGCGCATCCACGCCGCCTTGTTGCACCGCGAACCGCAGGCCGACGGCCTGCAAGGCGAGCTGCTGTTCGAGCAGGCCATGCTGCCGGTCGCCGCGCCGGACCTGCATGCGCGGCTCGACCGCGAGCGCTGGTGGCAGGACCCGTTGCCCGGCGTGCGCCTGCTGCATGTCGCCAGCGACGGCTGGCGTCACGACTGGCCGAGTTGGTTCGGCGAAGACCCGGCGATCTGGCCCCTGCCGCATCTGCGCCTGTCTTCGCCGATGCCGGCGATCAGCGCCGCGCTGGCCGGGCAGGGCATTGCCCTGGTGTATCCGCGTTTGATCGCCGAGCGCCTGGCCAGCGGCGAACTGCTGCCCTTGCCGCTGCCGCAGCCCGCGCCGGTCAAGCGGGTCTATCTGGCCTGGCTGCCGCAAGCGCAGGGCAGCGCCCGTCTGGGGCATCTGCGCGACTGGCTGGCCGGGTTGTTGCGGGCCGACGACGGTGCTTAGCGCGCGAGGGCCCGGCGTATCGAAGCCGCGGCGATTGCCATCGGTCGAAACCCTCTGGCGAAGGCGATGCCCCTCTGGCGCCGGGCCCGCCGAATCACCACACTAGCGCCCGAATATCTCGCAAGGATCGCGTCATGCCGTATCTGGGGTTGGGCTTGCACGTCATCGTCGCGCTGTGTTTCGCCGTGCATGCGGTGCGCAGCGGTCAGGACCGTTACTGGTTGATGATCCTCTTCATGTTCCCGCTGCTCGGCAGCGTGGTCTACGGGTTCGCGATCTGGCTGCCGGAGCAGCGCCACACCCAGCACGGCCGCGCCCTGGTCGGCAACGTGCGGCGCCTGCTCGATCCGGACCGCGAATTGCGCGAAGCGCAGGATGCCTACGAGACCGCGGCCACCACCGACAACCGCCTGCGTTTGGCCGATGCCTTGCTGGGCAAGCAACGCCCGGCCGATGCGCTGCCGCTGTATCGCGCCTCGCTTAGCGGCATCCATCGCGAGGATCCGGACATCCAGGTCAAGCTCGCCCATGCGCTGCTCGAAAACGGCGAGGCGGCGCAGGCGCAGGCCGTGCTCGACGAACTGATCGCGCGCCGCCCCGACTTCCGTTCGCCCGATGGTCACCTGATCTATGCGCGTGCGATCGCCGCGCAAGGCGACCGCGCCAAGGCCCGCGACGAGTTCGAAACCCTGCTCGGTTACAGCAGCGGTTTCGAGCCGTACGTACGCTATGCCGAAACTCTGGTCGGTTGGGGCGAACTCGGCCGCGTGCGCGAGCTGTGCGTACAGGCGCAGACGCGGGCCAAGCGTCTGCCGGCCTACGCGCGGCGCATGAACAAGCCGGCGCTGGACCGTCTGAAGGCCTTGGAGAAGCAGGCGTCGGCGCCGTGATTCAAAAGACGTGCGTTAATCGTTTCTTGTGAAATCGTTTCGCTTGTAATCGATTGCGCGGCTAGAACCGATACGCATATCGGTAGAACCGGAACGCAGCGAAGTTTCGACGGCGGTCTCGGCGGCGGCCGCGGATAAATGCTGTGTTCTGCTGGAATTCCCCTCCTGCAGGGGTTAATGCGATAAGCGCCGCAGCGCCGCCACCCTCGTGCGAACGTCGCCGCAAACGACCGCCGGCGCAATACGCCCGAAGGATCGGCAACGCAGTCGCCGCGCCGGTGTTGTAGCCTTGTCGGATGAATGTCCTCCTCGATACCAGCGACGAACCGTTGCGCGCCGTAGACTTCGCTTCCACCGACGCGCTGCTGCGCGACGACGTCAAAATGTTGGGAGCGTTGGTCGGCGAAATCCTCGCTGAGCAACGCGGGCCGGGCTTCCTCGACGAGGTCGAACGCCTGCGCCGCGCCGCCATCCGCCGGCGCGAGGCGCAGGCCCCGATCGGTGCGCTCGCCGAAGCGCTCGCCGATACCGATCTGGACCAGGCCAGCGACTTGGTGCGTGCCTTCGCGACCTATTTCCAGGCGGTCAACCTGGCCGAACGCGTACACCGCATTCGCCGTCGCCGCGATTATGAACGCAGCGGTGCCGGCGCACAGCCGGGCGGGTTGCGCGATGCGCTTGGCGTGCTTGCACGCCAGGGCGTCAGCGCCGAAGAAGTGGCCGCGCTGTTGCCGCGTTTGCGCATCGAACCGGTGTTCACCGCACACCCCACCGAAGCGGTGCGGCGCGCCCTGCTCGAGAAGGAGCGCCAGATCGTCGGCTGTCTGGTCGACGACATCGACCGCGGCCGCACCCCGGCCGAACGCCGCGCCGATCGCGAACGCATCCGCGTCGCCCTGACCGCGAGTTGGCAGACCGCCGAAGCCCCGGCCGCCAAGCCGAGCGTCGCCGATGAGTTCGAGCACGTCGGTTTTTATCTGTCCGACGTGCTGTATCGCGTGCTGCCGGTCTACTACGAAATGTTCGAGGAGGCGCTGCGCGAAACCTACGGCCCGTTCGCGCCGCTGCCCGACGTGCTCGGTTTCGGCACCTGGGTCGGCGGCGACATGGATGGCAACCCGAACGTGGGGGCCGACACCATTGCCGCGACTTTGTCGGGCCAGCGCGCCTTGGTGCTCAACGCCTACCGTCGCGAGCTGGGCACTCTGGCCGAGTTGCTGAGCCAATCGGTCACGCGCGTGCGCATCGACGATGCGGTGCTGGCCCGCGTCGAGGACTATCGCTACCAGTTGCCGAAGGCGGCATTGCTGCTCAAGCCGCGCCATGCCGACATGCCCTACCGCAACCTGCTCAGCCTGATGGCCGCGCGTCTGCAGGCCACGGTCGACGAAAGCGTGCACGGCTATCCCGATGCGGCGACCTTCCTGGCCGACATCGCCCTGATCGAACGCAGCCTGGCGAACAACCAGGGCGCGCACGCCGGCAGCTTCGCCGTGCGCCGCCTGCGCCGCCGTGCCGAATGTTTCGGCTTCCATCTCGCCAGCCTCGATCTGCGCCAGGATTCGGGCACCCACGATGCGGCGCTGGCCGCGCTGCTCGACCTGCCGGAATGGGCGACGCTCGACGTCGCCACCCGCGCTGCGCGCCTGCACA
>NZ_CP013141.1:5473266-5496615 GCF_001442535.1 Lysobacter antibioticus | reverse complement strand
GATCGATGCTGAGCTGGCCGAGGTTGCGCGAAGCGAAGCGGCGCATCAGCTCGGGGCTGGCGTCGCGGATCGCATCGAAGCTGGAACGCGAGCGCACGTCGGCGCGCAGTTGCCAGCCTTCGGCGGTCTTGGTCAGCAGCAGATCGGTGCCGGCCAGGTGCGGTCGCCAACGCGAGGGCCAGCGCGGCGGCGCGCGGGCGGGCGGCGGGGGACAACGGGGACTTCGGCGACATGGGCACTCCTGGCTGGGGTCGTCCGCGCGCGGACGAAAGCACCATCCTAGGCGGCCCGGCCGCTCCAGGCACTAGGTCGGCGGTCATAGGGGGTGGCCGGTCGCATTTGCGTTGTCGCTGCGGCCGGCCGCCATCGCCGCGCATAATGCGCGGATGTTCGACGTCATCCTCTATCAGCCCGAGATTCCGCCCAACACCGGCAATGTGATCCGCCTGTGCGCGAACACCGGCGCGCGCCTGCACCTGGTGGCGCCGCTGGGGTTCACCCTGGAGGACAAGCAACTGCGCCGCGCCGGGCTGGACTATCACGAGTACGCCGCGGTGCGCGTGCACGACAGCCTGGCCGCGGCGCTGGACGCGATCGCGCCGCCGCGCCTGTTCGCGCTGAGCACGCGTGGCCGGGTCCGCCACGATCAGCCCCGCTACGCCGCCGGCGACGCCTTCGTGTTCGGCCCGGAAACCCGCGGCCTGCCCGAGGACGTGCTCGACCGGATCCCGGCCGAGCACCGCCTGCGCCTGCCGATGCGCCCGGACAACCGCAGCCTGAATCTGTCCAACGCGGTCGCGGTGGTGGTGTTCGAAGCCTGGCGCCAGCACGACTTCGCCGGCGGCGCCTGAGCCGCGGAAAAAAAGCTCCCCCTTCCCCTCGGGTGCGGAAGAGGGAGCAAATCTCCTCATCTCATGGCCGGCCCTGGCGCCTCATGCGGCCGGCAGCGCCTGTGCGCGCGGCGTGCGCAGCAGCATCGACAGCCCCAGCGCGTTGAGCAGGCCGATGGCGCAGAACACCGACCACGGCAGCCATGGCCAGTGTCGCGTCGCCGCCACGTCGACCAGCCAACCGCCGGCGACGTTGCCCAGGCCGCCGCCGATGGCCAGGCTGAGCGAACTCACCCCCAGAAAGGTGCCGAGCGCGCGCGGATCGGCCATGCCGGCGATCAAAGTCTGCTGGGTCGGGCGGGTCATCACCGCACCGACCGCGAAGCCGCCGATGCACAACAGGAAACCGGCGAAACCGTCGCTGAAGCCGATCGCGCCGACCGCCAGCGACATCAGCACGACGCCGAGCACCAGCACCTGGGCGGTGCTGAAACGCTGTTCGAGCCAGCGCACCAGGCCGTATTGCAGCAGCACCGTCAGGCCGGCGCTGACCGCGAACATCACCCCGACGCTGTCGACCTCGCCGGTCAGGCGCTGCGCCAACAGGGGCAGGCTGATGTTGATCTGCACCGCGAGAAACCAGTACAGCATCATCAGCACGACCAGGCTCAGGAAGGCGCGGTCGCGGCGCACCAGGTCGAGGCCGTGGCGCAGCGGCGGCGGCCGCTCCGGCATCGCCACCGACGGCAGCAGGCGCAGGGCGATGACGAAATTGAGGGCGAAGCAGGCCGCGGCGACCAGACAGACCACGCGGAAATCGAAGCGCAGCAAGGCGACGCCGAGCAGCGGCCCCAGCGTGGTCGCCACGCCGCTGACCCAGTTGCTGATCGCGTAATAGCGCGGCCGCGTGCGCTCGTCGGTGAGCGCGGCGATGGAGGCCTGGTACGGCGCCTCGAACATCGCCCCGCCGAGCGCCGACACCGCCATCGCGAACAGCAGCAGCGGCAGATCGTCGGCGAAGGCCAGGCTGGCGAAGCCGGCTGCGCGCAGCAGCACGCCGAGGCAGATCATGCGGCGCGCGCCGAAGCGGTCCGACAGCACGCCGCCGACCAGAGCCAGGCCCTGCTGGGTCAATTGCCGCACCGCCAACGCCAACCCAACGGCCGCCGCGGCCAGGCCGACATCGTTGACGAAGTGCACCGCGACCAGCGGCATCAACATGGCGAAGCCGGTCACCATGAAGAAGGTGTAGACCAGCAAACCGTTGAGGCCGCGCCGGCGCGCCTCGGCGCCGGGCGGAACGGGTGCGTGCAACGGCGGGCTTTCGCTCATGGCCCGGGCTCAGGCCGCCGCGCGCGCGTCGCCGGCACCGACCGCGCGATACAGATGGATCGGGGTCGGGTCGGCGCTGAACTGCGAGAACGGAAACGGCTCGGCCGACACCGCGGCGACGCCATGGCCGAGAAAGCGCGGCACGATCGCGCTGCCGGTCTGGGCGTAGACGATCAAGGGAATGCCGCGTGCGCGCACGCTGGCGAGGATCTCGTCGAAGGAGCCGTTGCTCAGGGTCATGCCGGTGGCGATCACCAGATCCGCCTGCGCCAGCACCGGCCGCATGTCGCGCACCACCTCGGTGCCGTCCTGGGTGCGTTGCAGATTGAAATCGCAAGGCAGGCAAATGCCGCCCTGGCCCTGGATCGCCGCCACCAGCGGATTGACCACACCGATCAGGCCCACGCGCATGCCCGGCTCGATCTTGAGCAGGCCGGCGATGGCTTCGTCGCGCGCCCGAGCGCGTTCGAGCGGCGTACCGTGAGGCAGCATCAACACCTGCGCCTCGGCCGCCTCGCGATGCGGGCGCACCAGCGACAGATAGGCATCGAGCGCGGCCACCCGCACCGGCGTGCGCGCATCGCGCAGCAACTCGGCGACGCTGCGTCCGGACAGTTCCTCGGCGATCACCGAATCGAGCTGATCGTGCTCCACGCAACAGCCGCCGAAGCCCGATTCCACCCGCAGCACCAGGTAGTAGTTGCGGTACTTGGTGTCGGTGCCGGGGAACTGGGTGCTCTGGCGCACCCAGAACGCACCGACCGCGTGCAGACCGTCGGGGTTCGGGCCGTAGTCGCCGCGGAGCACGGCTTCGGTCAGGGCGGCGACGTCGGCCGGGGCGATGGGCGCCTGGTGGCCGTTGGAAAGCTCGGGTTTGATAGCCGTTGCGGCGGGAAGCGTCATGTCGTCGATCTCGAAAAGGTTGTGCCGGGGAGGCGCGGCGAATTGCGCTCGGCGGTGCTGTTGCTGTTGCTTGGGCTCGAACCAAAAAACCCCGCCTCCTGCTCAAGGGGGAGCGGCAGTCGGCCTGCGATGGACGGATGCGGCCATGCTCACGCCGCAGTCATGGCAGTCGCCACGGGTTCCGCAGCAGCGCGAGTCCGGGCCGCATCCCCGCCATCCGCGTCCGCATCCGGGCCGGCGCCCGTGTCCGCATAACGCAAACTCACCTCGGCCAGCGCTCGCTCGGCATAGGTCCGCGCCTGCCCGCCAACACGATCGACCGCAATCACATGACCGAGATAACAAGCGTTGTCGATCGGCGCGGCGACCTCGCTGCCGGCCACCGCACTCAGGCTCCAGCGCTCGATGTTCGGATCGGCCTCCAGACTCGCGGCGCCGTCCATCGCCAGTACATAACCACCGCGCGGCGGCACCAGAAACTTGATCGCCGCGCTGAAGATGCCGGTGTCGCGACGCCGCAGGTCCGGTTCACGCCCAAGGGCGAGTTCGATCTGCGCATCCAGCAGATCGATGCCGGTCACGCGCTGGATCAGCTCGGCGATGTAGTTGCCGCCGGGACGCGGGTTGATCTCGACCACGCGCGGCCCGTCCGCGGTCAGCTTGACCTCGGTGTGGCTGATGCCGTGATCGTGTCCGACCGCTTCGAGCGCACCGAGCACCAAGGCTTCGATGGCCGCGGCGTCGGCCGGATCGAGCCGGGCCGGGAACATGTGCCCATCCTCGATGAAATACGGAAACCCGGTCAGGCTCTTGTCGGTGATGCCGATGACCGTGGTGCGGCCGCGATAAGTGCAGGCCTCGACACTGAACTCCTCGCCACGCAGGTACTCCTCCAGCAACAGCAAGGGCACGCGCGCCTGTTCGCGGAAATTGCGCGGGAACTGTTCGAGCGCATCGAAGGCCGCGCACAGCTCTTCCTCGTCGTGGATCAGGCGCACGAACGCGCTCGACGCCAGGTCGGTCGGCTTGACGATCAAGGGATAGCTGATCCGCTGCGCCTCGCTGCGGGTCTCGTCCCAGGACCGGGTCACCGCGAACTTGGGGTTCGGCAGGCCGGCACGTTCGATCGCCTCGCGCACCCGGTCCTTGCGCCGCTCCATCACCACATTGGCCGAGAACGCCTGCGGCAGCCCCAGTGCCTGCGCGACCTGGGCCACGGTGTCGATGTAGTAGTCGCAGATCGTCACCACGCCATCGAACTGGAGGATCGCATGCTGGGCGCGCAGGAATTCGATCAGCGCCGGCACGTCGTTGGTCTCGGCGGTCAGCACGTGATCGGCGTGGTCGATCACCGGGTGGATCTCTTGCGAACGCGCGTCGCGGTAGTGGCCGCGGTTGCGGGTGACGAAGGTGTAGCGGTGGCCGAGCCGGCCGATCGCGGGCGGGAAGATGCGGCCGGTGCCGCCGACCCAGCTTTCGATCATCAACAAATGCGCCATGAGGGCTTGCTCCAGGGAAGGGATTCAATGCGCGGCGACGAGCGCCGCATCGCGCGGCGACGCGCCTAGGGCGTCGGGATCGGTGACGAAATCGGCACGCGCCCAGGCCATCGCCGACCACGGCAGGGCCAGTTCGTCGAGCGACTCGATCGATTTGGGTTCGAGGCCGCTCGGGTCCAGGGCCTGTTCGTAATGCGCGAACACGCCTTCGACATAGCGATGGCCGGTGTCGGCGGCGAGGAAGACAATGTTGCGCTCGGGCCGGCGCGCGGCTTCGCGCGCCGCGACCAGATAACAGCAGCCGGTCGACAAGCCGGCGAACACCGCGTGTTCGCGCAGCAGGGCCACCGAGCCCGACAGGCCGTAGTCGAACGAGACCCAATGGATTTGATCGTACAAACGATGCCGCACGTTGCGGAACGGAATCGAGCTGCCAATACCGGCGATGATGATGCCGGGGTCTTCGATGTGCTGGCAGCCGAAGGTCATGCTGCCGAATGGCTGCACGCCGATCAGTTCGACCGCGGCATCGTGCGCGCGCAAGGCTCGGGCCAGGCCGCCGGTGGAACAGCCCGAGCCCACTCCGCCGACCACGCTGAGCGCGGTGTCGCCCAAGGTTTCGGCGAGCAAGGCCGCGACCGGCTCGTAGCCGTCGTAATGGATGTCGTCGTGGTACTGCTGCATCCAGTGCACGTCGGGACGGCTGTCGAGCAATTCGCGGATCCGTGCCACGCGCAGGCTCTGGTCCATCTTCAAGGTCGCCTGCGGCTCGACTTGTTCGATGGTCGCACCGAGGATGCGCAACTGCAGCATCAGGGTGCGGTCTACTGTCTTGGAGCCGACGATGTGGCAATGCAGGCCGTACTTGTGACAAGCCAGGGCGAGGGCGTAAGCGTAGATGCCGCTGGAGCTGTCCATAAGGGTCGCGCCCGGGCGAATGCGGCCGCTGGCGAGCAGGCGCTCGACCGCGACCAGGGTCGAATAGACCTTCATGGTCTCGAAGCGCGCGACATAGAGATTGGCGCCCAGCCGGACCAGGTCGGGCGCCTTGATCGCATCGGCGATATGCGTGTGCAAGCTCATCAGAACCCCGTCTCGGCGAAACGGCACTGGTGGCCCAGGCCACGGAAGAAAGCCGACAGCTCGCCCATGCGCGCGGCGTCGGGCCGCTCGACGAACAGGTAGCCGAGCAGGCTGCCGGTGTGGGCGACGACGATGCCGTCGGCGGCGAAGTCGGCCTGGCGTTCGAGCAGCGCATCGAGGTGGCGCTTGGCGATCACCCCCTGCGCCAGGCGCGCGCTCTGGGTGGCGCAGGCGCAAATGCCGGAGAGGTCGTGGGCGGCGAAGGCACGCAGCGCGCGTTCGAGATTGTCCCGATAGGCATCGAGGTGGCGCTGGTAGTGGGCCAGCAAGGGATGCGCGCACTTCTCGGTCTCGACCGTGCCGCCTTCGTCGATGTAGCAGGCATGCAGGCGCAGCGGCGTATCGAAGGCCTGCACGATCCGCTGACGGCCGCTCAGGTACAGCGCGTGGGTGTCGAGAAACACGCTGTCGGAACGCTCGATGCCGCGCAGCAGGTCGGCGATCGCCGCGGGCGCCGAGGTCAGGCCGAAGATGCGGTCGAGACAGCGAATGGTCGCGACGATGTCGGCGGTCGAGCTGGCCATGCCCTTGCCCAGCGGCAGTTCCGAATCGTGGCTCCAGCGCCCGCTCGGCAAATGCTTGCCGTGCTGTTGCAGATACAGCGCGATCGCCTGCCGGCATTTGTCTTTGCCGGCCAGGTCGAGGTCGATGTCGCCGTCCTCGCCGGGGGCGAAATGAATCCAACTGTATTTGCGCACCGGCAAGGAAATCAGGCCGATGTGCAACTCGCCGTCCTGCGCGTACGGCCCCTGCAACAGCTCGCCGAGCGTACCGTGGCAGACGCCGCTGTAGATCTTCAGCGCCCGCTCGCACTCGCCCGACGCCTGCACCTGCGCGCGGGCCCCACCCCGCGCGTGGTCGATATCGCGGTACCGCTCCTGCCTCAGCATGGCCGCACGCTCCCCAGAACCGTCATTGACCGTCGAATTAACCGTCGAAATCGACCGCGAGCTGGGCCACGTAGCGCCGCCCGTCGGTGAGTCCGAAACTGTTGTTGCCGTAGATGTTCCAGGTGTAGGTATCGCCGAGGTTGGCGACCAGCAGGCGCAAGGTCGCCGGCGCCGAACCGAGGCGGAACCGATAGCGCGCGCCGAGGTCGACCAGGGTGTAGGCGGGAACGCGATTGACGCCGTCGCGCGATGCGATGCGTTCGCCGTAATGGCTCATCGACAGGTCGAACGAGAGCCCCGCCCACGACGGCGGCCGGTATTCGAGATCGGCGCGCAGCACGCGCTCGGTCTGGCCGATCGGGCGATCGCCGACCCGGCCCAGGCGCACCGCTTCGCCGCTCACCCGCGGCCGCATCAACACCGCGCCGGCGACCAGGCTCAAGGCGTCCATCGGCCGACCGCTCAGGCTCAGTTCGACGCCGCGGTGACGCACTTCGCCGATCGCGCCGTAAACGTTGCGCTCGTCGGTGGTGAAATAGGGTTTACGCACGTCGAAGGCGCCGGCCACCAGTTTCATGTCGTCGGCGAAGGCCCAGCGCAGGCCGGCATCGCTCTGGCGCGTGCGGATCGCCGGCAGGGCTTCGTTGCGATTGGCCGCGTCGTCGGGGGCGATGCCGCTTTCCTCCAGGCCGCGAGTGTGGCCGGCGTACAGGGCCAGGCGTTTGCCGAGATAGACCGACACGTTGGCGTTCGGCAGCCAAGGCTGATCGCGCGTGGCGGTGCGCGGCAGACCCGGCTGGTCGACGCTTTTTTCGTAGCGACTGCGCTGGATGCCGAGGCTGAGTTCGCCGACCTCGCGCCAACGCCCCTCGTAGGCGAGGCCGCCGGTCCATTGACGGACCTGGTCGTGGGTGCGCGGGCCGAACGCGAACGCCGCGGGCTCGGGCATCGGTAAGGCTTCGCCGAGCGGCCGCACGCCGAAATCCAGGGCCGGCGCCGAACCGCCGTACTCGCTGTCGAGGCGGCGACCGCGCGCGGCGACGTGCAACACGTGCAGGCGCGGGCCTTCGCGGAAGCTGCGGCTCAGACGCAGCTCGCCGCTGGTCGAGGCCGAGCGCTGGCGCGGATCGGCGATGACTTTCTCGCGCGCCAGGCCGTCGCGGGTGGTGTCGACGAACAGCTCGGCGAAACCGCTCGGCATGTGGTTGATCGAACGGAACACGCCGCCGGTCAGCGCCCAGTCGTTGCCGAAGCGCGCCTTGCCGAGTACGCCGTAATTGCGGCTGTCGTATTCGTTGTCCGACCAGGTCTGGCCGAAATGGCGGCGGCGTTCGATCTTCGGCGGCAGGTGATTGCCGGCGGTAATGATGGTCGGTGCGACTTCCTCATCGCGGCCGCGCGAAATGCTCCAGAACGGCAGGATCTCGATGTTCTCGCTCGGCCGCCAGCGCGGCACCACGCCGGCGCGCAGATAGCGCGCATCGGCGCCGTCGTAATACTCCTCGCGCGCATACGAGACACCGGCGGCGATCCCGAACCGGCCCGGGATCAAGGGCAGCTTGGCGTCCAGTTCGAGGGCCGGCGCGCCGTAGGCATTGAGCGCGCCTACCACGCTGATCACGCGTTCGTCGCCGGCCTTCTGCAGGCGATAGTCGACGATGCCGGTCGGCGCCGGAAACGGATAGCTCAGGGCCGACAGGCCGACACGGATGGTCGAGCCCTCGACCAGGCGCGGCGGCAGCGTGCCCTGGCGGTCGAAATAAACCCCGTCCATGCGCACGTTGCCGGCGTCGACCGGGGAGAAGCCGCGCACCTGCTTGGCGCTGTACAAGCCGATGCTCTCGTTGCCGAGCGTGGCGCCGAACGCGTCCTCGGCCGCGGTCACCGCATTGTCGTCGGTGCGTTGTGCCTGCACCGCGTTCGTCGCGGTCGCGGCGATCAGGCCCAGCGTCCAGGCCAGTGCGTTTCGTCTCATCGCTCAGAGCTCCGTCGGCCAGCGACGCAGGCGCCGCCAGGCGAGTGCGGTCAGCAGGCTCGCCAGCAGGCACAGCCAAGCGATCGTCGGCAGCACCGCGGCGACCCGTGCGCACGCCGGCGCCTCAACGCCGCGGTACGCGGGAATGGCGTCGTAGTCGGCGAAGTTCATTCGTCCGTAGCTATTGGCCACCGCGCGCGGCGTCGGTGCGGCGATCTGGCCCTGGATGCGCGGGTAGAACCAATCGCGCAGGCGCAGCTGATAGGCGCGGGTCTGCTGTTCGAAGCGCTCATGACGGGCGGCATCGGTGCCGGCGAGCACCGCCAAGGCCGCTTCCAGTCCCAACGGCGGCGCGAGATAACCGACCCAGTCTGAGACCTGGCCACGCCATTCGCGCACGGCCTGTTGGCGCTCGCGCAAGGGCAGCAGGCGCCGTTCGAGTTCCGGGGTCAGAAAGGTCATGCGCGTGGCGTAGTCGATCTTGGCCACGCGCTCGGTCACCGCGGCAAGTGTGGAGGAGCGACGGAAGGCGGCGCTGACGATCGCGTCGCGCTGCGCGGCGATGGCATCGTTGGCGCGCCGTTGCGCATCGACATAGGCCACCGGCGACGGCGCATCGCCGAGCCGGTTCGCGAGCGCGCTGCCGAACAGGGGCAGGCCGATCGCGAGCACGGCCCAGACCGCGCTCATCAGGCTGATCGCGCCGGCGGCGCTGGGCCAGGCCGAGACCACGACGAATCCCAGCGCGGCCCAGAACGACAGGTAAGCCACCACCAGTACCGCCGACGCGATCAGTTCGGGCCAGGCCGCGGCGAGATCGGCGCCGGCGGCCAGGAGTGAGACGGTCGCCAGCAGCACCGTCGCCGGCGCGAGCCAGGCGACGATGGCGGCGACGCGGGCGCCGAGCCAGGTCCGCGGACCGACCCGTTGCGCGGCGATCAAACGCAGCATGCCGTGGTCGCGCTCGAAGGTGGCGAGCAGACCGATCAACAGCACTACCGCGATCGGCAGCAGATACACCAACACGAAGCCGAGGTCGAAGCGGCCCAGCCCGAGCCCGCGCGGGTTCTCGAAGTCGTAGACCGGCTCGACCCCGAACGGCGTTTCCAGCTTGACCGGCAAGCGCCCCGGCATCAGATCGCTGACCCCGACCGCGAGCGGCGACAGCGGCAGATTCGGTTTGTAGCTATGCGCGCGCAGGAAATAGCGGCTGAAGCCGGCGGCGTCGGTCGGGTCCTGCCAGTACGGCACTTCGCTCTCGGCCGGCTCGGCGTAGCGGCGCGCGCGTTCGCGGATCTGCGCGGTCCAGGCGGCATCGCTGGCGCGGCTGCGTTCGATCGCCGCGTCCTGGCCGCGATGCAGCGCGGCGCCGCTGAGCGCGCCCCACAGCATCGCCACGCCGAGCAGGCCGATCACCATCCACAGCAGCCGATTGCGGCCGACGTGGCGCAGCTCCCAGCGCCACAAGGCGGCGAAGCCGATATCGACGGCAGCGCTCATGGGCGCATCCTCCGCGCCGCCAGCGCCAACGCCGCCCAGGCCGCCGCGCACCAGGCCAGCAGCGCCCATAAGGCCGGTGCGCTCGCGCCCCAGGCCGTCGCCAGCGGCGGCACGCGATGACGGAACTCGGGCACCTGCGCCCACAGCGAAACGTCGTTGGTATGCCGCGGCCCGTCGCCGTTGAGCGGATGCGCCATCACGTCCTGGTTCATCCGATTGACCAGCTCGCGGCGGTAGCGCTCGGCGCCGTCGACGAAGCGGCGGTGATGGACGAAGTCGCTGCCGGCCAGCGCCGGCGACAGGCTCTGCATCGCCGCCATTGGCGACAGCAGGCCGAGCACGGCGTAACTGCGGTCCTGGGCTTCGACGCGATCGTAGAAACCGCCGAGCACGCGATCGAACACCGCATGCGAATGGCGTTCGCTGAGGTCGAGTTCGGCGCCGCGCAGGTCGACGCGCAGCTCGTCCTTGTTGGCCGCGCCGTACTGCGCCAACAGCCTGGCCTGGTTGGCCTTGGCGTCTTCGGCGGTCCAGAACGCCGGCGCTTCGTCGATCAAGCGCTGCTTGATCGCCTGGGTCGAGGGCAGCGGCTGCGCACTGTCGACCGCGCTGTTGGCCCAGCGCGGCAGGGCCAGGCCGAACACGATCCACAAACCGAACAACACCGCCAAGGCCGTGCGCACGCCGGCGGCGAGCATCGACACCGCGATGCCGACCGCGGTCAGCAGGGCGAGATACAGCGCCATGGCCGCCCCCCATAAAGCCAGGCGCGTGGCGGTATCGAAGTCGAATACGCCCAGCACGAAGCTCGAGGCAGCGGTCGCGGCCGTCACCGGCAGCAGCAAGACCAACACCAGCGCGCTCCAGATCGCCACAGCCTTGCTGATCACGATCGCGCGCGGCCGGATCGCCGCGCCGAGCGCCAAGCGCAGGGTGCCGCGCTCGCGGTCCATCGCCACCGCGGTGAAGGCGAGCAGGAAGGCGACCAAGGGTGCGAAGCCGACCAGCAGCCCGGCCGGACTGACCAGGCCGGCGCGCTGCAGAGTCGAAGCCTCGCCCTGCGGCCGGTACAGCATGTCGTTCTGCACGTGCGCCTCCAGCCAGACCGCCTGGCCGACGAAAGGCTCCACGCCGGGGTCGAGCGCCGCCAGCACCGGCGTCGGCTTGAAGGCATAAATGCTGTAGTGCGCGGCCGAGTGCGGGTCTTTCTCGCCCTGGCCGAGCCAGCGCGCGCGTTCGGCGCGGGCGATCTCGCTCTTGGCCGCATTCGCCGTGGCGATCGCATCCAGATTGACCGCGAACGCCAGCAAGACCAGCGCGCCGAGGCAGAGCAAAGCCCACCAGGCGCGACGATCGCGGCGCAGCAAGGTCCATTCGTAACCGGTCAGCGACGCGCTCATGCGGCGAGCTGCTCCAGGTACAGGGCTTCGATCTCGGTCGCCGACAAGTCATCGGTGTGGCGTTCGACCAGCAGGCGGCCGGCGCGCAGGATGCCGAGCCGGTGCGCCACGTCCTTGACCCGGTACAGATCGTGGGTCGCCATCAACACCGCGATGCCGCGTCTGGCCGCCGCGCGCACGCCTTGCGAGAGGTCGTTGGCGGCGCTCGCGTCGAGCCCCGAGGTGGGCTCGTCGAGCAGCAGCAACTGCGCATTCTTGGCCAGGGCGATCGCCAGGCCGACCTTCTGCCGCATGCCCTTGGAGAAACCGGCGGCGCGGCGCGCATGCGCCTCGTCCTGCAGACCGGCTTCGGTCAGCAATGCGCGTGCTTGAACCTCGTCGAGGCGGCGCCCGCCGAGCAGGGCGAAATAGCTCAGGTTCTCGACCGCACTCAGCGAGGGATGCAGCATCACCGTTTCCGGCAGGTAGGCGATCTTCGCCCGCGCCGCGAGCGGGTCGCGATCGACGCGGGTGCCGGCGACGTCGATATGGCCCGACTCCGGCGTCAAGAACCCGAGGATCAGGTTCAAGGCGGTGGTCTTGCCGGCGCCGTTCGGGCCGAGCAAGGCATAGACCTCGCCCGGCGCGATCGCCAGCGACAAGGCTTCGAGCGCATGGCGCGCGCCGAAGTCCTTGCGCACCTCGTGCAGGCGCAGCGCATCGCTGCGGGTTTCCAGCAGGCTCATAGGTTCACCCGGAAGGTCAGTTCGACGCTGCGCGGCGGCGCGATCACCAGTTGGTCGGCGGCGCCGCCGGACCAGTCGGCGTAGAAGGCGTCGCCGAGGTTGCGCCCGTGCAGGGCGATCTCGCCGAACGGCAGGCGGTAGGCGACGGATGCGTCCCAGACGTCGTGGCCGTCGACGCGGATGCTGTTGGCGTTGTTGGTGTAGAACGCGCCGACATGGCGCACGCCGCCGCCGAGGGTCAGCGGGATCGTCTCGAAGCGGTAGCTCGCATACAGATTGGCGACGCGCTCGGGCACGTTCGGCGGCACGTTGCCGGCGCGGTCGACACCGCCGGCCTCGCGCAGTTCGTCGAAGCGCGCATCGAGTGCGGCGACACTCGCATCCAGACGCAGGCCGCGAGTCAGCGCCGCCGATGCCGACAGTTCGACGCCGCGCGAGGACTGGCGCCCGCCCTGCACCGACAGATTCGCGTTGAGCGGATCGCGGGTGACGATGTCGTCCTGTTCGATCCAGTAACCGCCCAGGCTCAAGTCGATACGGTCCTGCCAGAAGCTGCTCTTGATGCCGGCGTCGACGGCGCGGCCGTGGGTCAGCTCAAAGCGCGAATTGGCCAGCGACAGCAGCGGCAGGCTGCCGACCGGCGCGACCGCCTCGCTGTACTGGGCGAACAACTGGGTCTTCGGGCTCAGGTCGAACACCGTGCCGAGCCGCCACGACAAGGGCTCGTAGCGCCGCTCGAAGCGGGTCAGCGCGCCGGTGTTGAGGTCGCGGATGCTGCGTTCGAGTTCGATGCGGTCGTAACGCAGCCCCGCCAGCAGCAACCAGCGTGGGCTCAGGTTGAGCGCGTCCTCGGCGAACACCGAGGCGACCCGGGTGGTCGAGTCGAAATCGATGCGGTTGCCGACGCCGGGAAAGTTGCGGGCCTCATCGGCGAACGACACCGTGCCGCGCACTGGCGCGAACGGGTCGACTGCGGTGGTGGTGCCGAAGCGGCGCATGACGGCAAAGTCGCCGTCGCTGAACTCGACCCCGACCGAAGCGCGGTTGCGGCGCCCGGCCAGGCGGTGATCGGAGAACAGGGTCGCGCGCTCGACCCAGAAGCGGTGGTCGTGCTCGATCCGGGTGGTGCCGCGATCGAGCAGGCCACTGCGGCGGTTATAGGTGTAGGTCTCGGAGTTCAGCCAGCGCCGCTTGGCGTCGTAGTAGCTGAACTCGTTGCTGAAGCGCAGGCCGTCGCCGATCTGCCAGTTCACCCGCGAGCGCAGCCAATCGCTGCGGGCGTCCTGGCCGCCGTTATCGACGTTGTAATTGCGCTTGCGCAGGGAACGGTCGAGCACGTAGTCGTTGCCGCTGCGGACCAGCCCGCTCGGCTCGCGCGCGATGGCGCGCGGCAGCAGCGGCGTGCCCCAGTAGGCGGTGTCGTAATCGTCTTCGTAATGGTCCAGGGCCAGGTCGATGTCGAGCGCGTCGCTCGGACGCCAGCGCGCCGCCAGCGTCGCCGAGGTCGCCTCGTTGGCGGTGTCGTCGACATAGCCGTCGCCGCGGCGATGGCTGGCCACCGCACGCAAGGCGAAGCGGTCGCCTAGCGGAATGTTCGCGTCGAGCGCATAGCGTTGGCTGCCGAAGCGGCCCCAGCCGGCCAGGCCTTCGAAAGCGCTGCCTTCGAATTGCGGCCGCTTCGGCACCAGGTTGATCGCACCGGCCAGCGCGCCTTCGCCGTACAGCACCGAGGCCGGGCCCTTGAGCACTTCGATGCGCTCGAAGCTCCAACTGTCGAAGTCGCGGGTCACCAATGGCGCCGCGGTCTGGCGCACGCCGTCGTAGAGCAAGGCGACGGCGCCGCCGGTGAAGCCGCGCATCGAGGTCATGCCCGGCGACGACGGCAACTGCCCGGCCAGCACGCCGGGCGCAGCATTGAGCGCATCGACGCTGCCGCGCAGGCCACGGGCCTGGATCGCATCCTGGTTCAGCACCTCGACCATCGCCGGGGTCTCGCGCGCGGTCAGGCCGAGGCGCGAGCCGGTAGCGTTGGCGGTGTCGAGCGGCGCGGTCGCGGCGCGCCGGCCTTCGACGGTGACCGTGTCGAGCAGGGTCGCCGCCGCGCCGCCGGCGGCCTCCTGTGCCGCCGCCGGCGACGCCAACGTCACCGATGCCAAAGCCGATGCGAGCGTCATCCGCCCGAAGTACGCCGCACCTGCCCGGCTGCCCTGCTTGCCTGCGCTCACTGTGATCTTCGCCCCATGTCGTATGTGAAATGAAACGATATATCATTTCATTTGCGAGGCAATGTAAGTCGAGGTGACGGGCACGTCAATACGCCCTGCCGAGATTTCGTCTGGCAGGGTCGGCGAAAGCGAGTCAGGACGCTCCGCCCGTTCGGCGGGCGGAGCGCGGGAGGCCGGCACCGCGGCGGGCAACGCCCCGCCTAGGCCAGGCGGATGAAATCGTTGGAGGCAGTGCGGCGGGTGCGGCGCGCGACCTCGAAGCCGTTCGCCGAGCCCTTGTGGTCGGTGTTGCCTTCGATGCTGAGGAAGCTTTCCTCGCCGCCGTCGAAGGCGAAGCCGGTGTGGATCCAATCGCTCGAAGTCTTGCGCACCAGGAAGATGCCGCAGGCGCCGAGCGCGCCGAAACCGCCGTTATGGGCGACGTTCTTGCCGGCGACGAAGCGCCCCGCCGCCTTCGCCTGGCGCGCGAGTTCGTCGCAGCCGAAGCTGCCGGCGATCGGCGCGGCGCGGCCGGCCTTTTCGGCGGCCTGTTGCATGACGAAGCTGACGAAACCGGCGCACCACAGCATGGCCTCGCCCTCGCTGCCCTTCATGTACATGCGCACCCACGGCCCGCGGTTGGCGCCGCCGAGTTCGACCGGATGCTCGGCCAGGTGCTGCTCGGCGAACCAGCGCACCAGTTGTGGATACGACTTGTTCGGCGCCTTCGCCGGCAAGCCGACCACGCGCGCCATCGGCTCGGTCAGCGCCGCCCAGACTTCCTGATTCAAGGTACCGGCGTAGCTCAGATGCTTACGCGCGGCGAAGGCCTCGATCGCGCGGTTGGTGGCCGGACCGAACTTGCCGTCGATCGGCGTGCCGTTGCCGTGAAAGCCCAACCATTCCTGGACCCGCCTTGCGCCGACCCCGCTCGCGCCATTGCCCAAGGGGCCCGGGAACTCCAGTTCGCGACGGATATACGCTTGTTCGTGCAATGCCATGACCCGACTCCTGACGGCGACTACGTCCATGGACGCGCGAAGCCTTCGGCGCCGGCGCGCGCCTTCAGGCGCGCACCGCGATCGGTCATCGTCGCGTCGTCGCGGCGATGGGCCGCGACTCCATAACCAACGCCGCGGCCGTGCGAACACGGTCACGTTCGAGTCGTTCATGCATGAAACACCGGTGCTCGCACAGGCCGCCGTAACCTGGCCTCGCCGCCGGCAGCGCCAGCGCTGGCCGTGCCCGGCATGCCTTGGCGTTATCGCCGCGACGCTCAGCCCGCGTCGTGGAAGATCAGGCCCAGAGTATGCCGCTGCCCCGAATGCAGGCGGCTGACGCCGTGACGCATCGCCACGCGGTAATGACCGCGCGCGCCGCGCACCGGCCGTTGGTTAACCGCGAACACCACCGCATCGCCCTGTTGCAATGGCACCACCTCGACCCGCGATTGCATGCGCGGGCGCTGCTCGGTCAACACGAACTCGCCGCCTTCGAAATCGCGCCCCGGCTGCGACAGCAGGATCGCCGCCTGCAAAGGGAATACGTGCTCGCCGTACAGGTCCTGATGCAGGCAGTTGTAGTCGCCGCTCGCATAACGCAACAACAGCGGCGTCGGCCGGGCCTGGCCCGCGGCGTGGCAGCGGGCGAGGAAGTCTTGCAGCCGCGGCGGATAGCCTACGGCGATGCCCATGGCCTGGTTCCAGCGTTCGGCGATCGGCGCGAGCCGCGGGTACAAGGCGCTGCGCAAACCTTGCACGAGATCGGGCAAGGGATAACGGAAATAACGGTATTCGCCGCGACCGAAGCCGTGCCGGGCCATGACCACGCGACTGCGGTAACGGGCCTCCTCGTCGTAAGCGCCGGCGATCACGTCGCATTCCTCGCGCGTCAGCAACTGCCGGATCAGCGCGTGGCCGCCGCCATCCAGCGCGGCGGCGGCGACACCCCAGTCCTGCGCCCCGACGCGTTCGTCAAGCGCCAGAAATTCGCCCGACGGCATGGGGCGTAAGGGGTGATCGATGACAAACGTCATGAGTCGGCGCTCGCGGAACAAACAAGGTGCGCGCATCTTCGGGCCGCGGTCGGCTCGAGCGATATCCGTTCCTTGCGTTTCGCGCCGATCGATCGCGCGGCTTTGCCGAATACGGCGAAACAAAACATTCAGCCGCGAGCAAGATTGCATCGCCATTCGCTGAATCGAACGGAAAAAACCATGACTTAAGGCCTAGGTAAATGTCCAAGTACCGTAAGCAGAACGTTTAGTTCCTGTAAAAAGGCACACAAAATTCAGGTTCGATTGAAGCGCGATGCCGATACTGCGCACACCGAATCCACACGGACGCCTTACTCCGAGGCGCGAGGATTCGGAATAAAACCAATAAAGAGGCTTAGACCTTATGAAGCGCGCATTGCTTGCCCTCACCCTCGCCGCCGCCCTGCCGTTCGCAGCTTCCGCGGCCGAAGGCGTGTCCTACAACTACGCACAGGCCGGTTACGCCAAGACCGACGGCGAAACCAAGTACACCGACTCCGACGGCTGGGCCATCGGCGGTTCGTACGCGTTCCACCCGAGTTTCCATGTCTTCGGCAGCTACAGCCAGCAGAAGACCGATTCGTACAACTTCGGTACGTTCCGCGTTCCCGGCTACGACGTCGATCATCTGCGCCTGGGCGTGGGCTACAACCACGAGCTGAGCAAGCGCGTCGACCTGGTGACCCGCGTCGCTTATGAGCACAACAAGTCCGACTTCGGCTCGTTCGGCAACTACAAGCTCAAGGGCGGCAGCGTCGAAGCCGGTATCAACGGCAGCCTGACGCCGAACTGGGAAGGCTATGCCTTCGCCGGCTATCAGGACTACGACAAGCACTACGACGGCAAGTTCTACGGCCGTGTCGGTACCCTGGTGAAGTTCAACCAGAACTGGGGCATCACCGCCGACGCCAAGTTCCTCGACGGCGGCGAAAAGGAATTCTTCATCGGCCCGCGCTTCAGCTTCTGATAGAAAGCGCTACCGATAAGTATTCCGCAACACCGCGATCCGTTCTCTCTCTCCCCCGAAACGTCGCGATCGAGCCCGGCCGAAAGGCCGGGCTCTTTTTTTGCGGTTCGGATCGGCGAAGCCGCTGCGGTCGACTCGCTTCGTGGCGGCGGCGATCGCCTTCGTGGCGACGGCGCTCCTACTTCGTTGCGGCGGCGCCAGGGCCTGCCGATAACCGGCGTCTGCGGGCCGGGCCTCGCGCTCAGCGCTCGCCTTCGGCCGCTTCCTGCGATTCGCCGTCCTTCGCGCCTTCCTGCAGCAGCTTCTGCAATTCCTGCGCCAGCTCGCGCTCCAGACGCTTCTCTTCGACCTGCTGCGGGCTGGCCAGTTGCAGCTCTTCGCAGGCCACCGAATCGGGCGTGTCCGCGCAAACCTTGCGGATGCCGGCGAGCAGTTTGTCGTCGCCGGTGTTGTGATAAGCCGCGACGAGGTTGCCGCAGCCTTCGCGCACATGCATCGCGCAGACCTTGTCGTAAAAACCCGCGGCCTTGGCCCAGTAATTGTTGAGCGCGGCCATGTGGCCCTCGCCCATGCAGGCCGACATCGAACCCTTGGCGCAACAGGCCGCGGCGCCGCCTGGATCGGTCAAGGCGCAATGGTCGACTTTGTACGGCGTTTCCCTGACCTGCTTGCCGGCCACCGGCATGGCGATGGCTTCGCACTGCGCGGACTCGATGCGCCGGTACGACTTGTAGCGGGTCCACTCGTCCATGCCGATCAACGTGTCGGCATCCAACCAGCGCAGCACGAAATCGTCGCCCTTGTCGTGGCGCACCAGCACCTCGTCTTCGAGCAGGCGGTAGCGCATGTCGAACTCGCCTTCCTCCGACACGGTCGCGCCCTGCCCGTCGCCGAAACGGAACAAGCCGAACAGGCTCGATTCGATGTCGGCAGAGGCGTAACTGCCGCAAGGCTGGCGCGGCGACTGGCGCGGCGCGTCGTTGCGCAGGCTCAGCCCACGCAGCTCTTCGACACGCTTGCACGCCTCCTTGGACAACTTGCCGTCGCAGGCGAAGGCGAAGCTGTCGCGCGCATCGGCATAGCGCCCGGCCAGCCATTGCTGATCGGCCAGGGACTCGCAGGCCTCGCCGTAACCGATGTCGCGGCAGGACACCCGCAACGCGGCCAAGCCGGCCTCGGGCAAGCGCTTGGTGCGGAACAGATACAGCGGCGCGCCATCTTCTTCGGCGCTCAGCGCCTTGACCCATTGCTTGCAGGCGTAAGGGCTGCGGTCGCGACGGCAGTAGGTTTCCAGTTTGGCCGCGCGTTGCGTCGGCGCGAGGCTGTTGTCGTACTCGATCGCCGCGACGCAGGACTGGACGTCGCCGAGCGCGCAGTCTTTCTGGTCGTCGCCGCGCTCCTTGCCCTGGTTCGGCGCGACCGCCACGACCTGGACGCTCGCCGGCTGGCACTGCGCCTTGGCGACCTGCTTGTAGACCGCGCCACCGTTGTCGAAACGGTCGGCCTGCTGGATCAGGCGGCCGTCGCTTTCGATGGTGTAGGTCTTGAGCAGATTGCTGTCGCCCGAGCGCAGCCATAGCGTGTCGCCTTCGACGCGGTAGGCGTAGGGCGAGAACTCGGAGAGGAAACCTTCCTCGTCGCGCAACTCGACGCGGCTGCCGTCGAAGATCAGGCGATCCGGGGAGTCGTCGGCCACATAACTGCCGCAGGGCGGCGCGGCGGCGAAGGCCGGCAACGACAACAGGGAGAGCACGAACGGCCAGACGGCCCGCGTACGACGCATAGGAGTTCCTTTCCCGAGGGTTTCGAAGGGGGGGTGGCCGCGCTCATCGCGGCGGAGGCGACGCCGGCGACAGCGCCGGCGTTGCCACTCAACCGAACAGGTCGGTCGGGTATTCGGGTTTCTGTTCGCGCGAGAGCAACTTGCGCAGACCGTCGGCCGGGGTGATCTCGCCGTGCAGCACGGCGCGCACCGCATTGGAGATCGGTAGTTCGACGCCGTGGCGTTCGGCCTGGCGCATCACCTCGTCGGCGGTCTGCACCGATTCGACGACCTGGCCGATCTCGCGCACCGCGTCCTCGATCGACTGGCCGCGGCCGAGGGCCAGGCCCAGGCGGCGGTTGCGCGACAGATCGCCGGTGCAGGTCAGCACCAGGTCGCCGAGGCCGGCCAGGCCCATCAGGGTCTCGGGCTGGCCACCGATGGCCTGGTTGAGGCGCAGCATTTCGTTGAGGCCGCGGGTGATCAGGCCGGCACGCGCATTGAGGCCGAGCTGCATGCCGTCGGCGACGCCGGTGGCGACCGCGAGCACGTTCTTCATCGCACCCCCGAGTTCGGCGCCGAGCATGTCGTCGCCGGTGTAGGCGCGGAACGCCGGCCCGTGCAGGGCATCGGCGACGCTCTGGGCGAAGGCGGCATCGTCGGAATGCACGGTCAGCGCGGTCGGCAGGCCTTGCGCGACTTCCTTGGCGAACGAAGGCCCGGTCACCACGGCCAGCGGCACGTCGTCGCCGAGCACTTCGCCGGCGACTTCGTGCAGGAAGCGGCCGCTGCCGGGTTCGAAGCCCTTGGTCGCCCAGGCCACGCCCGCGTGCGCGGGACGGTGCGGGGCGAGCTCGCGCAGGGTTTCGGCGAAGGCGTGCGAGGGCACCACCACGAGGACCAGGTCGGCGTCGCGCAGGGCAAGAGCCAGGTCGGTGGTCGCGCGCAGGGAGTCCGGCAAGGCGATGCCGGGCAGGTAGCGCGGGTTTTCATGCCGCGTATCGATGGCCGCGGCGCCGTCGGCGTCGCGGCCCCACAGCACGGTCGGATGACCGTGGCGGGCGATCAGAGCGGCCAGCGCGGTGCCCCAGGAGCCGGCACCGAGCACCGCCACGCGCGGTTTCGGCGCAGCGGCCGGCGACGGATCGTGGGTCATGCGCGAGGCGAGCCGTGGCTCAGGCGTTGCCTGCGGTTTCCGCGTCGGCCAGGCCGCCTTCGGACTGGGCGCCGCGCTGACGCACGCCTTCGGCGTACAGGGCGTCGAAGTTGATCGGCTGCAGGAAGAACGGCGGGAAGCCGCCGGCCTGAATCAGGTCGCTGACGAGCTGGCGCGCGTACGGGTAGAGCACGTTCGGGCAGTGGGTGCCGAGCATCGCGTCGAGGGTCGCCGCGTCGAAGCCGATCAGGCCGAACACGCCGGCCTGCTTCACTTCGGCCAGGTACATCGGCTTGTCGTTGGCGGTGCAGGTCAGGGTGATGCCGAGCACGACCTCGAAGGCGTTCTCGCCGACGCGCTGCACGTTCTGCGACAGGTTCAGCTGCAACTGCGGCTGCGCGGCTTCGGCGAACACGGCCGGAGCGCCGGGCACCTCGAAGGAGACGTCCTTTACGTAGATCTTCTCGACGGTGAACGCGGGGCCGGTTGCGGCTTCGGCCGGCGCGGTGGCGCCGTTGACGTTTTCTTCGGACATTCGGGTGACTCCCCAGCGGAATTCAGAAAAGAGGTCGATTATGCCCGCTCGCGCGGACCGGGACCAAACACCCGGACCGGGATCACGCACGGCGGCTATCGAGGGTAGAGGAGGCGCAGTCTAGGCGGCGCCCGTGGCGGTGGCGCGACAGCGTCGCGGCCCCGCCGCAGGGCTCAGCCGCGGCCCTTGATCAAGGGCAGTTCGGCCTGTTGCCAGGCCTGGATACCGCCGTCGAGCCAATAGACCTGCTCGAAACCGGCCTTCTTCAGGCGCTTGGCGGCGTCGGCCGAGGCCTGGCCGGTGCGGCACACCGCCACGACCGGCAGCGCCTTGGCGTTGGCGAGCAGCTTGCTCTCCGGGTCGAACTGGCTCGGCTGGACCGAACGGCTGCCCGGGATGTGGCCCTTCTCGAACTCGGTGCTGGCCGACAGGTCAATGACCAGGGCGTTGTCGCGGTTGATCAGCGCGGTCAGCTCGGCCGGGCGCAGGGCCTTGTAGCCGCGGAACAGGCGCGCGATCTCGGTGTAGACGATGGCCACGGTCAGGCCGGCGAAGCCCAGCGACAGGTACAGGTGGCGGCCGGCGAACGCCAGCAGTTCTTCAAGACTCACAGGGTCATGCTCACAGGATCGGGCTCACAGGGTCGGACTGGCAGAGGCCCGAACGGGCGGCGATTGTCGCCCAGCGCGCGCGGCGGCGCAAAAGCGCGGTCCGAGCGGGGCCGCCCAAGCCGGGCGGCCCGGACCGGTTACTGGCCGGCCCAGAAGTCCGGCAGGCCGCTGACCAGCCACCAGGTCTTGACTTCCGGGTCCCAGGTCCAGGCCTCGGTGTAGCGCACGGTGCGCTCGGCCAGGGTGTGGCGGTTGATCACGCCGATGTCGATCAGGCGCACCGCGGTGCCCTTTTCCTTGTCCATCTCGGTGCCGACGTCGCGGTAGGAGGAGACCTGGATCTGCTTGTAGCGCTCCAGCTGCATCGTCGTCGGCGCCAGTTGCTTGCGCAGCTTGGGCTCGATCAGGTTGACCGCGCCCTCGAAGTCGCCCCAGCGGATCGCCGCCGAGTAGGCGTACTGGGTCTCGCTGATCTTGTTGTTCTGGGTGCCGGTGGTCTGGCAACCGCCGAGCGCGAGTACGCACGACAACATCAGGGCGAGCTGCAACAAGCGCATCAGAAGCGAGCTGTTCGAAAGCGGGCGCATCGCGGACTCCGGCGGAAAGGACGTTCGGCGTGCATCCTACCGTTCGCGTCAGGGCTTAGCGATGGCCACGTAGCGCGCCGTGAACTCGGTCGCGATCCCGCCTTCGGGCAGCAGCGCGCGCGCGATCAGCGAGGTGCGGGCGCGACGGCGCTCGCGCAGGGTGGTCAGGAAGCTGCCCCAGTCGGCGCCCGGGGCGAGCTCGGCGTGCACGTCCAGGTCGGCGAACAGCGGCGCGAGGTAGCGGGTCTGGCTGTCGGCGACGAACACCTCGGCCTTGAGGCCGGCCTGTTCGATGCCGAGCGACATCACGCCCCAGGAGGCCAGGGTCATCATCGAGGCGAGACTGCCGCCGAAGGCGCAGCCCTTGTCGTTGACGTGCTGCGACAGCGGCGCGTGCAGGCGCAGGCGCGAGCCGTCGTAACCGGCGATGTTGACCTGCATGGCCGCGACCGGCGGCATCGATTGGTAGTGCTGATGAAGGCGTTGCAGAGCGGTGTCGGAAGTCATCGAAGGCATTGCAGTTCGGGGGAGTATTGAGTGTCGCGTCGGAGACGGCGGCCACCGGCGAGTGCCGCGATCGGCAGTGCTGTGCGAAGCTGTTCGCATGAGCCGCGAGCTGCGACAACCGCCGGGATGGTACGTGATCTCACTGCGTCCGAGCGGCGATCACGAAGAACTTCGTCGTATCGCCGCACAGTACGGCGGCGGATTGATCGAGCTTTCGCCGTGGTCGGTGCGCACACAGGACAATTCCGCATCCCGGCGTGCGTTATCGGATGCGTTGGCGGCGCCGCACGTGCTCGTCACCAGCCCCGCCGCGGCGCGCGCGTTGCGCGATCTGCAACCGTCGTTGAGCGCGCGCGCCGGCCAGCGTTGGTACGCGGTCGGCGCAGGCACCGCGGCGGCGTTGAACGCGGCCGGCATCGACGAGGTGCTGTGGCCGCAACGCATGGACAGCGAAGGTCTGCTCGCGTTAGCGGAACTGCAACATTTCGATAACGAAGCATTCGGTTTGCTGACTGCGGCGGGCGGACGCGGCGTGATCGCGCCGGCCTTGCAGGCGCGCGGCGCACGCGTGCTGCGGGCCGACATCTACGTGCGCGAACCGGCCGCGCCGTCCCGGTTCGAAATCGCGCGACTGCTCGGCTTCGACGGCCCGCTGTGGTTGGCGCTGTCGAGCGGCGAAGCGCTCGAGCGCGTGCTCGCGCAATTGCCCGCAGCCGCCGGCGCGCGTCTGCGCCGGGCACGCGTCGGCGCCGCCAGCGCGCGCCTGGCCGAACTCGCGCGCAGCCTCG
>NZ_CP013141.1:5449787-5473230 GCF_001442535.1 Lysobacter antibioticus | reverse complement strand
GGCTGCCGACCACGGCCACGGCCGGGTGCCAGAGCAGGGCGGGTTCGCCGGCGACGAACAGCGCCAGCGGCGGATTCGGCGCTCGCCGCAGCAGGCCGGGGTAGTCGGGGTCGTGCCAGCCGACCAGGTGATGGCGCGGGGCGTGCAGCCAGTCGAGCGCCCGTGTCAGGGCTTCCTCGTCCGGGGCGCGCAGGGCGTCGATCTGCTTGGGGGTGAGCCCGGCCGCCTGCCACTGGCCGGTTCCCGCCGCCAGGGCGGCGGCCGGACTGGGGTGGAGCTCGAGCAGTTGCCGTCGGGAGGCGCTGGCGCCGCCGGCGGCGATGAGGGTCAGCAGGGCGTGGAGGTCGTCGTCGGACAACTGGATCTGGGGCGAAGGCATGCACCAGCCTAGCCTGCAAACGACGACGGCGCCCGAAGGCGCCGTCGTGGATCGCTGTAGGAAAAGCCCGCAGGCCTTTCCCGGTGGCTCGAGCAGCCGATCAATAAGCAGAGTCGGGATGCTTGAGCTCGTAGCCGACCTTGGTCTGGCGCACGCCGTCCATGATCAGGGCGTAGCTGACCTTGTCGAAGGTGCGGAACACCATCGCGTGGCCGGAGAACTCGTCCGGCAGGCGCACGCGCGAGGCCTTGCCGACCAGGGTCGGGTCGCGGTCCGGACCGACCTTGACCCGGTCGACGGCGCGGGTGCCGACCCGCCAGGTCGAGAACACCGTGCCGTTGTCGATGCCGTCGCGGGCACCGACCGACAGGGCGATCACGTCGCGCGGGCCGCCGTGCCTGACCAGGTCGGCCACGGCCAGGACCTGGGCGCGACCGTAGTCGAACTGGGCCTTCGGCGGATGCGGGAAGAACTGCAGATCGTAAGGCTGGGCTTCGACCGGGATCAGACGGTCGCCGACGCGGATCTCGCGGCCGGTGTCGTCGATGACCAGGGTGCTGGCCTCCATCCCGTTCTCGGCGCCGCGGCTGACGGTGCCGGTCGAGACCTGCATCAGCTCGTAGCCGAGCAGCTCGCGGCCCTTGTCCGGTACGACCACGTCGGTCCAGATGGCTTCGAAGTCGACCGTGCGGCGGCCGCGGAAGTCCAGGTCGGCGGCGCGCATGATGTCGCAGCAGGCCACGCGATCCAGGCGGGTATAGCGCTGGGTCGGGCGGACCACGGCATAACGCGTGCCCGGGGTCTGGTTCGGCAGGTTCTTGATGTAGGCGACCTGGCCCTGGGTGACGCGCAGGCGGTCCTCTTCAAGACCGACCACGTAGGGCATCTGCTCGAACTCGTCCACGACCCGAAGGTTCTTCAGGAACGGCTCGATGTCCGACAGCGGGATGCCGCTGATCGGGGCTTCCTGGCGCGGACCCGGCTTGACCTGGGCCGCGACGCGGTCGAGGTAGGCCAGCGAGATCACGTCGCCCGGATAGATCAGGTGCGGATTCTTGATCTGCGGGTTGGCCTGCCAGATTTCCGGCCACAGCCATGGCCGCTTCAGGAAGCGAGCCGAGATGTCCCACAGGGTGTCGCCCCGTTTCACCACGTAGGTGTCGGGGTGGTCGCCACGCAATTCCGCCGCAATGGCGTACGTGGCAACAGTCAGCAACGCGGCGGCGAGAACCGCGCGGATCGGTTTAAACATGGCGGCCATCTACCTGATTCCCCTTCCAGGTTTGCCCTCTGCGGGCACCCGGACTATAGCCCAGAAGGTGCGAACGTTAGCAGGCCTTTGCAGCCTATAACGGGGTTACAATGCAACCAAAGCTTGCGTATGTGACCCACGCCCCCATTTTCGACGCCATGGCCCTGCTCCCAATCCTCGAATTCCCCGATCCCCGTCTGCGGACGAAGGCCGTGCCGGTCGAAGCCGCGCACGTGACCTCGCCGCAGTTCCAGACATTGCTCGACGACATGTTCGAGACCATGTACGAATGCCCCGGCATCGGACTGGCCGCGAGCCAGGTCGACGTGCACCAGCGCTTCATGGTCATCGACGTATCGGAAGAAAAGAACCAGCCGCTGGTGTTCGTCAACCCGGAGATCGTCGCCAAATCCGGCGAGCAGGTCTACCAGGAAGGCTGCCTGTCGGTACCCGGCATCTTCGCCGACGTGACCCGCGCCAACGAGATCACCGTCAAGGCGATCGGCCGCGACGGCGCGACGTTCGAACTCAGCACCGACGGCCTGCTCGCGGTTTGCATCCAGCACGAGATGGATCACCTCGACGGCAAGCTGTTCGTCGACTACCTCTCGCCGCTCAAGCGCGAGATGGTGCGCAAGAAGCTCGCCAAGCAACGCCGCCAGTCGGCCTGAGCGCCGCGCATCTAGGCGGGAGTGGGGAATCGGCGCGGCGCCGTGGGGCGCGCGCGGGTTTCCGGCTCCCGTTCTGCGTTTCTGTAGTCTTGAACGCCAGGCGCGCACCGCAGGCGCGGTGACGCGCGCCGACTCCCCAACTCGATCCCGACTCCCGAACCTATGCGCATCGTATTCGCCGGTACCCCCGACTTCGCCGTACCGAGCCTGCGCGCCGCCGCGCAGCGCAACGAGGTCGTGGCCGTCTACACCCAGCCCGATCGCCCCGCCGGGCGCGGACGCGAGCTGGCGTTGTCGCCGGTCAAGCGCGAAGCCTTGTTACGCGGCCTGCCGGTGATGCAGCCGGAGAACTTCAAGAGCGCAGCTGCGCGCGAGGCGCTGCGCGAACTGCAGCCCGACCTGATGGTGGTGGTGGCCTACGGCCTGATCCTGCCGCAGTCGGTGCTCGACATTCCGAGCTACGGTTGCTGGAACGTGCATGCTTCGCTATTGCCGCGCTGGCGCGGCGCGGCGCCGATCCAGCGTGCGATCGAGGCCGGCGACCGCGACAGCGGCGTGTGCCTGATGCAGATGGAAAAGGGCCTGGACACCGGCCCGGTGCTGCTGTCGCAATCGCTGTCGATCGGCGAGGCCGAGACCGGCGGGCAGTTGCACGATCGCCTGGCCGCGCTCGGCGCGCAGGTGCTGGCGGACGGGCTGGGCCTGCTGCGCGCCGGCATGCGCCCGATCGCCCGGCCGCAGCCCGACGACGGCGTGACGTACGCGCACAAGCTCGACAAGGCCGAAGCGCGCCTGGATTGGGCGCAGCCGGCGCCGGCCTTGGCGAACAAGGTGCGCGCCTTCAATCCCTGGCCGATGGCCGATGCGACGATCGCCGGCGAACGCGTGCGCGTGCACGGCGCGATCGCGCTGCCGTTGCAGCATTCCGCCGAACCCGGCAGCGTGTTGCAGGCCGGGCGCGAAGGCATCGACATCGCCTGCGGCGAAGGCGCCTTGCGCATCCGCGTGTTGCAACGCGATGGCGGCAAGGCGATCACCGCCGCGGATTATTTGAACGGCCGGCGCGACCTCGCGGTCGCGCGCTGAGCATGTCCGACCGGCGCACCCGTTCCGACGGCCCGCATGGCGGCGGCATGCACGACGCCAGCATGCACAGCGGCAGCCGGCCGCGCGCGATCGCCGCGCGCGTGCTCGATGCGGTGATGCACCGCGGGCGTTCGCTCAAGGCCGAGCTGGCGACCGCGTTGCCGGGCCTGCCCGACCCGCGCGACCGCGCCCTGGTCGAGGCGATCTGCTTTGCGGTGTTGCGCCAGCCGCTGCGCTACGAGGGCGCGCTCGCCGCCTGGATGGCGCGGCCGCTGACCCGGCGCGACGGCGAACTGCGTGCGCTGCTGTACGTCGGCCTGGCCCAGCTCGATCCGCTGCAACTGCCGGCGCACGCCGCGCTCGACTCCACCGTCGAAGCCGCACGGGGCCTGGGGTATCCGCACCAGGCCGGCATGGTCAACGCGCTGCTGCGCCGCGCCCAGCGCGAAGGTCTGCCGGCGGTCGACCCCAAGCATTCGCACTGGCCGAGCTGGTTGCGCGGGCGCCTGCGCCGCGACTGGCCCGAGCATTACGAGGCGATCCTGGCCGAAAGCGCGGTGCCGGCGCCGATGTGGTTGCGGGTCAACGCGCGCAGCATCGCTCGCGACGCTTATCGCGAACGGCTCGCCGAGGCCGGTATCGAAGCCGACGTGGTCGAGGGCTTGCCCGATGCGCTGCGTCTGCAAGGCTCGGCGGCGATCGCCTCGCTGCCCGGGTTCGCCGAGGGCGCGGTGTCGATCCAGGACGCCTCCGCGCAGTTGGTCGCCGATGCGATCGCGGCCGCGCCGGGCGCGCGGGTGCTCGATGCCTGCGCCGCGCCCGGCGGCAAAAGCGCGCATCTGCTCGAACGCGACCCGGCCTTACGCCTGACCGCGCTCGACGTCGATGCGGCGCGCCTGCGGCGGGTGCGCAGCGGCTTGGTCCGTTTGGGCCTGGCCGGGCGCGCCGAACTGCGCGTGGCCGACGCCGCCGACCTGCAGGCCTGGTGGGACGGCCAGCCCTTCGATGCGGTGCTGCTGGATGCGCCGTGTTCGGCGACCGGCATCGTCCGTCGCCAGCCCGACGTGGTCCTGCACCGGCGCGAATCCGACATCGCCGCCTTGATGCTGCTGCAGGCGCGTCTGCTCGACGCGTTGTGGCGCACGGTCGCGCCCGGCGGCGTGCTGCTGTATGCGACCTGCTCGATCCTGACCGAAGAGAACGAGCGCCAAGTGCGCGAATTCCTGGCGCGCACCGCCGATGCGCGCGCCGAGGCCTTGCCCGCGCGGTTCGGCCACGACCGCGAGGTCGGTCGCCAGCGATTGCCGGGCGACGGCGGCGGCGACGGCTTCTTCTACGCCCGTCTGCGCCGCGGCGCTTGAGCCAAGGGTGAGCGCAGGCCCAGATTCAAGGGCCCGCCTCTCCACCCGATGCGGGCCGCCGCTTATGATCTGCGCACGTTCAAAGGCCCGCGCATGTTCAAAAGCGCCCGTTTCTACCCCGCCTGGTTGTTCTGGATAGTCGCCTGGCTGGTGCTCGGGGCGGGTCTGGGCCTGCGCGATCCCTGGCCCGCCGACGAACCGCGTTTCGCCCTGGTCGCCATGCAGATGGTCGAGAGCGGCCAGTGGCTGTTCCCGCATCGCGGAGGCGAGTTGTACTCGGACAAGCCGCCGTTCTTCATGTGGATGCAAGCCCTGGCCTATCAGGCCACTGGGCAATGGCGCGTCGCCTTCCTGCTGCCTTCGCTGCTCGCCGCGCTGGGCACCTTGTGGTGCGTGGTCGACCTCGGCCGGCGCCTGTGGACGCCGCGGGTCGGTTACTACGCCGGCTGGGCGCTGCTGCTGACCGTGCACTTCGTCTATCAGTCGAAGAAGGCGCAGATCGATCCGCTGGTGGTGTTCTGGATCACCCTGGCCAACTACGGCCTGTTGCGGCATCTGTTGACCGGTCCGGCCTGGCGCTGGTGGGTGCTGGGCTGGTTCGCCGCCGGCATGGGCACCATCACCAAGGGAGTCGGCGCGCTCGCCCTGTTGATGCTGGCGCCGCTCGCGCTCGCGGCCGTGCTGCGGCCGTTGCGCGCCGCGCTGGCGCCGGGCGGCGTGGCGCATCGCGCCTTGGCCTGGGTCGAGATGCCGGTGCGCGCCGGCATCGACCGGGGTTATTTCTGGCTGGGGCCGCTCGCGTTCGTGTTCGCGGTCGCTCTGTGGATCGCGCCGATGGCGACGGTGGCCTTGACCCATTCCGATCCCGTCTACCGCGGTTACCTGGGCGACTTGCTGCTGCGCCAGACCGCCGTGCGCTATTCCAAGTCCTGGGACCATCACCAGCCGCCCTGGTACCACCTCGGGGTGATGCTCTCGATGTGGCTGCCGTTGATGTTCGCCCTGCCCTGGGCGTTGCCGGCGTGGCGCCGGCGCCTGGCCCGGCTCGATCCGCGTTATGTGCTGCCGATGGCCTGGTGGTTGCTGGTGATCGTGTTCTTCTCGATCCCTCAGGGCAAACGCGACGTCTACATCCTGCCGGCGCTGCCGATGGCCTGCCTGATGTTCGCGCCGCTGTTGCCGGGCATCCTGCGCCGGGCCTGGCCGCGCCGGATCGGCTTCGCCTTCGCCGCACTGATCGTCTTGGCCTTGCTCGGCGTGGGCCTGTCGATGTGGTTCGGCAACCCGGGCTTCGAGCGCAAGCTGATCGCCGAGCGCGATTTCACCGACGGCGCGCGCGGACTCGCCGCGGGCGTGTTGGCGATCGCTTGCTGGGGCCTGGCCGCCTTACTGTGGGCCGGGCCGCGCCGTCCGATCCTCGGCATGGCCGCGACCCTGTGCGGGCTGTGGGTGTTGAACGGCGTGCTGGTCGCGCCGGTGCTCAACGATTCCTCGTCGGCGCGCGGGGTGATGAGCAAGGTCGCCGCGCGCATCGGCCCCGAGGCCGAGCTCGGCCTGGTCGCCTGGAAAGAGCAGAATCTGCTGAGGACCCAGTCGCGCACCACCACCTTCGGCTTCAAGATGCGTTGGCCGGAGCAACTGAAACAAGGCCTGGCCTGGCAAGCCCAGGCGCCGCGGACGCGCTGGCTGTTGGTGCAGGATCCGGCGCTGCCGGCCTGCGTGGACCGCAACCGCGCCGAAATAGGCGGACGCTCCAATCGCCGCATCTGGTGGCTGGTGCCGTACGCTGCGCGCGAAACCTGTCCCGCCGCACCGCCGCTGCGGCCACATGAAGACGATACGGACTGATCCGTGCCCCAACCGCAAGTACCCGACGTTTCTTTCCGCCCCGAGCCCCTCGCGGGCGAGCCGCGCCGCCTGGCTCTGGCCCGCCGCACGCTCGAGATCGCCCTGTTCTGCCTGCCGGCGCTGTTGATCTCCACGCCGTGGGGGCTGCTGCCGTTCACCGCGCTGGCGCTGGCTGCGTTCTTGATGGCGCCGGGCCGGATCGCCCACGGTTATCGCGAGATCGGCGGTGCGCTGCGCCCGCTGCTGCTGATGGCGGTCGCGGTGGCGGTGATCGTGGCGGTTTCGACCTTTCTCCACGACGTGCGCTGGCGCGAGGCCGACAACCGCCTGCGCCTGCTGACCCTGCCGTTCTTCGCCCTGATGGCCTACGCCTACCGGCCGTCGCGGCGCTGGCTGTGGGCCGGCGCCCTGGTCGGCCTGGCCGGCGCTTTCGCGGTGGCGGTCTACCAGGTCGTCGGCGGCATGGACCGCGCCGCCGGCTGGACCGCGAACGCCATCGTCTATGCCGAAGCGGTGATCGCCCTGATCGTGCTGGCGGTGTTCTGCCGGCCCTCCGGCGAGTTGCTGTGGACCACCGCGGCCTGCGCGCTCGGTGTGGTGACCGTCGCCCTCAGCGGCAGCCGCGGTACCTGGCCGGGCGTGTTGATCGTGCTGCTGATCGGTTTGCTGGTCAGTGGCGGCCGCGCGCGCCGGGTCTCGTGGGCGGTATTGGCGACCTTGGCATTGGGCGCGGTCGCGGCGTTGTGGATCGGCCCGCTGGCCGAGCAGACCCGCATCGAGGAATTGCGCTCGGACGTGCACCGGCTCAAGGAAGGCGACAACGCCTCCTCGCTTGGCGCGCGTCTGAACCTGTTGTCCCTGGCCGGGCAGACCTTCGTCGAGCATCCGCTCGACGGCATCGGCGTCGGCAGTTTCGGCCGCGCCGTGAGCGCCTTGCCGGAATGCCGTCCGCCGGCGGCGCGGGTCGGCTTCTGCCGACTCACTCACGCCCACAGCGACGTGCCCGAGTGGGCCGCGACCATGGGCCTGCCGGGTCTGCTCGCGATCCTGGCGGTGTATCTGTTGCCCCTGGTGCTGTTCGTCCGGCGGCTGCGTGCGCTGCCGGCCGGACGCTCGCGCAGCAGCGCGCTCGGCGGATTGGTGCTGGTGCTGGTCTACATCGCCAGCGGCCTGACCCAGTCGATGTTCGCGCACCAGCTGGTCGCGTCGTTCTATGCGGTGGCGGTCGGCCTGTTGTACGGCTTCAGCCTGCGCGAGGCGCGCAGCGACGACAGCGGACCGTAAGCGAGCCGCACTCAGTCGTGAGGCGTGCCTGCATCGTCCTTGCGCGGCGGCGTGGTCACCGGCTGGCCGCGTTCGAGCATCCACAGCATGATGGTCTTCTGGCGCACGTAATTGGCACGCACATAGGCATAGACCAGGCCGTGCCAGCCGTCGAGGAGGCCGGCGCGCAGCACGTAGCCGCGCCAGAACCGCCACGCCGGCGCCAGCACCAGCTTGCTCAGGCTCGCGCGTTTGCCGCGCGCATACTCGTGCTCGGCCATCATCCGCGCATAGCGCTCGGTCTTGCTGAGCTGCTGTTCGAGCGAGCGGTAGGGGTAGTGGATCAGGTCGCCGGCGAGCGTCGCGACCGCGCCGTCGACGCTGGCGGCTTCGTGGATCTCGCGCTTGCCGCGCCAGCCGCCGCGGCGGCGGTCGAACAGGCGCAGGACCCGGTCCGGATAGGCGTTGCCGTGGCGCAGGAACTTGCCGAAATACTCCGACAGGCGTGCGAAGCGGTAGCCGGCGGCGTCTTCGAAACCGCGCGCGCGCGCCGCTTCGATCGAAGCGCGCAGCCGCGCGTCGACGCGCTCGTCGGCGTCCAGGCACAGCACCCAGTCGTGAGCGGCCTGCTCCACCGCGTAATGCTTCTGGCTGCGGAAACCGTCGAAGGCGCGTTGCAGCACGCGCGCGCCGGCGGCCTGTGCGATCGCCGCGGTGGCGTCGGTCGAATAGGAATCGACCACCACCACCTCGTCGCAGAACGCCAGTGAGGCGATGCAGTCGCCGATGCGGTCGGCTTCGTTGAACGCGATGATGCAGGCCGAGAGCTTGGGGCGGCCGTCGGTCGGCGTTGTCGCGGCGGGTCGTGTCGTGTCGATGATCGATACCTGATGACGGCAGGCGGCGCGGCGGATGCCGGCATTGTGGAGCCCATCGGTGGGCGAAACCATAGTGTGGGCGCGGCGAAGACCACGCCGATGCGCATACCGCGACCGGGGACGCGATAATGCCGCGGCCGGCGTTGGGTTCCGGCCTGGACGATACGATGGCCGATTACCTGCTGTTCGCGACCGAGCGTTACGCCTTGCCCATCCTGCGGCCGCTGGCCGATGCGCTGCATGCGGCCGGGCACACCGCCCACGCCTGGTTCGCCGATGGCGCCGCGGCCTCGACCCTGCCGGCGCCGGTGCGCATGCTCGCGCCCGGGCGCGAAGGCCTGCGCGCTGCGGTCGCGCTGCAGCCGCGCGCGGTGTTCAGCGCCGCGAACTGGGTGCCGCCCTTCGTCGCCGGCGCCAAGGTGCAGTTGTTCCACGGCTTCAACGTCGAGAAACGCGAAGACGCGCGCGGCCATTTCCGCGTGCGCGGCCTGTTCGACCTGTATTGCACGCAAGGCCCGGCGACGACCGCGCCGTTCCGCGCCCTGGCCGAGCAGGCCGGGCATTTCGCCGTGGTCGAGACCGGCTGGCCCAAGCTCGATCCCTTGTTCGGCGACGACGACGGCGGCGCGGCGAAATGGCGCCGTCTGGCCGGCCGCCGCCAGACCGTATTGTTCGCCTCGACCTTCACCGAACGCCTCAGCGCCGCGCCGCACCTGCTGGAGGCGATCGCCGCGCAAATCGCCTCGGGCGAGCGCTACTGGCTGCTGACCCTGCATCCCAAGTGCGCGCCGGAATTGTTCGAGCGCTATCGCGCGCTGACCGGCGCGAATGCCACCTTCGTCGAGACCGAGGACCTGATCTCGGCGCAACGCGCGGCCGACGTGCTGGTTGCCGACACGACCTCGGTGGTGTCGGAGTTCGTCGTCCAGCGCAAACCGGTGGTGACCTTCCGCAACCGCGCGCCGAAGCCGCACATGATCGACTTCGACGATCCGGCGGCGCTGGCCGCGCAGCTCGAGCAGGCGTTCGCGCCGAGCCCGGAGTTGCAGGCCGCGATCGACGCCTATGCCGACGCGATCCATCCCTATCGCGACGGGCGCTCCTCGCAGCGCGTGATCGCCGCGACCGAGGACTTGCTCGCCGGCCGTCTCGGCCGGCTGCGGCGCAAGCCGTGGTCGTCGCTGCTGCGCGGCCTGCAGATACGCCGCGAGCTGGGTTACTGGGGGCGCGGCGCCTGAGCGCTGCGCCTCACCAGCGCAGCGGGCGTTGCGAAAGGATCGCCGCGAGCCGGGCGTAAATTTGCCGAGCCTCGTCTTCCGGCAGGAAACGGATCCGCAGCGGCGGCGCCAGGGCGCCGGCGCCGGCGGTGTCGAGCCACAAGGTCGCGGTGCCGCAGCTGCGGTCCAGCGGCGAACGGGTGAGCTGCAAGGCCTGCAGTTTGTCGAGTTCGGCGAAGCGCCAGGAACGCCGCCACCAGCCTTCGCGCACCGCGATCAGGACCTCGCCGATGGCGTAACCGATGCGCCGGGTGCGCCGCTGCGCCTTGAACGCCGCCCACGGCAGCCACAGCAGGGCGAGTGCGCTCCAGGCGCCGACCTGCCAATACAGCGAGAACACCGCCAGCAGGGTCCACGGCACGTCGGGCAGAAACAGCCGCCACCAGGCCGCATCAGGCAGGGCGCGCCATTCCAGGCGATCCCAGCCGGCGCGCGGCAGCAAGCGTTCGATCAAGGCATCGCAAGCCTGCGGCGTGGCGATCGGCGCGAGTTCCTTCAGCGAGCGGCCGTCTTCGTTGGCCTCGGCGCCGACCGTGTCCACGCTCAGGCCGCGGCGCTTGAGCAAGCGGTGCATCAGGCTTTCCTCGAGCGTCCAGGCCTGAATGCGCCGGCGCGGCACGGTGGTGCGCCAGCGCCCGAGCAGGCCGCGTTCGGCGGTCAGGCGGCGGCCGTGTTCGCTGAGTTCGAAGCCGTAGTAGCGCAGCAGCGCCAGCACGATCGACAGCAGCTTGAGCAGGCCGGCGATCAGCGCGATCAGGGCCACCGCGATCAGGGCCACGCCGATCGCGTCGAGGTGATAGGCCTCGACATGGCCGGACAGCCAGTGCGTCGCCTGGCTGCCGATGCGTCCGGGAACGCGTGCGTTGAAATCGGGGGTGTACTGCGACAGGCCGGCCAGGGCGGCGCCGATCAGGACCAGGCCGCCGTTGGAGACCAGACCCAGGCGCAGCACTTCGAGCGGCGGCAGCCGCAGCAGCACGTCGGCGCTGTCCTCGGCCTGGCCTTCGACGACGGCCGCGCCGCGCCGGCGCACCAGGGCTTCCAGCGCCAGTGCGTCGTCGAGCTTGAGCACGCGCATCTGCGCCTCGGGCTCCTTGCTGCCGGCCGATTCCATGCGCACTTCGGCGACGCCGAACAGGCGGTGCAGCACGGTCTGGTGCAGGGCCACGTTCTGGATCCGCACGAACGGGATCACCCGCAGGCTGCGGTTGAGCAGACCGCTGCGCACCACCACGGCATTGCTGCCGATGCCGTAGCGGTAGGTGAAATAACGCCACAGCGCGACCACCACCAGCGCGCCGACGCCGATCAGCGGCCACAGCTCGTTGCGGTCGCCGCGGCCGAACACCAGCAGGGCGGCCAGCGGCACGATGAACTGCTTGAGCTGCTGGATCAGCACGAACAACCACGACATCGGATGCAGGCGGCGATCGGCCCGCGTGCTTTCGTCGTCCGGCGATACGGTCGAACCCGGCGCGCTCATCAGGCGTCTTCGTCGTGGTCGAGCTGACGGCCGAGGCGCTCGCGCAAGCGCTCGGCGTCCTGCGCGTCGAGATGATCGATCGAGACCGCGTTGTGGCGGGTGCCGGCGGTGTGCACGACCAGGGTCGCCAGGCCGCGCAGGCGTTGCAGCGGGCCGTGCTTGAGGTCGAGATGTTGCACCCGGGTCAGCGGCACCAGGGTTTCGCGTTGCCAGGCGACGCCGCGGCGCACCGCGAAGCCGTGCGCGTCGAGCCGCCACAAGGTATTGCGGTAGCGGCGCAGGCCGATCCAGGTGCCGATGCCGGCGCCGAGCAGAGCGCCGCTGAGCCCGCTGGCGATGCCGACCCAGGAGCCGATGGTGAGCATGCCGAGTATTACTCCGGCGATCGCGAACACGACCGCCAGCGACACGCTCACGTCGATCGTGCACAACAGCACCGCGCGCGAAGGCAGTTGCTGCCAGGCGCTCGATCCGGTGTCGGCCGTCGTCGCGGCGGGCGCGGGTGAGGTCGGGCCCGGTTCGGTGGAGGTCGGTTCGGCAGCGGTGGGGTCGGGCGTATCCGTCATCAGGGTTCTTTGGCGTACAGCGGTTCGGTTTCGGTGTAGTCGCGGCCCTGACGATACAGCGCGAGACGGCCCTGCATGCGCTCGCGCGACTTCGGGTCGAGTTCGCCGTCCTTGAGCCGGGCCAGGGCATCGGTCTGGAACGCGACCGCCTGGGCGAAGTCGCCGTTGGCGGCGAGCGCGGCGGCGACGGTATCGAGTTCGGCGGCGCGCAGTTGCTCGCGCCTGGCGATCATGTGCTGGCTCAGGGCCAGCGATTGTTTGGCGTCGCGCTGGCCCGCGATCGGGCAGGTCGCCAGGATCCAGACGCGGTCGTTGCGCGCCTGCGCCATGCCGGCGTCTTCGGCCTTGCGCAGCCATTCGATGGCCTGATTGCAGTCGCTGGCCAGGCCGGCGGCGCCGGCGCGGATGAAATCGGCGTAGCCCATCATCGCCTGCGGGTTGCCGCTTTCGGCGCTGCGGCGCAGATGCGGCAGGGCGCGGCGCAGGGTCTGCGGGCTCAACGACAGGCGGTCGTTGGTCGACAGCAGGATGTTCACCACCGCCAGCGCCGATTCGGCATGGCCGCTGTCGCTGGCGCGTTCGAGCACCGCCAGGGCGGCGTCGCGGTCGGCGGCAATGCGACGCGACTCCAGCCCGGTGTAGAGCAGGCGTCCGTACAAGTATTGCGCCAGCGCTTCGCCGGCATCGGCCTTGCGCTTGATCGCGGCGATCTGAGTGTCGAGGTAGGCCTGGTAATCCGGCCAACGCTCGTTGAGGCGATTGCGCTGCGCGGCGTCGTCGCGCGGCGCCAGTTCCAGCGCGCTCAGGTTCGACGGCGCCTGGCCCTCGCCGAGGAAATCGCCGAGCAAGTGCTGCAACAGCGCGGTCTCGCCGCCCGATTGCGCGGCCACCGCGGCCATGAACTTCGACAGCTCTTCGGTCTGGCGTTCCGGACGAGTCTTCCAGCCCCCGCCTTCGCGCGCGAATTCGGGGCCGAACACGTAGCGCTCGCCGGTCGGCGGTTGCACTTCGCCGAGCGCGCTATCGGCATCGATCATGGCGACGTGGCTCAGCGACGGAAAGTTGCCGTCGGCATGGCGCATCACCACGTGGCAGAGCTTGTCCTGCACGCAATGGCGATACGTCGCGCGGCCGTCCCATCCGGCCAGCGCCGGCGCTTCGTATTTCGCGCGCAGTCCGTACACGGTCAGGCGGTCGGCGAGCGGCAGGCGGCGGACTTGTTCGGTCGAGGCGTACAGGGCGACGTCGCGCAGGAAGGCGTAATGCTGCGCGGTCGATTCGGCGACCAGCTCGGCGCTCGCGCCATCGTCCTTGGCGGCGAGCCGGGTGTAGCGGTTCCAGGCCGCATCGACGGCATTGACGTCGGCCTGGTCGTCGCTCTGCGCGGCGGCCGCGGCCGTGGTCGGGCCGCACAGCAGGGCAAGCAGCAATAGCGCGTAACGCATGGGGCGTCCTTGTCGAGCCGACGGACCGGCGTCCTATCTCGAACGATAGGGGTTGTCGTCGCCATTGCCGGATGGGCGCAGCGTATAGCGTTTATAGGTCCACTGGTATTGGGCCGGATCGCGGCGCGCAATACGTTCTACCGCCGCGTTGAGGGCGATGCAGGCGCGCTGCGGATCGGGATCGGCGATGCCGTGCGGCGCGGCTTCGATGCGCAAGGCGAACGCCGGATGATCCAGGTGAGTGTCGATGCGTTCGCAATACGCGAACAACACCGTCGCGCCGGTGCGCTCGGCCAGGCGTCCGAGCAGGGTCATGGTCAGCGCGGGCACGCCGAAGAACGGCGCGAACTCGCCGTCGCCGGCCTTGGGCTGCTGGTCGGGCAGGATGCCGACCACGCCGCCGGCGTTGAGCCGCTTCCACAACTGGCGCACCGCCGAGCCTTCGGCGCGGACCTGGGTCACACGTTCGGCCTCGGTGTCGGCGCGCACCAGGTTGAGGAAGGCCTCGCCGATCGGCGACTCCGGCGGGCGGTACAGGATCGCCAGCGGGGTGCGGAAGGCCAGCCACTGGTTCAGCAGCTCCCAGTTGCCGTAATGCGGCGCCGCCACGATCAGGCCGCGCCCGGAAGCGAGCGCGGCGTCGAACAGCTCGGTGCCGTGCTGCTCGCGCAGCAGGCTGAGATTCTCGGCATGCGGGCGGGTCCACAGGCGCAGGGTCTCGACCGCCTGGCGCGAAGTGGTGCGCACGATCGCGCGCTGCCATTGCTCGCGTTCGGCCGGCAGCAGCTCGGGGTAGGCCAGCTCCAGGTTGACCCGGGCGACCCGGCTCTCGCGGGCGTTACGGCGCTGCCAGAGCGCGGCGATGGCGTCGCCCAGGCGCATCTGCCAGGACCAGGGCAGGCGGCCGAGCGCGCTGGCGAAGACGTACAGCAGGCGGGCGACGAATCGGGTCATCGCGCGAGTGTAGCCGCTGGCCTGTGCGCCACCGTGGCGGCCGGGCCGGCGAAGCGCGCCGGATGCGGCGCAGATCGGCGCCGGCACGCCGTCGATGCCGGCACGATGCAGGCTTTACACTCGCGTCCGACTTTCCAGATCGTACGAGTCCGCATGCTGAGTCTGATCCAGCGCGTCACCCAGGCCTCGGTCGTCGTCGACGGCGAAACGGTCGGGGCGATCGGCCCCGGCCTGCTGGCCCTGGTCGGGCTTGAACCCGGCGACGGCGAACCCCAGATCGCCCGCATGGCCGAACGCCTGCTCGGGTACCGGGTCTTCGCCGACGAGGCCGGCCGCATGAACCGCGGTCTGGCCGACACCGGCGGTGGCCTGCTGTTGGTCAGCCAGTTCACCCTGGCCGCCGACACCAGCAGCGGCATGCGTCCGGGCTTCAGCACGGCCGCCGCCCCGGGCCTGGCTGAACCGTTATTCAACCGTCTGGTCGAAACCTGCCGGCAACGTCATGCCGGAGGGGTGGAAACCGGCCGCTTCGGCGCCCATATGGTCGTCAACCTGGTCAACGACGGCCCGGTCACCTTTCTCCTCCGGTCCTAAGACCCGGCCTCCCAGGCCGGACCTGATATACTGGAGCGTTCCCTACCCTCAATAGCGCGGTGGCGCAGCCCATGGCCAACGAACGTCAGCCCCCTCCGTCCGATATCAAGCTCCTGATCAGCAAGGGCTTGGAGCAGGGCTATCTGACCTATGCCGAGGTCAACGATCACCTGCCCGACGATCTCGTCGACGCGGAACAGATCGAAGACATCATCGGCATGATCAACGGCATGGGCATCGAGGTGCACGAAGTTGCCCCCGATGCCGAAACGCTGTTGCTCGCCGACGGCAACACCGGTAATCGCGAAGTCGACGACACCGCGGCTGAAGAAGCTGCGGCGGCGTTGACCGCACTCGACGGCGAAGGCGGCCGCACCACCGACCCCGTGCGCATGTACATGCGCGAGATGGGCACGGTCGAGCTGCTCACCCGCGAGGGCGAAATCGCCATCGCCAAGCGCATCGAAGAGGGCCTGAACCAGGTCCAGGCTTCGCTTGCCCTGTTCCCCTCCACGATCCAGCTGATCCTCGAAGACTACGAGCAGCACAAGGCCGGCAAGAAGCGCCTGGCCGAGATCGTGGTCGGCTTCAACGATCACCTCGACGAAGAGCCCGAGCCGCCGGCACCGCCGGTCGTGGTGGCCGACGCCGATGCCGAAGCGGACGACGACGAAGAAGTCGAAGCCGCCGGCGACGATGCCGAGACCGAAGAGACCACCTCCGGTCCGGACCCGGTCGAAGTCGCCGCGCGCATGGAGGCCATCGCCGACCTGTACGGCAAGTTCCTCAAGGCCCAGGGCAAGGGCGGCGCCGGCGCCAAGGCGGCGACCAAGCTGCGCGAAGACATCGCCGCCGTGTTCGTCACCCTGAAGCTGCCGCTGGCCCTGACCGACAACCTGATGCGCAACCTGCGCGACGTGGTCGGCTCGATCAAGGACCACGAGCGCAAGATCCTCGACCTGGCCACGCGCATCGCTAAGATGCCGCGCAAGGACTTCATCCGTGCCTGGGAAGGCAACCAGACCAATCTGGAATGGGTCGACGAGCTGCTCAAGCGTAAGCAGAAGTGGTCGTCGGGCCTGCGCGACGTCAAGGACCAGATCATCGTCGAGCAGCAGACCACGATCGAGATCGAGCAGGCCTCGTTCCTGACCCTGGCCGACATCAAGGAAATCAGCCGTGCGATGGCCTATGGCGAAGCCAAGGCGCGCAAGGCCAAGAAGGAGATGGTCGAGGCCAACCTGCGCCTGGTGATCTCCATCGCCAAGAAGTACACCAACCGCGGTCTGCAGTTCCTCGATCTGATCCAGGAAGGCAACATCGGTCTGATGAAGGCGGTCGACAAGTTCGAGTTCCGCCGCGGCTTCAAGTTCTCGACCTACGCCACGTGGTGGATCCGCCAGGCCATCACCCGTTCGATCGCCGATCAGGCGCGCACCATCCGTATCCCGGTGCACATGATCGAAACGATCAACAAGCTCAACCGCATCTCGCGTCAGATGCTCCAGCAGTACGGCCGCGAGGCCACGCCGGAAGAGTTGGCGAAAGAGATGGACATGCCCGAGGACAAGATCCGCAAGGTCATGAAGATCGCCAAGGAGCCGATCTCGATGGAGACGCCGATCGGCGACGACGAGGATTCGCACCTCGGCGATTTCATCGAGGACACCAACGTCGAGTCCCCGGTCGAAGCCACCACCAACATCAACCTCTCCGAGACGGTCCGCGACGTGCTCGCCGGCCTGACCCCGAGGGAAGCCAAGGTGCTGCGCATGCGCTTCGGCATCGACATGAATACCGATCACACCCTCGAAGAGGTCGGTAAGCAGTTCGACGTCACCCGCGAGCGTATCCGCCAGATCGAGGCTAAGGCGTTGCGCAAGCTGCGTCACCCGAGCCGTTCGGAACAGCTGCGCAGCTTCCTCGACATCGATTGATCGACGTCGCTACGGTTGCGTAAGGAAACAGGCCCCGCTCGCGGGGCCTGTTTCGTTTGCGGGGGCCGATTTCTGTCCGGTGCCTCGCGGCATGCGGCTTAGCCTGCAGCGGAAGGCCTCGGCCCGCGGTTGCCGCTGCCGCTGCCGATGCCGATGCCGATGCCGATGCCGCGGACGTTGTGCCGAGGCAGCTGCGCATAATCCTTTCGACGCGTCACGAGGTGCTGCACTGCATTGCGCCGTGTCGAGTGCTCGAGCGGTCGAGCCGCGATGCGTCGGTTTCGGTGCCGCGCTCAGCCGTAGAAGAACTGCTCGTGCACGATCTTGCCGTCGCGCACCTTGTACACCGCGACCTCGGCCATCGGCATGCGGCCCATGCTCTTGTAGGTGGCATCGATGCTCATGGCCAGGCTGAACCAGTCGCCGCCGACGGCCGGGTCGCTGCACCAGCTGTCGTGGATCTCGATCACATCGGCCATGAAGTCGCGGCCCTTCTGACGGATTGCTGCCAGTCCCTCGACGTTTCCGAGCGAACCGTCCTGACGGCCGGGCGCCTCGATGCTGACGGCGTCGTCGGCGTAGAGCTCGTCCTGGATCTGTTCGTGCTTGCCTGCGCGGCACAGCTCGACATAGCGGTTGGCGATCTGTTGGGTGTCCATGGCGGGCGATCCTTGGGGGTGGGGGCTCAGGATAGGCCCGGGCGCATCGACGGCGGCCGTCGATAGCGGGATGAGGGTGCCTCTTCCGACGAGCGGACATGAATACGTCGCGCCGGATGGCGTGGGCTATTGCGAATGGCAGCGCGCCCGGCGGGGCCAAGGGTAGGAGCGGCGCAAGCCGCGACCGCGACCTCGCAACTACGGCGCAACGGTCGGTTCGCGGTCGCGACTCGCGTCGCTCCTACAGAAGCGAAGCAATCGAAGGGTAGGAGCGGCGCAAGCCACGACCGCGGTGCATCGGTCTCGCGCCGTTCCTGGCCGAAATCCACCTGTAGGAGCGGCGTAAGCCGCGACCGCGATGTGTGCCGTGCTGCGCCTCCCCGTCATAAGGCGGAAAAGAAACAGCAACATCTACAGCTTCCGTCCGCTGAAGCGGCCGGGTTACTTTCTTTTGCTGGCCCAAAAGAAAAGTAACCAAAGAAAAGGGCTTTCCTTGACGAAGCTCCCCTGCGAGTACGCAGCTTGCGCCGGGATTTTCCGATAAGACATCCTTGTCTTATCGGAAAACGCCGCACGTCCTGTGCGGCGCCCTCCGGGTCTCCACTTGACCGGTAAAGCGGCAAAGCAGATCAAAATCTCGGCAACGGCAACGGCAACGGCAACGGCAACGGCAACGGCAACGGCAACGGCAACGGCAACGGCAACGGCAACGGCAACGGCAACGGCAATGATTCGCCGTCGCGGGGGCTCTTGGGTAGGAGCGGCGCAAGCCGCGACCGCGACCTCGCAATTACGGCGCAACCATAGGTTCGCAGTCGCGGCTCGCGCCGCTCCTACCCCGAAGCAAAGGCCTCCGTCGCAACGCAAACGGGGCGCATTGCGCCCCGTTTGCGTCCCACGATAACGCCACGCGATATCAGCCCTGACGCAGCAGCCGCATCACTTCGTAGCACGCGCCCATGGTGTGGTAATCGGTCTTGCCGGCCGGGCTCTTCTCGTCGCTGTATTTGCGGTTCTCGCGGTCGAGGATGCGGTACCAGGCGCCGTAGCGATGGTCGACCATGTGCTGCCAGGCATAAGCCCAGAGCTTGTCGTACCACTGCCAATACAGGTCGTCGCCGGTGCGCGCGGCCAGCAATGCCGCGGTCGCCAGCGATTCGGCCTGGACCCAGAAATACTTGTCGTCGTCACAGACCGAACCGTCCGGGGCGAAACCGTAGAACAAACCGCCGTGTTCGCTGTCCCAGGAACGCGCCACCGCGACATCGAACAAATGCCGCGCGGTCGGCACCAGCCACGCCGGCGCTTCGCCGCTCGGCGACAGATGACGGTCGAGGATCAGCAGCAGCTTGGCCCACTCGGTCTGGTGGCCGGGCTGGAAGCCCCAGGGGCGGAACAGGTGCTTGGGATCGTCGCGGTGGTAATCCCAATCGATGTTCCAGTCGCGGTCGTAGTGTTCCCAGACCAGGCCTTCGGACTTCGCCGCCTGGCGCTGGGTCATGTGCTGCGCCAAGGTCAGCGCGCGGTCGAGGTAACGGCGTTGGCCGCTGGCCTCGTACGCCGCCAGCATCGCCTCGCACATGTGCATGTTGGCGTTCTGGCCGCGGTAGTCGCTGAAGTTCCAGTCGGCGTCGGCTTCGTCGCGGTACAGGCCGTGCTGCGCTTCCCAGAAGCGCTGCTCCAGCAAGTCCCAGGTTTCGTCCATCCACGCCGCGGCCTCGCCGATGCCGGCCTTGAGCGCGGTCGAGTAGGCGAGCAGAACGAAAGCGCCGCCGTAGCAGTGGTTCATCCGGTCTTCGGGCTGGCCGTCGCGAATCGTCCAGGCGTAGCCGCCGGTCTCCGCGTTGCGATGCTTCTCGCGCAGATAACGCAGGCCGTGACGGGCGAGCTCGCGATAGTCCTCGCGCTCGAATTCGATCGCCGCCATCGCGTAGTTGAAGACGAAGCGGGTGCTGCTGACCAGGTGCCGGTGCGAGGCGTCGTAGACCGCGCCGTCGTCGCGGAAATAATGGAAGAAGCCGCCGTCCGGGTCGCGCGCGACCGGGTCGTAGAACGCCATCGTGTCGGCGATGTGCGCGCGCAAGGTCTCGGCCTTGCGGAAATCGGGAAGCGGGTGCAACGGAAGATTCATGACTGTTCCTGCATCAGGCGTTCGACATCGGCCGCGCTCGGCATCGCCGCGAAGGCGCCATGTCGGGTGGTAGCGAGGGCGCCGGCGGCCGCGGCATAGCGCAAGGCGCCGATGAAGTCGGCTTCGCGTTCGAGGAAATCGGTGAAGCCGGCGGCGTTGACGCCCAGCGTCGACAGCCGGTGCAGCAAACCGCCGACGAACGCATCGCCGGCGCCGGTGGTGTCGGATGGGGCGACGCGGAAGGTCGGCACTTCGCCCTGGCGCGTGCGCGTGTGCCAGCGGATCGGCGTGGCGCCGTCGGTGATCAGCACGCAGGTGGCGTAGCCGTGCCACAAACGCTGCAATGCGGCTTCTTCGCCGCCGAGGTGGCGGGCCAGGAATTCGAACTCGCTGCCGCACAGTTTGATCAGGTCGGCTTCGAGCAGCGCCGACAGCAGGCGCGGCGCCGGGTCGAAGCCGGCCGGCCACAGCGACGGCCGCAGGTTCATGTCCATACTGACCAAGGCGCCGGCCATGCGCGCGCGGCGCATGCCGGCCAGCGTGGTCGCGGCGATGGATTCTTCGGTCAGGCTGTTGGAGCAGACGTGGAACACGCCGGCCTCGGCGAAGCTGTCGCCGCTGAAGTCGGAGTCGCGGAACAGCAGGTCGGCGGCCGGCGGCCGGTAGAAACTGAAGCTGCGTTCGCCGTCGCCGTCGAGGGAGACGAATGCCAGCGCGGTCTTGGCCTCGGCGGTACGCAACAGATGACGCGTGTCGACGCCGTAGTCCTGCAATTGCCCGGCGATGAAGTCGCCGAACATGTCTTCGCCCAGCATGCCGACGAAGCGCGCGTTGCCGCCCAGGCGCGCCGCGGCCACGGCGACGTTGGCCGGCGCGCCGCCGGCGTATTCGACGAAATGGCGCGGCTCGCCGGCGACCGACGAAGGACGCGCGAGAAAATCGATCAGGGCCTCACCAAAGCAGACGATTGCGCCGTTGCGCGGTTCTGCGGATAGCACAACGGACATCAATGCATCACTCCCGAAGCCTGGGCGGTGACGTGCTGGCCCTGGCCGGCGAGCACGCGCGAACCGCGCCAGCCGTACCAGACGATGAAGGCGTAGCACGCCACCGGAATTACGAACGAAGGTTGGATACCGACCCGGTCGGACAACACGCCCTGCAGCCACGGAATAACCGCGCCGCCGACGATGCCCATGATCAGCAGGCTCGAAGCCTTGCTGGTCATCGGCCCGAGGCGCTCGATGGCGATGGTGAAGATGGTCGGGAACATGATCGAGTTGAACAGGCCGATCGACAGCACCGCCCACATCGCGACCGAACCCTTCGTGCTCATGGTCAGCGCCAGCAGCGCGATCGCGGCGACCGCGAACAGCGCCAGCAGCCGGCGCGCATCGAAGCGGCGCAGCAGCGCGGCGCCGATGAAGCGGCCGACCATCGCGCCGCCCCAGTAGTAAGCGAGGTATTCGCTGGCCTGGGCGTGGTCGATGTTGCCGATTTCCGGCGCCGAGATGTAGTTGATCAGGAAGCTGCCGATCGAGACCTCGGCGCCGACGTAGACGAAGATCGCGATCACCCCAAAGAACAGATGACGCTGGCCCAGCACCTCGGCGAAGCTGTGGTGCACCGGGTCGGCGCTCTCGGTGGCTTCGGCCAGCGAGGGGATGCGCATCTGGTACACGAACACCGCGAGCAGCAGCAGACAGCCGGCGATGATCATGTACGGCATCTGCACCGAAGCCGCTTCATGGGCGCGGTACGCCGCCTGCTCGGCAACCGACATCGCCGCCAGTTCGGCCGTGCCGAGCACCGCGGTCGACAAGATCAGCGGGCCGATCACGTACGGAAACAGGGTGGTGCCGAGCGAATTCAAGGCCTGGGCGAGGTTGAGCCGGCTCGGCGCGCCGGCCGGGTCGCCGAGCAGGCTGATGTAGGGGTTCGCCGATACCTGCAGCAGGGTGATGCCGCTGGCGAGCACGAACAGCGCGGCCAGGAACAAGGGATACGACGGAATGCGCGCGGCCGGGAAGAACAGCGCCGCGCCGGCCGCCGCCACGATCAACCCGATCACGATGCTGTTCTTGTAGCCGACCTTCGCCACTACCTTGCTCGCCGGCAGCGACATCAGGAAGTAAGCGCCGAAGAAGGTCGACTGGATCAGCATCGACTGCGCGTAGTTCATCTGGAACACGGCTTTCAGATGCGGGATCAACACATCGTTGAGGCTGGTCAGGCCGCCCCAGGTGAAGAAGATCGTGGTCACCACCGCGAGCGCGGCGGTGTAGGACATGTCGCGACGGGTCATGCGAACTCTCCGGGCGGAACGAGCACCTCGCTGCTGCTGCGTGCCTGCAGCCGGACGGGGGCGACGGTATGGGCGGGCGGCATGTCGGGGTCGCGCAGTCGCTTGAGGATCAGCTCGGCGGCCTGGCGGCCGCGTGCGCGCGGGTCGACCGCGATCGTGGTCAGGGTGGGCGAGGCGACCGAGGCTTCGGGAATATCGTCGAAGCCGACGACGGCGAAATCGCCGCCCGGGCGGCGCCCGCGTGCGACCAGGCCGGCCATCAGGCCCAGCGCGACCGCGTCGTTGTAGCAGACCGCCGCGGTCGGGGCGGGGTCGCGCACGAACAGCGCACCGGTCTGTTGCGCTGCTTCCAGGCGGGTCGGCGCGCATTCCACCAGCCACTGCGGCTCGGGATCGACGCCGGCCTCGGCCAAGGCCTCGCGATACCCCTGGCGGCGTTGCCGGCACGAGCTCGAATCGCGGTGGCCGCCGAAGAAGGCGATACGGCGATGGCCGCGTTCGAGCAGATGCCGCGTCGCCAGGCGCGCGCCGTGGGTGTTGTCGAGGGCGAGGAAATCCCAGTCGGTGGAATCCAGTTCGCGGTTGAACACCAGCACCGGTGTGCGTTCGCCGACCTGGGCGCGCACGCGCGCACCGTCGCTGCCTTCGGCCGGCGACAAGATGATGCCGGCCGGGTCGTGCTCCATCAGCGAGGTCAGCACCGCCTGCTGGCGTTCGACCGACTCGTTGGTGCTGCCGAGCAGGGTGACGAAGCCGGCCGTGGCCAGCCATTCGTCGACACCGGCGGCGAATTCGGCGAAGAAGGGGTTGGACAGGTCGTTGATGACCAGGGCCACGCCGGTCGACACCTTGCGCCGCAGATTGGCCGCGCCGCGGTGATAGACGTAGCCTTGGCGCTTGAGTTCGGCCTCGACCCGGGCGCGGGTGTCGGCATGGACCAGCGGGCTGCCGCGCAGGACCAGCGAGACCGTCGCGCGCGACAGGCCGCAGGCACGGGCGATGTCGGCCAGGGTGACCCGGCCGCGGGGAGCGGGCGCGTCGTTCATCGTTGACACCTCACAAGGGGTGGTCGGTCGGCAATCATGGCTCTCGGCGGCTTTTGGATCGTTCTAAATGCCGTCATCCTGCAGCCTGGGGCCCGTCCCTGCATTCTGCATTGCAGCATGAAGGGGCCTGGGTCGCGTGCTAGCTTGCCCGCATTTAGAACGATCTAAAAGTGGCCACCGGGATTTTTGCCGGTCCGGCCGTGTCCGGGCCCTGTGCCCTATAGACGGAGTGCCCCGGATGACCCGGCCGACCCAGCCTCTCACCTCCCGCCGCGCCTGTCCCGCCCTGCGCTGGCTGGCTGCCGCCG